>NZ_UGSP01000001.1:1366250-1740625 GCF_900454535.1 Avibacterium avium
TCAGAAAAGGCAATAAGTTTTTCTGCCTTAAGTTTGATTGCTACCTGCGTTGCCACTTCTTCAAAAGGCAAATTAAAGGTTTCTCCCGTTACAGAGGGGGCGATGGGGCCGAGTAGCACTATCGATCCTTGATCTAATTGTTGCTGAATTTTCTCGCTATCAATACGGCGAATTTTGCCACTGAGCTGATAATCTACGCCGTCATCTACACCAATGGGTTGTGCCAAAATAAAATTGCTGCTCACCACATTGATTACCGCAGAATGAGGCAGACGCAAAGAAAGGCGTGCAGCAATATCATAATTTAATTTGCCCACCGCTTGTTTCACCACATCAAGGCTGTGAGGATCGGTAATGCGAATATTTTTATGATAAATTGGCACGATGCCTTGCTGTTCAAGGAGCTGATTAATTTGCAATCTTGCGCCAAACACAATGGCTAATTTAATGCCAAGGCTGTGGAGCAGGCTAATGTCATTGATAATATTAATAAAATTTGGGCTGGCAATGGTATCGCCATCAAGCATAATCACAAAGGTTTTGCCTCTGTGCATATTGACATAGGGCGTGGATTGTCTAAACCACTGTACAAGTTCGGTACTGCGCATAACTTCCTTTTCTTATAATTATTCATTTAAAGTGAATTTATATTCATTTTTGAAAATATGCAAGGAAAATTTTGCAGAGATAAAAAATGCGGTGAAATTTCACCGCACTTTGTATTTATGGATATTAGTTTACTACGTTAAACTGTTCTTTCATTAACGCAGCGAAGTCGGTGTAACCGCCTACTGGTTTTTCATCAATGAAAATTTGTGGCACAGTTTCAACCGGTTTGCCTACTGAAGCAGATAAATCTGCTTTGCTGATGCCTTCTGCGATAATATCTACATAGCGGTAGTCAAAATCGCTTAAGGTTTCTTTTAATTTGTCAGCAAGCTCTTTTGCACGCACGCAGTAAGGGCAACCAGGGCGACCAAAAATAACAACGAACATAATCATTTCCTTCTGTTAGGGCAAAGCACATTGGCTAGATAAAAATACAAATAGACAAAATGCTTAGCAAGATAAAAAATTGTGCAAATTGTACTGATTATGGCAAAAAGAATAAAGGAGTTTTTTAGCATTGTTGTAATTGGTGTAATATATCAAAATAACAGTTTGAGAGCCTTGTAGCCGAAGTAGGAAAAAATGAAATTATTAATGTTATGCCGCGAGCCGCGCCTTTATAGCTGCCAGCGTTTAAAAGAAGCCGCGGAAAGTTGCGGACATCAAATGGATATTCTCGATCCCAATCGTTTTATGCTAAAACTCAGCGAAAATGCACCGCACTTTGATTTATATTATCAGCTAAATCGCGAGGCTGAACCTTATTTATTGCCCGATTATGATGCCGTATTGCCGCGCTTTGGATCGGCGAGTACACAAATGGGCTGTGCCGTGCTGCAACATTTTCAAGCCAAAGGCGTAGCTTGTTTAAATGAGGTTGAGCCTTTTCTCAAAGCGCGTGATAAATGGTGGAGTTTGCAGATTTTAGTTCAGCACGGCATTGCCGTTCCCCCTTCTTTACTGGCTGGCAGTGAAACGCGGGCGAAAGAAAGCCTTGAATTGATCGGCTCGCCGACCATTTTGAAAACCTTAAGTGGATCACAAGGCATTGGCGTGATCTTAGCGGAGAGCCAAAGTAGCGCCAGTAGCATCGTGGAAACCTTAAATCATTCTGGCGTGCCTGTGTTAATGCAGCAGTTTATTAGCGAAGCGCAAGGGGGCGATGTGCGCTGTTTTGTGGTGGGGGGAAAAGTGATCGCCACAATGGAACGCAAAGGGCAAGCGGGCGAGTTTCGCGCCAATATTCACCGTGGAGGAACGGGCGAGCAAGTGTGGCTCAGTGAGCAGGAAAAACAAATTGCCCTTACCGCCACGCAAGCACTGGGCTTAGATGTGGCAGGGGTGGATTTAATTCGCTCTCGTCAAGGGCTGTTGGTATTAGAAGTTAATGCCAGCCCGGGGCTTGAAATGATCGAAAAAACCAGTGGTTTAGATATTGCGTTACAGATGATCTTGTATTTGGAACGAAAAAGCCAAGCCAGATCAAAAAATAACGAATAAATTATCACCAAAAGTGTTGAAAATTTCCGTTTAAAAATAAGGGAAATTGCTTAGTTTTTCTTTCTACTCAAGATGAAGTGCTAGATGCTCAGCGTAGTGCAGAAACCCTTTTCCCCTTTTTATGAAGTGATTTAGGATGAAAATGAAGGTCATAAATTCAAAAAATTTCGCAACATTTACAACAAATTAAAGCCTTTAAAACGGCATAAAAATAGGGCGGATTGAAATTATCCGCCATAGCTATATTTTGGATGACTATAATAAAAAGCTCGCAATAGCGAGCTTTTAGGTTATTTTGTGTTAAGTTGGTTATTCATTTTAATTGCAAAGGCTAGACTTGCAACGGCAAGAATAATTAGTCCGATGGTTAATCCCATTTAGTCCTCCTTGTTTTCTGCGAGTTTGCGACAAATTCTTGCACCCCATATGGTGCTGTAGGCACTAATAACGAGAGCAACGAGGTTAATGCCTTTTTGTAATAATGGATCGTTGTTATACAGTATCACAGGTACAGCTAAAATAGCAACCTTTGCGATATCATCGCACGTTTTTGCCCATGCTTCTAATGTTCCTTTCTCATAAGGTTTTTTGAATATGTTAAACATTGGCTATTTTCTCTTCTCTCTTCTCGTGTCGATTGTTATTTATTGTCTAAACCTCTTCCTGTTTTTGTAGATCAAGCTCAAATTGTGGCGGAAGTTGAGGGTTGATTTCATCTTCATTAAGCTTTTCTACATCGGGGGGTGGCAAGAGCTTTTCATTATCACTATGCGGGCTTTTTTCTTTACCTAAGAGCTGTGGCAAAATTTTACCGTAACTGCCTTTTGGTGATAAGGCACTGCTGATAAACGCACGGTTAAAATCATCGCCAAATTCCTTGTCTAGCACCGTGTCATTTAAAATAAAATAGCCTTTGTTTGGCAAGGCAATGTAGCTCAACACATCTTTAGGTGAGAAATCGGGAAAGATTTTTTGTAGTTCATCTAGCCAATTATCCGTATCGCCTTCCACCTTAAGAGATTTCATTTCTTTGATTAAACTAATGGCGAAATTTTTGCCTTCCACGGGCTTGTCAAAGTTGAATGAGAGCATTAAAGGACGTTGATTTTCTTGATAATTTCCCGTTTCTGAATAGAGACTTAGGGTGTAAATTTGAAATGGCCCCCAGTTATAATCAGCATTGCCCACCATTTCCCAATCCGCCCAAAGTGCGGAGGAAAATAAGGTAGAAATTAAAAATGCGACAAGTTTTTTTTTCATTATTCTTCCTGATAAATTGCTTGTGGCGATTATAGCAAGTTTTTTATTTTCGACAGATTTAATTTGTACAAGTTGCTAAATTTCGCACAATTTGCTCAATTTGTTTTAAGCCATTTAAGCGCGTGCTGCTTAATCGTTGAGCAAGGCCAAGTCCATCAAAATAAGCGGTTAAATCAAAGGATTGCAATTGCTCTGCGGTTTTGCCGTTAATTTCTTGCAAAATTAGCCAAAGCAAGCCGTTAATAATGCGCGCTTCGCTAAAGGCGTTAAACATAAAAGTGCGGTCGTTTTTTTCTTCGAATTTGAACCAAACCTTGGCTTCACAACCTGAAATAGGCTGCATTTGGGCGAGCGTTTGTTCATCAGGGCGAGAGAGATTTTTTCCGCTTTGAATAATGAAACGGTAGCGATCTTCCCAATTTTTGGCGTTTTTAATTTCTGTTCTCATTGCGTTAATCTAACAAGGCTAAGGCGTTATCCAACGCGTTAAAAAAGTGTTCAATATCTTGCTCATTATTGTAAGGGGCAAGGGAAAGGCGTAATGTACCACGTTGTCCGAGCCTTGCCAAATAAGGTTGAGCGCAATGTTCGCCAGCGCGCAGGGCAATATTTTGTTCGCTCAACAGGGTAGCAAGATCAGAAAGATCAATATGCTTAAATAAAAAGCTAATAATTGGGCTGCGATCGCCATAAGCAAAAAGCTGGCAGGCAGGGTATTGTTGCAAGCGTGCGATGATTTGTTCGCTTAATTGCGCGACATACTGATGTGCGGCATTGTTGTCCCATTTTTCTAGCCATTCTAGCACCGCATTAAAGCCGATTACGCCAGCAATATTCGGCGTGCCAGCTTCAAGTTTATAAGGTAATTCGGCAAATTCTGTTTGCTGTGCGCTGACTTTCTGCACCATTTTGCCACCAAATAATAAGGGCTGAAGTTGATTAAGTGCGGTCAATTTTCCTGCCAAAACGCCAAGCCCTGTTGGGCCATAGATTTTGTGGGCGGAAAAGGTGAGAAAATCCACATCAAGTTGTTGTAAATCAATGGAAAGATGATTAATCGCTTGTGCCGCATCGGCTAAGATGAATGCGTTACTTTGGTGGCGAATAATCGGGATTAGATCAGCCAACGGCTGCACCACGCCCGTTACATTGGACATCATCGTCAAGGCAACAATTTTGCAGTTTTTTTGCACCGCACTTTTTAATGCACGATCATCAATAACGCCGTTAGTCTGCAATGGCAGGACGATCAATTTAGCGCCAGTTTTTTGGCTTAGCTGCTGCCAGCAGACAAAATTGGCGTGATGTTCCGCTTCACTGATAATGATTTCATCTTGTGGCGTAAGCTGTGGTAGCAGGCCGTTCGCCACTAAATTAATGGCGTGCGTGGTGCCTGATGTCCAAATAATACTTTGTTCGCTTTGTGCGTTGATCAGCTTTTTCACTCTTGTGCGCGCTTGTTCATAGCTTGTGGTTTGTTGTTCGTCATATTGGCTACGATGTACCGATCCTGCGGATTGATAGAACGCAACGGTGGCATCAATCAAGGCTTGCGGTTTTAAGCTAGTAGCGGCGCTGTCTAAATAAACGGCTGCGTTAGGTTGTTGAAAATAAGGAAAATTTTTCCGAAATTCTTTGGGGTTAAAAGCCATAGAATGATCCTTTTTCTTTTTGTTGGCGTTTTTGTTTACGTTGTTCGCTTTGCATTTTGCGCCATTGTTCGGGGTAAATCGGTTGGGGATCTTGCCATAAACCGACACGCTGTGCGCGTGCCTGTTGCTGTGCGTAAAAATAGCTTTGATCGCGCGCATAACGCTTATACACCCACGCCATTCCTAGTTTTACCATTGCAAGATTGATATTTTGCCCTTGTTGGTTATACACCGTGGCAAGCGTGCGTTGATAGCGATCATAGCCCACAATTTCTAGCTGAACTGCTTGCTTATGAATCAGGTTGGCTAAGGTTTGACGCGATTTATTACCAAAAGGTTGTTTCTTTTCTGGCGCATCAATGCTGTCTAAACGAACTTTGATTTGTTTGTTATTTTCAAGCAAACAGCGAAAGGTATCGCCATCAGAAATGCCGACCACACGGCAAATTAAGCTACGCTGCGTTGCGGCATCTGCATTAGTGAACGTGCCACTCAGTAAAATAGCAGCTAAAAGGGAATAATTGATTATTTTCATTTTTACTAAGAATCTTTTCCTGAAGCCATAAGAATTTTGTCTTATTGTAGCAAAAGTCATAACAAAACGAATAAAATAAGAGTAAAATCAACAAAATTGACGATGTACCTATTGTTGGGGAGCAAATGTTAAAGCTGTTTTACTTCTTACGCAGTGTGGCTATTTTGTATCTAATGCTGTTGTTAGGCGAGTTGATTGTCTATTTATTGCCTTTGGGCATTCCAGCCAGTATTTGGGGGCTGGTGCTATTATTTTTATGTTTGAGTTTACAGATAATTAAAGTCGATTGGATCTTGCAAGGTTCGAGGTTGATTAACCGCTATATGGCAGTATTGTTTGTACCAATCAGTGTGGGAATTATGGAATATTCGGAATTACTGATTAAGCAAGCAAAGGTGCTGTTAATTCCCAATATTATCGCCACGTTTTTAACCCTAATTTTGATTGCGTGGTTATCGGATTATTTGTTTGCACAGCGATCTTTTCGTAAATTGCGTCAGCGGGTATTAAAACAACGTGGGAGAGGCAAGCAATGATTTATGCTTATTCTTTACTAACCATACTGGTTTTTGCCTTGGCGGTGCAAATTGGTAAGCGGTTGAGATCTATTGTATTTAATAGTTTTGTATTAACCATTGCAATGTTGGTCGGCCTGTTGCTGGTGCTGAAAATTCCTTATGCAGATTATATGGCTGGCAATGCGCCGCTGAATAATTTATTAGGCTTAAGTGTGGTGGCGCTCGCCTTGCCGTTATACGAACAGTTAGGCCAAATTAAACAAGATTGGAAAATTATTTTATTTATTACCGCACTTGCTTCGGTTTTATCAATGTTTAGTGGCGCGCTGTTGGCTTGGTGGCTAGGGGGCGATTTAAGCCTCATCGCGACAACCTTGGCAAAATCTGTTACCACCCCTATTGCAATGGAAATTACCAATACCATTGGTGGAATCCCTGCGGTAACAGCGGTAGTGGTGCTAGTAGCAGGCCTGCAAGGTTCAATGTTTGGTTATTTGGTGCTGAAATTATGTAAGGTGAAATATCTGCAATCTATCGGTTTATCTGTTGGCGCGGTTTCGCACGTTTTGGGTATGGTAAGCTGTATGGAAGTGAACCCTAAAGCAGGCAGTTATGCGTCTATTTCACTGGTTTTATGTGGCATTATGAGTTCTATTTTTGCGCCACTGATGTTTAAAATTGTTTCGTTATGGATAACATAGAATGAATAATATAAGTAATCCTTGGCTAGAACGGGTGAATCCAGATAGTCCGCGAGAAAAAGATCACCGCCCGCCATTTCGCCGTGATCGTGGACGTATTTTGCACAGCGCAGCATTTCGCTGCCTGCAAGCTAAAACGCAAATTCACGCCGTGGGCGAAAATGATTTTTACCGCACGCGCTTAACCCATTCTTTGGAAGTGGCTCAAATTGGTAGCAGCTTGGTGGCGCAACTCAAATTCACCGAAGCATTTGCCCATTTAGCCGAGCAATTAAAGACGGACAAAAGCATTTTACAAAAACAGCTAAAGCCTTTATTGCCTTCTAATGATCTGATTGAAAGTCTGTGCTTTGCGCACGATATTGGACACCCGCCTTTTGGCCACGGTGGGGAAGTGGCATTAAATTATATGATGCGCGATTACGGTGGCTTTGAAGGCAATGCGCAAACTTTTCGCTTATTAACCAAGTTAGAGCCTTATACCGCCAATGCTGGAATGAATTTAACCCGCCGCACTTTGCTTGGCGTGGTGAAATATCCCGCTATTTTAGATGAAGTATCGCCACAATATAGTCAGATACCGCAGTTTCAGCAAGGCGATTTAAGCCAAACTAAAATGTTGGACTGGATTCCCGGTAAAGGATTATTCCGCGATGATCTTGATGTCTTTGAATGGCTACTCGCCCCTTTAAGTGAAAAAGATCGCCATCTATTTCAACAACTTAATCAATCACGAGAGTTGCCAGAGCAAACCTTAAAAACCTGTTATAAATCCTTAGATTGTAGCATTATGGAACTGGCAGACGACATTGCCTATGGTGTTCACGATTTAGAAGATGCCATTGTGGTTGGAATGGTGCATCAACACCAATGGCAAGAAGCCTTTGAGCAACTGCAACATTGTGATTCAGAATGGATTACGCAGCATATTGAGTCCATTAGCCGTAATTTATTTTCGCCTTATCATTATGAACGAAAAAATGCCATTGGCGCGTTGGTGAATTATTTTATTACCAATGTGCGGTGGAAAATTAGCGCAGATTTTTCAGAACCCTTACTTCGTTATAATGCGGAATTGCCGCCAGATGTGATTGCGGTACTGAAAGTGTTTAAGAATTTTGTCTGGAAATATGTGATTTGCGATGTCAATACGCAACGGATTGAATATAAAGGACAAAGAATGTTGCGTGAGATGTTTCAAGTTTTTGCTAATAATCCCGAGCGTTTATTGCCACCTTATGTGCTGGAACAATGGCGCAATGCAGATGAAGCGCACAAGCAACGTGTGGTATGTGATTACATTGCCAGTATGTCTGATGCCAACGCAAGACGCTTATATCAGCAACTTTAATAAAAGGATAAAAGAGCGGTTAAAAATTGAGTAAAATTTTTAATTTTTCAACGCATAGCATCAATTTTCCCGATTTTTATTGACCCTGTTTTTATTTCTATGTTAGAAAAATAAAGGATCATTTTTTATTAAAATGCAATAATGATGATTTTATTTCGGCAATAATTTGCCAATTTTTATATTTTAGGAGAGATTAATGGTTCGATATATTCGCTATTTTATGAAAATGGAAGCCGCAGGTGGAATGTTGTTGCTCTTTTTTGCAGCCTTTGCCATTTTGCTTGCAAACACACCATTAAGCCGTTTTTATTTTAGTTTTCTTGATGCGCCAGTGGTGATCCAATTTGGTTCGATTGTGCAAATTAATAAACCTTTATTAATGTGGGTAAATGATGGATTTATGGCCGTGTTTTTTGTGCTTGTGGGATTGGAAGTAAAACGAGAATTACTCACAGGGGCAATTTCTAGTTACCAAAAAGCTATTTTCCCTGCTATTGCCGCACTAGGCGGAATGGTTGTGCCTGCGTTAGTGTATTGGTTTATCACTAAAGATACCCCACAATATCAAGAAGGCTGGGCAATTCCAATGGCAACAGATATTGCCTTTGCGTTAGGTATTTTAGGCTTATTGGGTAGCCGAGTTCCCTTTGCCTTAAAAGTATTCTTACTTGCTTTAGCAATTATTGATGACTTAGGGGCGATAATTGTGATTGCCTTGTTCTTCTCACAGGATTTAAGTACCCGCGCGTTAATTCTAGCCAGTATCGCGATTGTGGGATTAATCTTGCTAAATCGTTTTAAAGTTTCTAATTTAGGGCCTTATGTCATTGTTGGGCTGGTGCTTTGGGTATCGGTGCTGAAATCAGGTGTACACGCCACCCTTGCAGGGGTTATCATCGGTTTTAGTATTCCATTAAAAGGCAAAAATGGACGAAAATTATTGCACGATATGGAACATATTTTAGCCCCTTGGTGTTCTTTCTTTATTTTGCCGTTATTTGCTTTTTCCAATGCGGGGGTATCTTTATCAGGAATGGGGTTAGAAACACTGAGTTCACCACTTACCCTTGGCGTTATTCTAGGCTTATTAGTGGGTAAACTGTTAGGCGTATTCTTATTTAGTTACCTTTCAGTGTTATTACGCATTGCAAAATTGCCTGAGGGCATTAACTTCAAGCAAATTTTTGCCGTGGCCTTGCTTTGTGGTATCGGCTTTACAATGTCAATGTTCCTTGCAGGTCTTGCCTTTGGTGGTGATGGAGCAAGTGAAATGGCGAGCTTTGCACGGGTGGGGATTCTCATCGGTTCTGGTTTATCGGCAATTGGTGGCTATTTATTATTAAGAGCCTTTACCAAGCCAGTAGAAACGAAGCCAGTTAGCGCATAGCGTTTTGAGCTTTTAAATTATTATCACTTTATAAATAGGGGGAATCATTAAATGCTTTCCCCTATGTGTATCTGATAGCCTAAATTAATAATTTGATTTTGAATTGGGATACCTTGTAACCGATTTAACAATTCTTGCGCTGCAATTTTGCCAATTTCTAATCTTGGCGTGATCACGGTGGCAAGTTGTGGTGTCATTGATTGCCCCACATCGTGGCCGTGGAAACCAGCAATGGCTATATCTTGCGGAATCTTGATCCCCAAACGCTGACATTCAAACAACGCGCCAATCGCTAAGTCATCATTGGTACAAAAAATGCCGTTGGTTTCAGGGTATTGGCTTAAGGCTTGGCGTAGTAAATTTGCTCCTAGAGTGAAAGAAGAGGGTTCAGAGGTAATCAGGCTATGTGGTGTTAAGCCGTGTTTTTTCATCGCATTTTCATAGCCTTGCATTTTTAGCTTGGTACGCTTGTCCATTCGTGCGGTGAAGTAAAGGATATTTTTATGCCCGTAATGAATCATTGTTTCCACCATAGATTGCGCCGCCGCCACATTATCAAAGCCCACCACTTGCTGAATGCCCATTTCGCTGCTGTCCATAATTTCAATCACAGGAATATTGGCGACTTCAAGCATTTTTAAGGTACGTGGGCTATGGTGATTTTCCGATAAAATTAAACCGTCCACATTATAAGAAAGCAGGCTTTCAATGCGTTGTTCTTCTTTTTCTACGCTATATCCATAGTGCGCCACCATCGTTTGATAGCCTGCTTTATCCGTAATTAATTCAATACCTTTCAACACTTCCGCGAACACTTGGTTAGTGAGAGAGGGCAGTAACACGCCAATGGCTAAACTTTTGGCGTTAGATAAAATATCAGGCGCTCGGTTAGGGATATAGCCAAATTGTTCAATCGCGGCAGCGATTTTGTGTTGCGTTTCTGGCGCAACGGAATCAGGATTGCGTAAATAACGGCTAATGGTCATTTTGGTTAAACCAAGATGATCGGCAATCATTTGTAGGGTGGGGCGTTTTCGTCTATTCATTTTCGTCTATTTAGCGATATAAAAGGGAAAAATAATAATCTGTTATTCTAGTAAAAATTTCACAAAAAATCACCGCACTTAGGAAATCAGCGTATAATGAAAACATTCACTCATCAGTTGATGGTAAAGCGAGGAAGCTATGTTAAAAGAAACTAAATCAAAACAAACCAATCTCACCGATGTACAAAATGCCCTAGATCAAACCGTGGCAGAAACCATTCGTCTAACGCAATATAGCCACGGCGCAGGGTGCGGTTGTAAAATTTCGCCGAAAGTGCTGGAAACTATTTTACATTCTGAAATGGAAAAATTTGTCGATCCTAATTTATTGGTGGGCAATGAAACCAAAGATGACGCAGCGGTTTATGATATTGGCAATGGGGTAGGCATTATCAGCACCACAGATTTCTTTATGCCGATCGTAGATGATCCCTTTGATTTCGGACGCATTGCCGCCACTAATGCCATTAGTGATATTTTCGCAATGGGCGGTAAACCCATTATGGCCATTGCGATTTTAGGTTTCCCAATCAAATTACTTCCACCTAGTGTGGCGCAACGTATTGTGGACGGCGGGCGGTTTGCGTGCCAACAAGCAGGCATCGCCTTAGCAGGCGGCCATTCCATTGATGCCCCAGAGCCGATTTTTGGCTTAGCCGTAACAGGCGTGATTTCTACCGACAAAGTGAAAAAGAACGCTTCCGCACAAGCTGGTTGCAAACTTTATCTCACCAAACCGCTTGGCATTGGCGTTTTAACTACGGCGGAGAAAAAAGGCAAGCTTAAACCTGAACACAAAGGCCTTGCCACCGCAACAATGTGCCAAATGAACAAAATTGGCGCGAAATTTGCGGAGCTAGACGGCATCACCGCAATGACGGATGTAACTGGCTTTGGCTTGCTTGGCCATTTAAGTGAGATTTGCGAGGGTTCTCAGCTCAAGGCAAAAGTGTATTTTGATAAAATCAAAACCCTAGACGGCGTGATCCGCTATATTGAAAAAGGTTGCGTACCTGGTGGCACAGGACGAAATTTTGAGAGTTACGGCCACAAAATTTCCCCAATGAATGATCTACAAAAAGCCGTGTTGTGCGATCCACAAACCTCAGGCGGCTTGCTGATTGCAGTAAAACCTGAAGCGGTGGAGAAAGTAATGGTGCTAGCACAGCAAGAAGGTGTGGAATTATTTGAAGTGGGTGAATTATTAAATGATGATTCTCAATCTGCCTTAATTGAGGTTATGTAAACGAAAAGTGCGGTAAAAAAGGCGAGAGTTTTCTCGCCTTTTATCTATTTAAAACCAGTATGTTAGATTTACAAATAGCTCACAAACTGGGCTAAATCTGCTTGCTTAGGCTCACGGCTGGCTTTTTCTTCCCCTGTGCCTAGCATAATAAAAGCGACCACTTTATCGTTTTGATCACATTGTAGCGCTTGGCGTAACTCAGAGCCATCAACCCAAGGGCCAGTAACCCATACATTGTCAAAGCCTTGTGCATTGGCGGCAAGTTGCATTGCGTAGGTGGCGCAACCTGCGGTAAGCATTTGTTCCCAAGCGGGGACTTTGGCAATATCTTTTTGGATTTTTGCGATCACGGCAATGATCATTGGCGCACGATTCGGTAAATTTTCCGCTTTTTTCAACCGCTCTTCACCGAGATTCAGCTCTTGTACGGCACTTTTTAATAAGCCGCCAAGTTTGCTTAAACCGTCTTTTTCAATCACTACAAAGCGATAAGGTTGCAATCTACCGTGATCAGGGACGTGCAGTGCAGCTTGGAAAATCTGTTCAAGTTGTGCTTGGTTTGGCGCAGGCGCAAAGAGTTTCTTGTTAGAACGGCGTGAAGTGAGTAGGGTTAAAGCGTCCATAATCAGTCCTTTTGTGATCATTTTTGTTATGAAAAGTGCGGTGGATTATAGCATAGTTTTTGCTCTTATAGGTGATATAGAAAAGCCCCTTTATATATCGGGGGCTTATGTAATTAGTTTTTTTTATCTTCTTTTTCAGCTTGTTTTATGGTGTGGTTAATAGCAGCTAAAAAAGCCAGAACAATCCCTAAAAGAACAAGTAATCCAATGGTGAGTTCCATTTAATCCTCCTTTGATAGCTGGGAATTTGTGTTTTCTAAGCAATTTTCCAGCAACGAGAGTGGCATAAATAACAAACATTAATGTAAGGCTACTCATAATTTTAAATAGTATTCCATTCTGACCAAATATTATCACGGGGACTGCAAGTATCGCAACTTTGGCAATATCTTCTACCATTTTTGCCCAAGCTTCTAAGGTTTCGACTTCGATCGGGCGTTTGAATAAATTTAACATTGGGTTCAAGTTAAAATTATAAAGTGAAGTGTTATGAAATTAGTTATTACAGAAAAATGCAATTAGCCAAAATAGCAGAAGTAATCGGTATTATTAGCCATAAAAATGGCCATGTCGAGTGTGGAAACACACTTACATTTTAATAAATTAACAGGACGCATTTTAATTCTAAAGCTACTGAGAAATAAATAATTACTATAATTAATTAAGTTTAAAAAATTATTTTTGCTCTAAAGAAAAAGTGTGATTTAATAAAAGAGCGTAATGAAAAATGTGAGAATTATACTTTTTATTGTTTGTTTTAAGTAATAAGGTTAATAAAGAATAAGTTTATATTGTAATGTAATATAAGTCATGATAAAATTATATTTACCATTTAAAATGGTGGCGAAAGCTAATGCACCTAAAAATAGGAGAGCGTAAATGAAACATTATGATTTAAATCCAAACAGTCCTTTCTATCCTTATATGCAAGATACAAGCTTTGAGCAATCCCTATCTGATGATGAAAAAGATAGTCGTTATAGAACACAATTAGCAGGGATTTTGTTTAGTATGTATGAAGGTTTTGAGTACACCGAAGATGAAAAAAATTTTATGATTTACTCCACTCTAAATGATATAGAGCCTAGAATTTCATTTAACATTCTTCTAAAAATAAATGATTTACCCGAAATAGACTTTAATGAAGTTGATAGAAAAAAAAGAGAGGTGTTACATATCATCTAAGAAAAAGGACTAGATATGGATTACATTTTAAATTTTAAAGATATAAAAGGTAACGAAGAGCGATTTAAGCATTATTATATAGATGGTACAAACGTTCTAAAAAACTTACTTAATTTAATAGATAACGATTTATTGTCTAGAGCTGAAAAATACTTGGTGTCTGTAAATTATAAAAAAGCGAGTTTAGTAAAAAAATCCTTTGATTTTGAGCATGTTCAGTCTATACATTATTCTTTATTTGGTGATATATATCCTTTTGCAGGGCAGTTAAGGCAAGCTAATATGGGAAAAAACATAACAGGGGAAACGTATTACGATCAACAAAAAGCAATGTTTATGGATTATAAAGAAATTCCTTACCATATAAATTTCTTTAATAATTATATGATTTCAAAAAGTAATTTGTCGGGGATTTCAGATAAAGAAAAGTTTGCAAAAGAACTTTGTGAAGTTTATTTGTTTATTAATGACATACATGCTTTTAGAGAAGGTAATGGGCGAACACAAAATGAATTTATTCGACAATTAGCGGAGTATAATGGGTATGTTTTAGATATTCAGTCCGCTATGAATAAATATAAAGAACAAGGGGTGAATTATTATCAATGGTTCTATGAGTATCAAAAAACAGGAAGAAAAGAAGAAATTTTAAAAAATTTATTTATTGATAATATCAAAACAAAAAATGAATATAAAAAAACTGGAAAATTCCAGAAAAATTAAAGAAATCAATAATTCTGTAAAGGAAAAGTGAAAACAACACTCGTTATTTATTGACAACAGTATGCTCTCCTTGTGCTGGGGCAACCATAGCAAAACCTTTTTAAGTGCGGTGATTTTTTAGTGAGTTTTGCGATCCAGATCGAGAAAACAGCTCAAAGCGGATAAAAACAGTCATTCTGGAAAGAATTATTCGCATTTGGGTATTAATCTGTTTATGATACGCCTCTCGAATAAAATCAAAAAATAAGGAAATCTATGAAATCGCTGATGAAACTAGGCTTTATGCTGTGGCGAGGATTAAATTTTGTGCGCAATGTTGTGATGAATTTAGTCTTTCTTGTTTTTGTGCTGTTTCTTTTTGCGGTGGTGAGTTTGCTCACGAATGCGAATAAAGAAACCCAAGCGCCACTGGGCGCAGATGAAGGGGCGTTATTGCTGAATTTAGATGGCTATTTAGCGGATAATCGTGAAGAAATTCACTCTTTGCAAGATTTGTTGAAAGAAGTGGATTCTCAGTATGTACCACGTCAAATTTCTACCTTTGATTTGGTGTATAGCATTCGATCTGCGGTGAATGATCCACGCATTAAAGGCTTGGTGTTAGATCTGAATCGTTTTGAAGGGGCTGATTTGCCTACGATTAAATATGTGGGCAAGGCGATTAATCAGTTTAAGCAAAGTGGTAAGCCGGTGATTGCTTATGCGGATAGCTATACGCAAAAACAATATGTACTCGCGAGCTATGCCGATGAAATTTATCTCAACCCGATTGGTGCGGTGGAAATTCAAGGCTTGGCATTGGAAAATCTGTATTACAAAGATTTGCTCGACAAGCTAAAAATCACGCCACATATTTTCCGTGTAGGCACGTATAAATCTGCCGTTGAGCCGTTTTTGCGTAATGATATGTCGGCAGAAGCCAGAGCCAATATGCAACGTTGGTTAAGCACAATGTGGACGGATTATAAAACGCTGATCGCAAACAATCGCCAAATCCCTATTGATAATGTCTTACCTGAAGCGGAGCAATATTTTGCGAATTTGAAAGCATTAAATGGCGATTTGACGGCTTATGCCCAACAGCAAAAATTTGTGACGCAACTTGCCGATCGTTTTACTTTAGAACAAAAACTCACCGCACTTTTTGGCAAAAATGCAGAGGGAAAAGCAAAATTGTTGCCGTTTGATCGCTATTTAGCAGATTTGCCTGATCGCATTGAAGGGGAAGGTAAAACACGCATTGCGGTGGTCAATGTCGAGGGTGCAATTATTGACGGTGAAACCGATGACAATGGTGTTGGCGGTGATACGATTGCTACATTGTTGCGTCAGGCTTATGAAGATGAAAAAATCAAAGCCGTGATTTTGCGTGTAAATAGCCCCGGTGGCAGTGCCTTTGCGTCAGAAATTATCCGTCAGGAAATCGTTCATTTACAGCAAGCAGGCAAGCCAGTGGTGGTGTCAATGGGGGCAATGGCCGCTTCAGGTGGTTATTGGATTTCTAGCACTGCAGATTATATTTTAGCTGATGCGGATACCATTACGGGATCTATCGGTATTTTCGCGATGTTCCCGACCTTTGAGAAAGCCGTAGCAGAAATTGGCGTGAATGCTGATGGCGTGACCACTTCACCATTAAGTCAGCAATCTTCTTTTGGTGGCATCTCAAAAGTAAAAAGTGATCTTTATCAACTGGAAATTGAACAGGGTTACGATAAATTCCTTTCGCTTGTTAGCAAAGGCCGTCAGCTAGCTAAAACAGACGTGGATAAAATCGCACAAGGTCAAGTCTGGTTGGGATCAGAAGCCTTGCAAAATAAATTGGTGGACGAACTCGGCGATTTTGATCGTGCGGTGGAAAAAGCAACGGAATTAGCTAAAGCAAAACAAAACGAGCAAAGTGCGGAAGAATTTAGCGTGGAATGGCTAATTGAACGCAATGATTCTATGCTTGATGCCTTGGTGAAAGGCTTCGGCAAAGGCGCGCAACAGCAATTATTCAATGCGCTTGGCTTGGCAAAACCGTTCAATGAAGTCAAACAACAGCTCAACCAACTGAGCCAATTTAACGATCCGAAAGGGCAGTATTTATACTGTATTAATTGCGGAACGTTACGCTAAAAATTATTTTCCCCTTTTATGCAAATAGAAGGGGAAAATTTTTAAAAATTGCACCGCACTTTTTATTTCTTTTTATTTCTATTATTTCTTCTATTTATTGCTAGCGGTTTCTTGGCATAATCCAAGCTGGCTTAAAAAGTCCACAAAGGCTTTCACTTTCGCCGCCAAATGACGGCGGTGGGGATAGACAATATTCATATCAATCTGATGTTGTGGATAGTCAGCCAGCACTTCCACCAATTCCCCTGAAGCTAATTCATTTTCAATCAGAAAACGTGGTAAATTCACAATGCCGAGTCCTGATTTTGCCAGTTCTGCCAAGGCCAAGCCACTGTTGCACATTACATCAGCCTGCACGCGCAAGCGTTCAATTCTTGTACCGTTGATAAATTCCCAAAATACTTGATTATTATTGGATTTATACAGCATTATTTTGTGTTGATAGAGTTCTTCTGGCGTTTGTGGAATACCCTTTTTAGCGAAATAATCGGGCGATCCCACAATGTGCATTGTTGAACTCGCAATTTTTTTCGCTACCAGCGAGCTGTCTTGCAAATTGCCAATGCGTAAAGCGAGATCAAAGCCTTCGGTGATTAAATCCACTAAACGATCGTTAAATTCAATGTCCACTTCAAGATCAGGATTGGCGTGCAAAAATAAGCCTAAATTAGGCGCAATAAAACGCAAGCCAAAATCCCGTGGCACGGAAATATGCAACTTGCCTTGTAATGCACTAGCAAGATTGCTGATACTGGCTTCGGCATCTTGCAATTCTGCCAGAATAGGCTGGCAACGTTGGTAATAAAGCAGCCCCGCTTCAGTTGGCACAATCTTTCTGGTGGTGCGCTGCAACAAGCGTGTTTTCAGCTGTTCTTCCAGTTGTGAAACCAGCTTACTTGCCATTGCTACGGAGATATTTTGCTGTATAGCGGTTTGGGTAAAACTTTGCGTTTCCACCACTTTACAAAAGACAGAAATTGCATTGAGTTTATCCATTTATTCTTCCTTTTTTAAAAAAATGATTGACCAATCCACAGATAGTCCGCAATATATCGGGCAATTTTACACAAGTTAGCAGAAATTAGGTAAAGAAAAAGATGAGTAAATCTTTAGTGATTGTGGAGTCGCCAGCCAAGGCGAAAACCATTAATAAGTATTTAGGAAAGGATTATATAGTGAAATCCAGCGTAGGGCATATTTGCGATTTACCTACCGCTGGAATGAGTTCTGGTGAAAAAGCCAAGCCAATTTCTACCAAAGGATTAAGCCCCGAAGAAAAGCAAGCCATTAAGCAAGAAAAAGAACGTAATGCCTTGGTGAAGCGTATGGGGATCGATCCTTATCACGATTGGAAAGCCAATTACCAAATTTTACCGGGTAAAGAAAAAGTGGTGGCAGAGCTGAAATCGCTGGCGAAAAAAGCGGATCATATTTATCTCGCCACCGATTTGGATAGAGAAGGGGAAGCCATTGCTTGGCATTTGCGTGAAGTGATTGGCGGTGATGATGATCGCTTTAGCCGCGTGGTATTCAACGAGATCACCAAAAATGCCATCACTCAAGCCTTTGAATACCCTGAACATCTCAATATGGATCGCGTTAATGCCCAACAAACACGCCGTTTTCTTGATCGCGTGGTGGGCTTTATGGTGTCGCCATTATTATGGAAGAAAGTGGCGCGCGGCTTATCAGCAGGGCGTGTGCAATCGGTCGCGGTGAAATTATTAGTAGAACGCGAGCGTGAGATCAAAGCTTTCCAACCTGAAGAATATTGGGAAGTGGCGGTGCAAACGGAAACCGCACAGAAAATTGGTTTGCGTCTTGATGTAACCAGTTTTAAAGGGAAAAAATTTGAGCCGAAGAATGCGCAACAAGCGCAAAGTGCGGTGGATTTTTTACAAAAATCTGACTATATCGTTTCTGATTTAGAAACCAAACCAACCAGCTCTAAACCGAAAGCACCATTTATTACTTCAACCTTGCAGCAAACGGCAAGTACTCGCCTTAATTTTGGCGTGAAAAAAACAATGATGCTGGCGCAGCGTTTGTATGAAGCAGGTTATATTACTTATATGCGTACCGATAGCACTAATTTGAGTAAAGATGCGTTAAATATGGTGCGTGATTATATCGGTTCAAATTATGGTGATGCCTATTTGCCGGCTAAACCGAATTTTTATTCGAGCAAAGATAATGCGCAAGAAGCGCACGAAGCCATTCGCCCTTCAGATGTACGTGTATTGGCTGCTGATGTACAGGGAATGGATAAAGATGCGGTGCGTTTATATGATCTCATTTGGCGTCAATTTGTGGCTTGCCAAATGCCGGCAGCCCAATATGACAGCTCAACGCTCACGGTAACGGCGGGCGATTACAGCCTGAAAGCCAAAGGGCGTATTTTACGTTTTGACGGTTGGACGAAAGTGTTACCGCCAATGAGTAAAAGTGCAGAAGATCAAGTGCTGCCAGCCGTTGCGGTGAACGATCAGCTAAATTTAAAAGAAGTAATCCCACAGCAACATTTCACTAAACCACCTGCGCGCTTTACCGAAGCTGCACTGGTAAAAGAGCTGGAAAAACGCGGAATTGGTCGCCCTTCTACTTATGCCGCGATCATTTCAACCATTCAAGATCGTGGTTATGTGAGGGTGGAAAATCGCCGTTTTTATGCGGAAAAAATGGGAGAGATTGTTACCGATCGCCTTAACCAATCTTTCACCGATTTAATGAATTATGATTTCACCGCCAATATGGAAGATGTGCTAGACCAAATTGCCAACGGTGAAAAAAATTGGAAAGCGGAATTAAATCAATTCTTTAAAGATTTTTCTGCACAGCTGAGCCAAGCTGAATTAGATGAGCTAGAAGGCGGAATGAAGCCAAATAGCCTTGTGCTAACCGATATTAAATGCCCAACTTGTGGCCGTCCAATGGCGATTCGTACTGCAAGTACAGGTGTATTCTTAGGCTGTTCAGGCTATGCCTTACCACCAAAAGAGCGGTGCAAAACGACAATAAATTTAATTCCAGAAGCGGAACTATTAAATGTGCTGGACGAAGCTTCCGAAACCAAAGCCCTGATGGATCGTAAACGTTGCCCGAAATGTGGCACGGCAATGGATAGCTATATTATTGATCCGCAAAGAAAACTTTATGTATGCGGAAATAATCCAAATTGTGATGGCTATGTGGTGGAGCAAGGCGAGTTTAAGATTAAGGGTTATGACGGCCCAGTGGTGGAATGTGATAAGTGCGGCGCAGATATGCACTTAAAATTGGGGCGTTTTGGCAAATATATGGCTTGTACCCAATGTGATAACACGCGCAAAATCTTAAAAAATGGCGAAGTTGCGCCACCAAAAGAAGAGCCAGTACATTTCCCAGAGCTAAAATGTGAAAATTCTGATGCGTATTTTGTATTGCGTGATGGGGCAAGTGGCGTGTTTATGTCTGCGCATAATTTCCCGAAATCTCGTGAAACTCGCGCAGCTAAAGTGGCTGAGTTGGCGCTATATCGTGATCGTCTGCCTGAAAAATTGCAATATTTAGCCGATGCGCCACAGAAAGATCCTGAAGGCAACGAGGCCATTGTTCGCTTTAGCCGTAAGGAAAAACGTCAATATATTACTTCTGAAAAAAATGGCAAAGCCACAAAATGGCGTGCTGACTATATTGACGGAAAATGGGTTGAGAATGGTAAATAGCCCTAATTGAACCTATTTAAAAGAGAAAAGGCGATCAATTGATCGCCTTTTTGTTAGCTTCTATTCAGATTTATTTGTCGCGTGATTAGCTTTAATATGAGATTTTAGCGTCTGTTCAATTTCATAAATCCAATCCAATTCAAATTGGGTGAAACCAGCTTGGATACGGGCATCGGTGTTGATTGCCCCTTTGAAAATAACAATGCGATATTTACGCAATAAATCGCTGAAACATTGCATTGCGTCCAGCCCTCGCTTGGCAGAAAGGGCGTGATACCAATGATTGCCAATGGAAACGTGGCCGATTTCATCACGTAAAATAATATCGAGAATTTTCACCGCATCAAAATCTTTGCGCTGTGCGATTTTTTCTTGCATTACCGGTGTGGCGTCCAAGCCCCTTGCTTCTAAAACTCGTGGCACTAACGCCATTCGTTCCCAAATATCATGTGCGGTGGCTTGTGCCATTTCCCATAATCCAGCGTGCGCTTCAAAATCGCCATATTCATAGCCTAAGGTTTTTAAGTGATTGTTTACTAAAGTAAAATGGGTGCTTTCTTCATAAGCAACACGCAACCAATCTCGCGCAAAGGCTAACCCTTCGCCTAATTCTTTTTCTGCTTCACGGGAAAATCGCCAAGCTGCATCTAAGCCTAAATTGATCGCGTTAAATTCAATATGCGCAATGGCGTGCAAAGTAGCAGCATAGCCTTCTTGTGTGGCAAAAGAACGTTTTGGCACGGCGTGCGGTGCAACCAATCTCGGTTTATCAGGAAAGGCGGCGATTTCTTGGTCTTTTGTTACTGCTGGGAAATCTGCCAATTCAGCTTGCTCAATGCGAGGCAAAAGCTCGGTATATAAGGCATTTACTTGCTCACATTTTTTTGCGGGATCTTTTTCTTGCAAGGCGTGTGTAACCTGCTCCCAAAGTTGTGTCATTAAAAGTGCGGTCATTTTTTTCCTTATTTTTCGCTAAATCGAATTAAACCTTCTTGCTGTGTGGAGGCAATTAAACGCCCTTGACGATCGAAAATTTGTCCGCGTGATAAGCCCCTTGCGCCAAAGGCGTTAGAGCTTTCAATGGCGTAGAGTAGCCAATCGTTAAGATCCCCAGCACGATGAAACCAAATAGAATGGTCGATGGTGGCTAATTTCATTCCCGCTTCTAAGAAGCCTTTTTGATGTGGGTGAAGGGCAGTGAGTAGCGGATGAAAATCAGAAAAATACGCCAACAAATATTGCTGAATGGCGCGATCTTGCGGCACTTCACCATTGGTTTTCACCCAAACATATTGCTCAGGCGGCAAGGCTTTCCCTTGAAAAGGGTTATTGATGTATTTAGTGCGAATATCAAAAGGGCGCTCAGCAGTAAATTTATCGCGAATTGGCTCTGGGATATATTGTGCCAATTTTTGCAATGCCACACTTTCAGCCATAAAGCTGTCTGGCTCACCGACATTTGGCATTACAGCTTGGTGATCAAAGCCTTCTTCTTCCATTTGAAATGACGCAGTAATGTGGCAAATGGCTTGATTATGCTGAATGGCTTTCACGCGCATTGCGGTGAAATGATGCCCCTCACGCAACACTTCTACATCATAAATAATCGGGTGCTGACTATCACCGGGGGCAAGAAAATAGGCGTGGCAAGAATGCAACACGCGATCTTGCGGCACAACTTGAATTGCCGCAGAAAGCGCTTGTGCCACCACTTGCCCACCAAACACTTGGCGCAAACCTAAATCTTGGCTTTGCCCACGAAAGAGAAAATCATCAAGCTGTTCTAGCTTAAGTAAATCAATAAGCTGGTTGAGTACCACAGACATTTTATCTACCTTTTAATAAAAATAAGTGCGGTGTATTTTACGGGAATTTTTTCTAAAACTAACCTTATTTTTGATCGTTTTGTCAGATTAATTGATGTTTTTTTAATAGCCTTATGATATATTTTACCCGTTTTGTTTCCATATTTTTAGAGTAAAGACAAATTCGTATCTAATCTAATTCGCTTAGGAAAAGAGTTATGAAAAAGTTAGAATTAAAAAAGATTCATTTTCTAGTGTTATCTTTATTGGCAGGGAATGCGTGGGCTGATGCTGGTCAGTTGCAAGGCGTGATTAGCAGAGCTTTTCAGAAAGATCCAAAGGTGTTGGTGGCGCAAGCTAACCAAAAAATTGCGCAGACTAAAGTCAAACAAGCAGAAGCAGGGCATTTGCCTAAATTATCAGTTTTTGCGCAGCAAAATATTCACCAAAATCACCGCTATACTGAAAATAAAACATCAAAATTTACCCCAGGCGCGCAGGTGTCTTTAAATATTTATTCTTTTGGTGCTGTGGAAAAACGTATTCGGCAAACAGAAAAAGCTGAGCAAACTACGCGCTATAAAATTGATGAAACCTATGAATCTTTGGGTTACACCATCACAGAATTATATTTAATGGCGTTAAAAGCATCTGAGACCTTAAAAGTATTGCAAAATACCGTAAGACGCATTGATTCTACATTAAATGAAATTGATATTATTGCGGATAATGATGAAGGACGTAGATCGGAATTTGTACAAGCTCAAGCAAGAAAATATGCCATTGAGCAACAAATTAATAACACTGAGCGCGAATTAAAAACAATGATTGACAAATTAAAGCGCTATTCTGGTCAAGAACTTGATATAAAACGATTATCTAATCCTTTTGATGGATTAACCAAAGATAAATTAGTGGCAAGATATTCTGCGGATAAAAGTGAACATCCGACAATGAAGGTATCGAGTTCGGAAATTGAAGATGCAGATGCAGAATTAGCCGCTAAAAAAGCCGAGCGTTTACCGAAAGTTGATTTGATTGGACAGGCTACCCGAGATGACAAAGTGGCTTATTTGAATGTGGCTTGGGACGTATATAATCCAGAAAGTGCTCACGCAGTGGAAGAACGTGCAGAGCGTATCGTTTTGGCAGAAAGCAATTTAGAGCAAACAAGTCTTGATATTGAAGAACGTAAATCTTTAGCGTTATTGAATTTATCAGAATATCAAACGCATATTAGAACCTTAAACAAGCAAATTAATACGCAAGAAGAAGTAATTGAATTTTACAAATTACAATTCTTGATTGCGAAAAGAACATTACTTGAATTGTTAAATGCTGAAAATGAATTGTTATCAGCGCAATTAAGTAGAGTAAATTCAGAATATCAATTACGCCATTCTGTTTTAGACTACCTAGCTTCTCAAGGCGCATTGAGAAAATGGGCTAATGGAAAATAAATAAATGAAAAATATCATTGAACATCTAGCATTGGCGACCCAGCTATTAGGGTCGCCTTTATCTGTTGCAACACTCAGCGCACATACGATCCGTAAAAATGGTAATAGTGCTGATTTTTCAGGGCTTTGTGAATATTTAAGAAGTGAAGGCTTCGATAATAATATTTCTGAGCGCACATTAAATGAGATTCCTTCTTTAGCAATGCCTGTCATCATTTTGTTAAAAAATGAAGAGGCAGCGGTTTTAGTTGAAATTAAAGAAGATAAAGATGGGAAAAAACACTATCGTTTAGCTCAAGAAAGCGGTTTGTTTGTTGATTTATCGGAAGAAGAACTCGCACCAAAATATTTAGGTTATTGTTGGTTTATTAAGCCAAAACTCGCACAGGATACGCGTTCAGAATTACCTGAATATGAGCTACCGAAATCTTGGTTTTTCCGCATTATTTGGCGATTCAAAAAATATTATTATCAAGTGATTGTTGCCACCTTTATGGTGAATATTTTGGCATTGATCAGCTCGCTTTATGTAATGAATGTTTATGATCGCGTTATTCCAAACCAAGCGTATGAAACTCTTTGGGTGTTAAGTATTGGTGTATTCTTAGCCATCTTTTTTGAGTTTTTGGCGAAAACATTACGTGGTCATTTAACGGATATCGCAGGGAAAAAAGCCGATCTGATTATTAGTTCGATGTTATTTAGACGAGTGATGTCGCTGAAAATGCAAGATCGTCCAGTTTCATCTGGTTCTTATGCGAATAACTTGCGTGATTTTGAATCTGTGCGTGAGTTTTTAACCAGTGCAAGTTTGCTCACATTGGTTGATTTACCTTTCTTATTACTATTTATTACTGTTATTGGTTTGGTTGCAGGAAAACTGGCCATTGTTCCAAGTATCTTAATTCCACTTGTTATTTTGATTGGTGTACTGGCGCAATTCCCATTGTCAAAAGCAATTAATGAATCAATGCGTGAATCTTCACAGCGTCAAGGTTTAGCAGTAGAAGCCATTGAAGGGATTGAAACATTAAAAAATAACAACGCAATGTTATGGGCGCAAAAACGCTGGGATTTCTTTACCGCGAAAAGTTCTTATTCTTCCATTAAGGTGAAAGATATTAGTAACTTTGTAGTAAATCTGGTCACTGCATTACAGCAATTAAATACCGTATTTTTGGTGTTGTATGGTACTTATCTGATTCACGCTGAAGAAGTTTCTTCACGCATTACAATGGGGGCATTAATTGCTGCGGTAATTTTATCGGGCCGCGCTTTAGCACCATTGGGACAAATCGCAGGATTGGCCATTCGTTTCCAACAAGCTTGGGTTGCCTTGAAAGGGGTTGATGCAATTATTCAACGTCCAATTGAAAAATCCTCAGACAGAGATTATGTCAGCTTGAAACAAGTGAAAGGGGCATTAAACTTTACCAATGTTGCATTCAAATATAATGATGAAGATGAGCCTGTGTTGAAAAACTTTAATCTACGCATTCAGCCAGGGGAAAAAGTAGCTATCTTAGGTAAAATTGGTAGCGGAAAATCCACCGCACTTAAGTTGGCGGTAAATCAATATCGTCCAACGGAAGGGAGTATCACCTTAGATAACATCAATTTACAACAGCTTGATCCTTACTATTTACGTAATCAAGTGTTGTTGTTAGAGCAAAATCCGCGTTTATTCTTAGGCACATTGCGTGAAAATTTAGATATTGCTCGTACGGATAGCTATCCTTCCGATCAGACTTTATTGGTCGCTTTACAACGCTTAGGTTTAATGAACTTTATCCGTAGCCATCCTAAAGGATTAGATATGCCTTTAGGTGAAAATGGGCAGGGCTTATCGGGTGGGCAACGTCAAGCTATTGCATTAGCCCGAATGATGCTTAAAGATCCAAAAGTCGTATTGTTAGATGAACCAACAAATAGCTTTGATCAGCAATATGAAATACAAGCACTTAACGCGATTGGTCAGTGGGCAGCAAAACGTACATTAGTTGTGGTTACACACCGTCTTTCTGCTTTGCGTTTAGTTGAACGTGTTGTCGTGGTTGATGGTGGTAAAATTATTATGGACGGGCCAAGAGATGCTGTATTGCAAAAATTAAGCGAACAAAACAACCCACAACAACAAAATCCTCAACCAGCAACGCAAACTGGGAGCAATGAGAACAAATGAGAAATAAACAAGAAAACGCGGTAAATAGTAAAGATCTTCATTTACTGACTGATTTACACGCAGCGATGCAAGAAGAAAAGCACCAAAAAACCTTTGCTATTTTATGGTTGCTAGGCGCTTTTTTGCTGGTTTTTTTGATTTGGGCTTATTTCAGTAAATTAGAAGAAGTAACCCGAGGTCAAGGAAGCATTATTCCAAGTAGCCGTGAACAAATTATTCAAAGTTTAGATCCAGGTATTTTGAGTGAAATGCTTGTAAAAGAAGGGCAACAAGTTGAAAAAGGCCAAGTGCTATTAAAACTTGATGATACTCGAAGCTCAGCGATTCTTCGTGAAACGCAAGCAAAAGTAGATAACCTTGAAGCGGTTGCGATTCGTTTAAAAGCCGAAGTATCAGGAACAACTCCTGTTTTCCCAGAAACGCTTCCTGCTGATATTGTGAAACGTGAAACAGGTGTTTACCAAGCTAAAAAACAAGCGCTTGCGGAAGCCTTAAAAAGTTTGCGTGAAAGTAAAAGATTGCTAGATTCTGAAATTAGAATTACCGAACCAATGGTGCGCAAAGGTGCAATTTCTCAAGTTGAATTACTTAGAATGCAGCGTTCATCAGCAGATCTTAAATTACAAATTTCAGAGAGAGAGCATAAATATATTAATGATGCCAATGCCGAGTTAGCTAGAGTACAAGGTGAGCTAGATCAGGCTAGAGAGAATTTAGCAATGCGCGCTGACCCTGTGGAACGTTCACTTATCCGCGCACCACTTAAAGGGATTATCAAAAATATTAAAGTGAATACCATTGGTGGTGTTATCACCGCAGGGCAAGATATTATGGAAATCGTGCCTATCGAAGAAAAGTTGCTGGTTGAAGCTTATATTAATCCGAAAGATGTTGCTTATGTGCATCCAGGAATGAGCGCCGTGGTGCGATTAACCGCCTATGATTACGCAATTTATGGTGGCTTAGAAGGTATTGTAACCTTGCTTAGTCCAGGTACATTGCAAGATAAGCGCGCTGGTGATGAATTAAAACTCAATCCAAACGCATCATATTATCGTGTGTTAGTTGAAACAGACGGAAGTAACTTAACCGATAAAACGGGTAACCAATTGCCTGTATTACCGGGAATGGTCGCCACAGTGGATATTAAAACAGGTGAGAAAACCGTCTTTGAATATCTAACTAAACCACTGACAAGAATGAAACAAGCGTTACAAGAACGCTAAATAAAAAGTAAAATAGGCAGTTCAATCACAAAGAACTGCCTATTTTTTATAAGGGAAATTTGAGAGTCAAATAATTTTAGGGGCTGTAGTAGATTAGCAACAATGCTATACTACAAAAATGAAGATAACATATTGTAAATTAAAGAAATCCATACAGAAAAAACTGCTTGAGTTTTTTGTTGCAGAAGTTACTGCAAGAACAGCAGCAAATTTGCTAGATATTCAACCGAATACAGCCGCTTTGTTCTACCATAAAATCAGGCTTGTGATTGGCTATCATTTATCCCTTGAAGTTAACGAGATTTTTGAGGGGGAAATTGAACTAGACGAAAGCTATTTTGGTGGTCATCGAAAGGGAAAACGAGGACGAGGAGCGGCTGGAAAAGTTGCTGTTTTTGGGTTACTAAAACGACAAGGAAAGGTATTTACTGTTGTGGTTGAAAACACCAAGAGTGAAACATTACTCCCTGTTATTAAAAGAAAAATCAAGCCTGATAGCTGGGTTTATACGGACACTTATCGCAGTTATGATGCGCTTGATGTGAGTGAATTTCACCACGAACGAATCAATCATTCCGAGCTATTTGCGGTGAAACAAAATCATATTAATGGCATTGAAAATTTTTGGAATCAGGCGAAGCGGATACTGCGAAAATATAATGGAATTAACCGAAAAAACTTTCCTTTATTCTTGAAGGAATGTGAATTTCGGTTTAACTTTGGGACACCAAAAGAGCAGTTAAAAATATTGCGAAAATGGTGTGAAATTTAGGGCTAATCTACTACAGCCCCTAATTTTATTATTTATCTTTAACCTAATATCAATTGGTTCTATTTTCTTTTTAAAAATGAACTCATCTGATGAAGATTTTAATGAATTATCTGAATATTATGCTGAGGCAAGTGAGAATAATTATTGGAAAAGGTGCAATGAGATATACAGAAATACGCTCTATATAATATACTTACCTTAATCAAGGCGAAAAACCTTAAATATACTAACTAAAATTGGATCATAAAATATATCTATGAAAAAAACTTATATTATAATCCCAATATTATTTATTTCTTCCTGTACAACTACGCCTACGGAAACTCCGCAAAATACACAGCATTGGGCCGTATTGCAGAACCAAGAAACAAACCTTTATAACATAGATAATAAATTATTTCGTAGTGAGCAACTCACCTCAGAAAACTATGATTTAATTCAAAAACACAATATAAAAACCATTGTCAATTTACGTTTTTTTGATCGTAATGAAGATAAGAATGCTTTTCAGCATACCAATTTAAAACTTATCAATACCCCATTACTATCTTGGGCAATAACGCCTAAAGAAGTCGCTAATGTACTATGGGAAATTGAACAAGCACAAAATCAAGGTGCGGTATTAGTGCATTGTTATCATGGCGCAGATCGTACAGGCCTAATCTCTGCAATGTATCGAATCATATATCAAAATTGGGAGCCTAACGAAGCAAAACGAGAAATGATTGAAGGGCCGTATGGCTTCCACTCAATTTGGAAAAACATTGAAGGATTTTTTACCCCAGATAATATTAATCAAGTTAGAGAAAATCTAATTCAATTAAGAATGAATAAAAACTAGAATAATCCTTTAACCAAAATCGCCCCTTAATAAGTTGCCTCTTAGTTCAACTTTTGGGGGCAGAGCCCTTTTAGGAAAATTTCAGCAAAACACTAGAAAATTATTGCCTTATTTTTCAGCATTTAACTGTATTTGAGTGTGAAAGATTTGCAATTCCGTGGGGCTTGGGGCATAATGCGGGCGTTCTGTTGCTAGATTTGGTGGCAGATGTTATGGAAACCTTCTCGGTTCCTCGCAACGAGGTCTGGTTTACCCGGTCAGGTTCGGAAGAAAGCAGCCAAAGTCAGATTTTTCGTGTGCCGAGATCAAGCTGGGAAGGTTTCCGCCCAGCTTTTCTTTTCTCAACTTTTTCCCTTAAATCAATCTTTCACTTTTTCAACTCAACTAAATTCTTTCCACTAATTGTTTGAAAAAGCCGTTTTCTTTTACCATTAAGGTTTGATAATTGCCTTGTTCGATCAATTTGCCATCATCAATAATGCAAAGGTTATCAAATTGTTCAATCGCGGTAAGGCGGTGCGTTACCATAATTAAGGTTTTGTTTTGGCAATGGGCGAGAATTAAACGCAGAATTTGGCGTTCTGTTTCACGATCTAAACCTTCGGTAGGTTCATCAAGGAGTAAAATGGGCGCTTGATTGAGCAATACGCGCGCTAAACCTAAACGGCGCTGTTCACCACCTGAAAGCGGGCGGCCGCCATCGCCAAGCCATTGAGCTAAGCCTTGTTCTTGCTCTAGCAATTTGCCTAAGCCCACTTGGTTTAGCACGTCAATCATTGCCTCATCAGAAATAGGTTGCTGATTTGCCAGCTGTAAATTATTACGCAAGGTATCGCTAAAAATATGCACGCGCTGGGTTAAAAAGCACATTTGGTTACGTAAACTTTTTTCGCTGTAACTTTCAATCGGTTGATTGACAAGGAAAATTTTCCCTTGAGAAGGATCATAGTTGCGAACTAAAAGCTGTAACAGGGTGGATTTGCCACTGCCAGTTTTGCCTAGAATGGCAACTTTTTGTCCTTGTGGAATTTCAAGGTTGATGTTCTGTAGTGCAACATCTTGGCGTTCAGGATAAGTGAAACTCACTTGCTGAATGGAAAGATCAAGAGCGGTGTTTTTTTCGATAGTTTTTTGTCCGTTAAATTGCACGAGTGGCATTTGTTCAGTGATTTCGGTAACCCGCTCAGCAGAAGCAATCACTTGCCCAATATGCAAAAATGCTGAACCCAAAGGCATTAAAATCTCAAAGGCAGCGAGTGCGGCAAGGGCAAATAGGGCGATAATCGCAGGGCTGTATCGATCGTTGCCGAAATCCGCATTGGCGGCAAACCACAAAGTGAGCGCGAGCAAAATGCCATTGGCAAAAAGTACAAGTGCGGTGGAAAATCCGCTTAAATTGGCTTCTTTTTGTTGAAAGTGTTGCCATTGTTGTTCTGTTTCGTTCAGTTTTTGTTTGAGCGGTTTTTCGGCATTAAACAGCAATAATTCTGCTTGAGATTGGATATATTCCACAAATCGCGTGCGGTAAGCCGCGCGCGATTGGGTGAGTTTATGCCCGAACTTTTGCCCTAAATGATAAAAAATTGTTGGCACAAGCAAGACAAGTGCGGTCAACATTGCACCAAAAAAGAGCGCCAGCGGAAGATTAAAAAAGCTCAAACCTAGGGTGAGAAAGCCAATTACCAACAGAGCGGTGATAAAGGGTGCGAGCAAGCGAAGATAAAGGCTATCGAGCGTATCCACATCGGCCACTAAGCGATTTAATAAATCACTGTTACGATAGCGATTTAGCACGGCGGGGCTTAGGGGAATGATCTTTTGGAACACTTGCACACGCAATTTAGCAAGGATTCTAAAGGTGGCATCGTGAGTAACGATTTTTTCAAAATAACGGGCTACGGTGCGTCCAATCGCCAAGCCGCGCACCGTGGCTGAGGGATAGAAAAAATTAAATAACGTGCCAATGCCAGCCAAGGCGGTAGCGGCCAAGAACCAGCCTGAAACCGTTAATAAACCAATGCTGGCGGCAAGCCCTGTGATCATCAGGATTAAGCCTAAAAATAACACGAATTTGGCGTGCTTAAATAAACGTAAAAATGGTAAAAGTGTACGCATTAATTAATATCCTGTTTACGTTGTGCAAGAAGTTCTGCGAAAAATCCGTTATTTTGTAATTGGGCAAAATTGCCTTGTTGAACGATTTGTCCTTGTTGCATCACAAAAATGCAATCGCATTGTTTCAGATCTTCAATGCGGTGCGTGATCATCAAGGTGGTTTGTTCGCGGCTAATTTTTTGCAAGGCGGAAAGCACCAGATTTTCAGACTGTGCATCAAGGCTGGCGGTAGGTTCATCAAGTAACAATAAATGACGATGACGCAATAAGGCGCGGGCAATGGCTAAACGCTGTGCTTGCCCCACGGAAAGCCCTATGCCCCCTTCTTTGATTTCGGCATCTAGCCCTAATTTATCCGTAAATACGGTAGCCTGCGCTTGTGCTAAGGCGTGCTGAATTTGTTCATCGCTGGCTTGGATACCGCCTAAGAGTAGGTTTTCACGAATCGTGCCTTGTAATAGCAAGGGATTTTGCCCCACCCAAGCAATCGCACTGCGCCATTGGGTTTTATTAATTTGATTGAGTTCAATACCATTAATTTTCAGGCTGCCTTGATAGTCTAAAAAGCCGAGTAGGGTATTGATTAATGAGGTTTTCCCTGCACCACTTTGCCCGACTAAGGCCGTATGACTTTTAGCCGGCAGATGAAAATTAAGAGATTGGGTGAGCGGTTTGCCTTGTGGCGAGAGTACCACCAGATCTTGCGCGTGGATTTCAACCGTTTCATTTAACGTGAAATCTTGGCTTGCTTTCGCTTCATTTAAAATTGGCTGTTCTAAAAATTCAACAATAGCATCAGCCGCGCCAATGGCTGCTGCGCGGTCGTGATAATAAGTGCCAAGATCACGCAGAGGCTGATAAAACTCTGGGGCTAGAATTAAGCAGAAAAAGCCAATAAATAAGGTGATTGGCGTGCCATAAGCGCCGAAATCAAGCTCGCCCAAATAACTAAAACCAAAATAGACGGCCATTAGCGCAATGGAAATCGAGGTGAAAAATTCCAACACCGCAGAAGACAAAAACGCCATTTTCAGCACGTCCATTGTGGTTTCGCGGAAATCTTCCGTGGCTTGTTCAATATGCGCGGTTTGTTCTTCCGTTTTATTGAATAAACGTAAGGTTTCTAGCCCGCGCAGGCGATCTAAAAATTGACCACTTAATTTTGCCAAGGTTTGCATATTTTTTTGGCTGCTGTCGGCGGCGGCGATCCCAACCAAAATCATAAAAATTGGTACGAGGGGCGCGGTAACGAGCAAAATGAGTCCCGCCGCCCAATTTAGCGGAAAGACGGCAATTAAAATAATAAACGGAACGATCACCGAAAGGGCTTGTTGGGGTAAATAGCGTGCGTAGAAATTATGTAGATTTTCTACCTGTTCTAACATTATGCTTGCCCAACTGCCAGCGGGTTTTTGGTTAATCATTGCTGGGCCAACTTGATGTAATTTGGTAAAAATTTGTTGGCGGATAAAATGTCGTAATTTTTGACCGCACTTGAAACCAAGGCGTTCGCGCCAATACAAAATAATCGCACGCAAGCCAAAGCCGATTACTAAGGCGATAAAATAACCGATTAAATTTTCCCTTGCGGTTTGTGCCATAATGAGCTGATGTAATAGGGTGGCGAGCAAGTAGGTTTGTGCAACTAAGATCAGAGATGAAAGGCTAGCCAATAAAATATTTAGGCTAAGTAACTTTTTTATGGGTTTTTGTTGGGCGCGTAGCCATTTTTGTAGGTGTCGTTGGCGAGCTTTATCCATAATTCTGCGTAAAAGGGTTAAGTAAGGTAATAAGGAAAAAAGAAAAGCGGTGCATTACGGCAATAATGCACCGCTTAGGTTTATTCTTGGCTATCTAAGAAGCGTTCTGCATCTAAGGCTGCCATACAACCTGTGCCAGCAGAGGTAATGGCTTGGCGATAGTTGTGATCCATTACATCACCTGCGGCAAAGACGCCCTCTACTGATGTGGCGGTGGCGTTGCCCTCTAAACCTGATTTCACCACGATGTAGCCATTATTGAGTTCAAGCTGACCCGCGAAAATCTCTGTATTTGGCGCGTGGCCGATTGCCACGAACATTCCATCTAATTTGAGTTCTTCCGTTTCACCTGTTTGGGTGTTTTTTAAACGAATGCCTGTTACGCCCATATTGTCGCCTAACACTTCATCTAAAGTGCGGTGGGTATGTAGGATAATTTTTCCTTCTTCCACTTTTTTGTATAGACGATCCACTAAGATTTTTTCTGCGCGGAAGCTATCACGGCGATGCACTAAATGCACTTCAGAAGCAATATTGGCTAGGTAAAGGGCTTCTTCCACTGCGGTGTTTCCACCGCCAATCACCGCAACAGGTTTATTGCGATAGAAAAAGCCATCACAAGTAGCGCAAGCAGAAACGCCACGGCCTTTGAAAGCTTCTTCAGATGGCAATCCGATGTAGCGTGCAGATGCACCTGTGGCAATAATTAACGCATCGCAGCTAAAACTTTGTACATCACCATAAAGTTTGAATGGACGAGAAGAAAGATCTACACGGTTAATGTGATCGAAAATAATCTCTGTATCGAATTTCTCCGCGTGTTGCAACATTCTTTGCATTAACTCAGGGCCTGTGGTATCAGCAAAATCCCCCGGCCAGTTTTCGATTTCTGTGGTGGTAGTGAGCTGTCCGCCTTGTTGTAAACCTGTCACTAATACAGGGCTTAAATTAGCACGCGCCGCATAAATAGCCGCGGTGTAACCCGCAGGGCCTGAACCTAAAATTAACAGTTTGCAATGTTTCATTTCTGACATAAAAATTCCTAGTTTATAAATCGTAAAAAATCTTCGCTATTATAGAGCCTTACGCCGTTAAATTCATTAATAGAGTAGTGAATAAAGCAATCGGCGGTATTTATTGGTAATCGGATCGTTATTGCCAATAGCAGCCAGAATAGATAAAAACTCTTGTTTCACTTCACCATTCAGCACGCCTAAATCTTGCTTTAATAAGCCGAATAATAATTCCAAGGCTTCTTCATTGCGGTGCGCTTGATGTAGCTGTAACGCCAGTTTTAAGGCCACTTCAGGGCTTGGATTATTAGCGTATTCGGCTTGTAATTGCTGAATTTCTGGCGTGTCTGCGGCTTTAATTAATAATTCAATTTGCGCTTGCAATCCTTGCCAACGGCTATCGCGATCTTGCAATGGAATGCGGTTTAAAATTTCCTGCGCTGGTTCAACGCGTTTCATTGCAATATAGGTTTCTGCATAAAGCAGGGCAATATCGCTGTTTTTGTGATCGGAAAGCTCCCACGCGTCTTTTAGCAGTGGCAAGGCTTGCTCATAGTTTTCATTCGCTAGAAAATCTAATGCTTGGGTAAATTTAATCTCTTCTTCTTTTGGCAAGATCAGGCTTAAATGTTGTTCAAGGGTGGCGTCATCTAATGCCCCTTGGAATGCATCAAGGGCTTGCCCATCTTTAAATAAATAGGTGGTTGGCAAGGCTTGAATACGAAACTGCGTCGCGACCATTTGTTCGGTTTCACAGTTAATTTTGCCTAATAAAAATTGCCCTTGGTATTTTTCCGCATAGCGTTCTAGCACGCTCAAAAACGCATTAGATTCCCCGTGGCTTGGCGCATAAAACACAAGCGCAACAGGTTTTTGTTGGGTTTGTTGCAAGATCTCGGTGAGATTTTGTTCGGTAACATCAATAAGATAAGCTGACATTTTCACTCCACGTTTCACGCTAATTTGAGTTACAAAAATTGCCATCGATTGTAACAAAAGTGCGGTGGTTTTTGTAAAACTTTTCTTGTTTAATTGATCTTAATAATAAGTAGCAAGTGGGTTAGTGCTGTTAGAATTTGAAAAGCCAGAGAGCAAGCTTTGCGCATTAAACGCACAATAAATGTAAAAGCAAAGTAAAGGTGAACAAAAATTGTGCGTAAGATCACATAAATTGCAACAATATATTTACAGTATTTTTACTCTTGTTAAACTTGCGTGCGGATTTTTCCATCATTAATTTATGAGGTTCTCTTATGTTATGGTTTCTTTCCTGTGTAGCCTTGCTTTTGCTTGGTTACTTCTTTTATGGTTCCGTTGTGGAACGGGTTTTTAAAATTAATCCAAATCGTGCAACGCCAGCTAACACAATGGCAGATGGGGTGGATTATGTACCAATGTCAAAAAGAAAAATTTGGCTTATCCAATTATTAAATATTGCAGGAACAGGCCCGATTTTCGGCCCAATCCTTGGGGCGTTATATGGCCCAGTTGCAATGTTGTGGATTGTGTTTGGTTGCATTTTCGCCGGAGCGGTACACGATTATTTCTGTGGAATGTTGAGTGTGCGCAATGGCGGTCAATCTGTGCCTAACCTTGCGGGTAAATATTTAGGTGCGCCAGTGAAGCACTTTATGAATGCCCTTGCTCTTGTGTTATTGATTCTTGTTGGGGTGGTGTTCGTTATTTCACCTGCGAGCTTATTAACTAACTTAACCGTAGATAATTTAGGTGATGCGTTCAATTTAGAAAGCAAAAGCACTTTGGTTGTTTGGACTGCTATTATCTTTGCTTACTACATTGTGGCAACCTTAGTACCAGTAGATAAAATTATTGGTCGCATTTATCCAATCTTTGGTGCGCTATTGCTATTTATGTCGTTCGGTATGTTATTTGCTTTATTATTTGAAGATAAAGCCTTATTCCACACCGTAGGTGAAATGAGCTTCTCGAAATTCTTCGAAAATATGAATCCAAAAGGTTTACCAATTTGGCCATTAATTTTCGTGACCATCGCTTGTGGTGCGGTTTCAGGTTTCCACGCAACACAATCGCCACTGATGGCACGTTGTATGAAAAATGAAACAGAAGGACGTTTTATTTTCTATGGCGCAATGATTGGTGAAGGGGTAATTGCCTTAATTTGGTGTATGGTAGGTTTAACTTTCTACGATAGCCCAGCATTAATGAACGAGGCGATCACAGCAGGCACACCGTCAAAAGTGGTGTATGATTCTGCAACCCATATGCTTGGCTATTTCGGTGGTATTCTGGCTGTGCTTGGTGTGGTGATCTTACCAATTACTTCTGGGGATACATCATTCCGTGCAGCACGTTTGATCATCGCAGAGTTTTTCAAAATTGACCAACGTAACTTAATCAAACGTTTAATTATTGCTATTCCACTATTCGTGTTAGGTTTCATTATTTCTAAACTTGATTTCCAAGTGATTTGGCGTTACTTCGGTTGGGCGAACCAAACGACTGCAATGGTAATGTTATGGACTGCTGCCGCGTATTTATATCGCTATCATAAATTCCACTGGATCTGCACGATTCCAGCAATCTTTATGACAATGGTATCTGCGACTTTCCTTGCTTACGCAAAAATCGGTTTAGGCTTAAGCTACGATGTGTCTGTTTGGGTAGGTACAGGTTTAACTGTAGTGGCAGTGATTTGCTTCTTCACCTTGCTAAAACCAATTGCCAACGGTGATCCAGATTCTGAAACAGTGAAAAGCTAAGAAAATTAGCTGAAACTTATCCGCACTTTGTCTTAACGATAAAGTGCGGTTTTTTTATGCCTATTTTTTGGATTTTAGACATAAAAAAACCGCCACACTAAATCTAGGTGGCGGAGAGGTCTTAAATAAGAAACTATTTAAAAAAGACAACTGCAATTTGCAGTGCACTAGCATTTACTAAGACTAGCGTTAGAACAGATAGTTCAAAAATATTTTAGATTTTTTGTAAGAAAAATTAAATCGATATAAATCAACGGTATTAGCACAATTCTATTTGATTTAAACGCAAGGATTGATTATAATCCGCCGTCTCAAAGATTCTTTGAGCTTGATTTTGTGAAATCGCTGGGTCGCCTGCGATTTTTTCGATTAACTTTTTATTAAAGAGAATACAATTATGTCATTCAAATTTAACGCTGAAGTGCGTACAGCGCAAGGTAAGGGTGCGAGCCGCCGCCTGCGTCATAATGGTCAAATTCCTGCAATCGTTTATGGTGGGAATGAAGCACCAGTTTCAATCATCTTAAACCACGATGAAGTAAACAACGCTCAAGTACACGATTCTTTCTATTCAGACGTGATCACTTTAGTGATTGATGGTAAAGAAGTGGCTGTGAAAGTACAAGCAATGCAACGCCACCCATTCAAACCAAAATTAGTTCACATTGACTTTAAAAGAGCATAATCTTTTAATTTAAACGAATCTGAACGCAAAGGCTCTTTGTTATGCAAAGAGCCTTTTGTCATCTATTATCTAGGCAAAATTATTTTTCAAGATAACGTCTAAGACTATCCATTTGTTTTTCTGCTTCATTTATCCCTAATTCATACATCGCCTGAATTTTTCGCGGATCTTTTTCAATACGTTTGATATGCAGATCTTGCGGTGGACGAATGACGAAAATTTTTCCTTCCTGTTCTAGCTTAATAATTTTCTCGATTTGTTGATTATAGTCTTCCGCTCGTTGAATAAGCTTTTCGGCAAGACGTGGATATTTTCGGTAGAACCAATTAATCAGCCATTTTGCTGACGGTTTTTTGCGATAATCTAAAGTGCGGGTCAAAATTACGATAATTTTTTCGTAACCTAAGTTTTGACAAAAATCCAATGGAATACTGTCGGCAATTCCGCCATCTAAATATTTGTTACCATTAATTTCAACATATTGCGAAACAAAAGGCATTGCGGAAGTGGCGCGTAAGGTTTCCATTTGTGCAAAAGGATCGGTGATTTTTACATATTCTGCTTGCCCCGTTTCAATATTGGTGAGCGTGGCGTAGAAATCGGTATTGGCTTGTTTGAACGCTTCGTTATCAAAGGGATCAAGGGTGAACGGCACTTGATAAAAAGCGAAATCCTTATTCACAATATTGCCTGTGGTAAATAGGCTCGTAAAGCCAAGATAGCGCTTATCATTCAAGTATTTTAGGTTATAACGAATAACACGCCCCGCTTGTTTAGAAGGATAATTCACACCAAATAACGCGCCAGCCGATACGCTTACAATGCCGTCAATATGCACATTTTCTTTAAGAAATACATCAAGCACGCCAGCGGTGAACATTCCGCGCATTGCGCCACCTTCTAACACTAATCCAACTTTCATCATCACACCTTTTGAAATTCAAAGGCTAGATGATAACACTTGGTTAGGGTTCATCAAGCAATAAATTTACTTTATAATGCCAGCCCATTAGATGAAATTAGGATAGAAAAATGAAAATTGCCCTAGGTATTGAATATAACGGCAAGAATTATTTTGGCTGGCAACGGCAGGAGAGTGTTGCCAGCGTGCAAGAGCGCTTGGAAAAAGCCATTTCTTTTGTGGCGAATGAATACTGTCAAATTTTCTGTGCGGGGCGGACGGATTCTGGCGTACACGCAACAGGGCAGGTGGTGCATTTTGAAACTAATGCCATTCGCGCAGAAAGTGCGTGGAGTTTTGGGGTGAACGCCAATTTGCCCGATGATATTGCAGTATCTTGGGCAAAGCAGGTTGATGAGGATTTTCACGCGCGTTTTAGCGCTACGGCTCGCCGTTACCGCTATGTAATTTATAACAATAAATTGCGTTCGGCGATTTTGCCAGAAGGGGTTACCCATTATCATCAGCCGTTGGATCACACATTAATGCACCAAGCAGGGCAGGCGTTGTTGGGGGAAAATGATTTTTCTTCTTTCCGTGCGGCACAATGTCAGTCCAATACACCGTGGCGAAATGTGCATCATTTGAACGTGATTAGACAAGGAAAATACATTATTGTGGATATTCAAGCCAATGCCTTTGTGCATCATATGGTGCGAAATATTGTAGGCAGCTTAATGGAAGTGGGGGCAGGGCGTCAGCCTGTGGAGTGGATAAGCTGGCTGCTTGCGCAAAAAGATCGTAAGTTGGCCGCGCCCACTGCCAAACCAGAAGGGCTTTATTTAGTGCAAGTGCATTATCCTGAACAATTTGCCATTCCGCAAAATGCGCTTGGGCCACTTTATTTGTCCGATCAGTTATAGCGTTTAAAAGCTAGAATCTTAGTGCAAATTATGGTGTAATAAGCAGAATTTTTTATGAATAAGAAAGGGTTAAAATGAGCTGGATTGATCGAATTTTTAGTAAGAATACGGCATCAAACACACGCAAGGCCAACGTGCCAGAAGGCGTTTGGACAAAATGTACCTCTTGCGGACAAGTATTATATCGTGATGAATTAACGCGTAATTTAGAAGTTTGTCCAAAATGCGGACACCATATGCGTATTGATGCGCGCACCCGTTTATTGGCTTTATTAGATAAAGAAAGTGCGGTAGAAATTGCTGCAGATCTTGAGCCAAAAGACATCTTAAAATTCAAAGACTTAAAAAAATATAAAGATCGTTTAACCGCAGCACAAAAAGAAACGGGCGAAAAAGATGCGTTAATCGCAATGGCAGGTACGTTATATGGTATGCCTGTGGTTGCTGCGGCGTCTAACTTTAGTTTTATGGGCGGTTCAATGGGCGCTGTAGTCGGGGCTAAATTTGTTAAAGCAGCGGAAAAAGCCATTGAAGACAATTGTCCTTTTGTCTGTTTTTCAGCCAGTGGTGGTGCGCGTATGCAAGAAGCATTGATTTCGTTAATGCAAATGGCAAAAACCAGTGCAGTCTTGGCAAGAATGCGTGAAAAAGGCGTACCCTTTATTTCTGTGCTAACGGATCCAACCCTTGGTGGGGTTTCGGCAAGTTTTGCTATGCTTGGCGATATTAATATTGCTGAACCTAAAGCCTTAATTGGCTTTGCTGGCCCACGCGTGATTGAGCAAACCGTACGCGAAAAACTGCCAGAAGGTTTCCAACGTAGTGAGTTCTTATTAGAAAAAGGGGCGATTGATATGATCGTAAAACGTGGTGATATGCGTGAAACCCTTGCGAGCTTGTTAAGTAAACTTTCTAATAAGCCTTCTCCTTTTGTGCAAGCTGAATTAGTAGAAAATCTCCCTGAGAATGAGTAATTTTAAATCTTCTTTAACAGCCACTTCGCCTTTGTCGCAGTGGCTTTCTTATTTGGAACAAAACCATTTTAAAGCCATCGATTTAGGTCTTGAGCGCATTAAATCGGTGGCAGAACAGCTTGATTTGCTCAAGCCCGCGCCTTTTGTGATTACCGTTGGTGGGACAAATGGCAAAGGCACAACCTGTCGTTTGTTGGAACAGATCTTGCTCAATGCGGGGTATCGCGTGGGCGTGTATTCTTCCCCCCATTTAATTCGCTATAACGAACGTGTTTGCATTCAAAATCAAGAATTGCCCGATGAGCAACATAGTGCCTCTTTTGCCTTTATTGAGCAAAATAAAACCCAATCTTTGACCTATTTTGAATACAGCACTTTATCGGCGTTGTATTTGTTTAAACAGGCTAAGCTTGATGTGGTGATTTTGGAAGTGGGGCTAGGCGGACGCTTAGATGCCACCAATATTGTGGATAGCGATATTACGGTGATTACCAGCATTGATATTGATCACACGGATTTTCTTGGTGATACCCGTGAGCAAATTGCCTTTGAGAAAGCAGGGATTTTTCGAGCGAATAAACCAGCCATTATTGGTGAGCCTGATGTGCCGAATACAATGCTGGAACACGCGCAAAAGCTGCATTGTCAGCTTAGTCGCCGTGGAGTAGAGTGGACATTCAGCCAAACCGCTCAAAGCTGGCAATGGCAAAGCGAACACAGTCAGAATGGCAAAAATGAAAGCAAAAAAGTGCGGTTGGAAAATCTGCCTTTTCCACATATTCCGCTAGCGAATGCTGCCACCGCTTTAGCGGTGTTGCCTTATTTGCCGTTTAACATTACAGAACAACATATTCGTGAAGCGTTGCAAAATGTCCAGCTTACAGGACGTTTCCAACTGCTGGATAGCGCACAGCAACAGCGTTTAAGTGAACTGTTACATTGTAACGAAAAAGCCTTACCGAAAGTGATTATTGATGTAGGGCATAATCCACACGCCGCAAAATATTTGGCAGAAAAACTCACCGCACTTAAACAACCGACACAACGTATTCTGGCAGTTTGTGGTATTTTAAAAGATAAAGATACCCAAGGCGTGCTTTCTCCACTGCTTGATGTGATTGATGAATGGCATTGTATTAGTTTGTCTGGCTATCGTGGACAACGTGGCGAAGAATTGTTAGCCGAACTTCAAGCGCTGGCGTTATCACAAAACAAAATGCTGGAAGCAAGCTCATCTTCTTCAATGGAGCAAGCGCTACAAAGTGCGGTGCAAAATTCGCAAGAAAATGATGTGCTACTAGTTTTTGGTTCGTTTTATACCGTAGGGCAGTTGTTGGAATTGCTAGATAAAGCTTAGAGATAAGTTTAGAATTAGAAAAAAGGCATTAAATTTCAGTTTAATGCCGTTTGTTTTAGATTTATTTCAGAAAAAATTAATCTTTATTTTGGCTTGGTTTAATGGCTAATAAATTACAATTTAATTTGCTAATAACATGTTCAGCAGTATTTCCTAAAAATGCTGCTGAGAGTCCTGTTCTTCCTACTGTTCCTAGTACAACGGTCTCTGCCCCTAATTGTTCTGCAACTTTTGGAATGACTTCTTCAGGGAATCCTTCCAAAACGTGGGTATGATCCTCATCAATGCCAAATTTTTGGCGTAAGGCTTTCATATTAATTAGGTATTGTCCACGAATGCTATTGCCATAATCCGTATTACTAAATTCTGGCAGATCTAATGCCATATTAATAGGTGGGGGAGGATAGGCGCTGACTAAATGTACATTACCTCTTTCTAACACGTCGGCTAAGTCAATGCCTAGACTTACCAATTCATCGTTAAAGGATTGATGATATTCTTCATTATCAGAAACATTAACTGCGATAAGAATGCGTCTTTGATGCTTCCAATCCCCATCTTTAACAATCATTATTGGGACGGGGCATTTACGTAATAGTTGCCAATCCATTGGCGTAAAAATGAGAGAAGTTAAACTTTCTTCTTGATTTTGTGTATATTTCACCACTAGATCGTAATGGTTTTTTTCTACTTCAGCACTAATGGCTTCCGCTTCATTATTATCCCAAACAACGATAGATTCAAATTCAATATTCGGGTCAGCATATTTCTCAAAATAAGGCTGAATCAGCTTTTGATGTTGTGAAATCACGCCTTGGTGCATATTTTCTCGTTCTTCCGCAGAGAGCAACGCGGACATATCGTAGGATAAATCATAAACCGACATAAAAGTGGTAATTTTTACTTTATTTTCACTTTTTTGCTCATTCACCAAACGCACCGCACGCGCCAGCGCATATTGTTTTTGATTATCTGGATTTAGCACCACAAGAATATTGTTGAACTTCATTATATGCCTCCATAGCAATAGTTAAACTGCTATAAGCATAGAGAATATTAAGCAAAATGACAAGGTAAACTGAAGGAAAAGAAAAAGGAATGGGGGAAAATTCCCCCAAAAAATAGACTATTCAACCATTTGAATACGGGTTTTCGTGGTTCCCGCAAGGGTAGATAATTCAGCCATATCATTGATGGTGATATATTTTCCTTGCACTGTTAGCATTCCTGTTTTTTGAAAGCGTCCTAATAAACGACTAATAGTTTCAACCGTTAAGCCCAAATAATTACCAATATCGCCACGGGTCATCGTTAAACGAAATTCTTTCGCTGAAAAACCACGAGCCGAATAGCGAGCTGATAAATTATGTAAAAAGGCGGCTAAACGTTCTTCTGCGTTCATTTTGGAAAGCAAAAGGATCATTTCTTGATCGCTTTTAATTTCACTGCTCATCAAACGCATAATTTGTTGACGTAATTTAGGCATTTTACCTGATAAATCATCTAAAATATCAAACGGAATTTCGCACACCATCGCAGTTTCTAACGCTTGCGCAAAGCTTGGGTGTTGCATATTGGTAATCGCATCAAAGCCCACTAAATCCCCAGGCAAATGGAAAGAGGTAATCTGCTCTTCACCTGATTCACTAATGGTATAGGATTTGATCGTTCCAGAACGAATAGCGTAGAGAGAATTTAATGGATCGCCCGCCTTAAACAGAATTTGCGATTTTTGGATCGGTTTTTTTCTCTCGATGATGTTATCAAGCTGGTCTAATTCTTGTTGATTTAAGGTAAAAGGAATACAAAGCTGGCTGATACTACAATCTTGACAATGGATTGTGCAACCAGTCGGCTGACCACGGCGTGTCGTTCTTGACTCAGTTGATAGCATTTTATTTCATCCTCAAATAATTAGGTAAAGCAGAAAAAAATCATATAAAATTGATCTAACGCAAGAAATGATACCATTAAATGGTAAAATTAAGAAGTTTTTAATCATCAAAGAATTGTAAGGAAGAAAAATGGCCACCGAAAAGCTGACCAAAAAACGTTTAATCCAAATTATTTTAATGCTCTGCGTACTACTTTCCGCATTTTTCTACCGCACTTGCCATTATGAAAAAATCCAAAGTGCGGTGGAAAATCAGCAAATTTCAGACAAAGAAAAAGCCAGCGAGTAGTTAGTTGTAAAATAATTGTTATTTTGGTTTATATTCCCTTTTTGATTGAAAAAATGATATAGTAAGCAAGTTTTTGCGTGGAGGAAAAATGAATTCATTATTTTTAGGTTTTCATCATATTGCAATTATTGCGTCAGATTATGCGAAATCTAAACATTTTTACACACAGATTTTGCAGGCAAAGGTTATTCAAGAAACCTATCGGGCGGAGCGAGAAAGTTATAAGTTGGATCTTGCCTTGCCCGATGGCAGTCAAATTGAGCTGTTTTCCTTTCCAAATCCGCCAGCCAGAGCAACAAGACCAGAGGCCTGTGGTTTACGTCATTTGGCGTTCAAAGTAAAAAATATTAATCAGGTTGTGGCCTATTTAGCCGATCATAATATTTATTGTGAGCCCATCAGAGTTGATGAGTTAACGGGTAAGCAATTTACCTTTTTTCAAGATCCTGATGGTTTGCCTTTAGAGCTTTATGAAATTGAATAAAATCTTTGGTATAAAAATGAAAAAGTTAAATGTAGCAACGGCGATCTTGATGAGCTTTTTTAGCCATATTGCTATGGCAGTTGAAGAGATGGCTGAGCCTTCAGGTTATGTAGAAGTTTTTCGTTTTTCTGAAAGTGATCCCGAAAGTAAAACCTATGTCAGCGGACAAGCAGAACAGCTAAACCCGAAAAAAATGAGTGATGCAGAAAAGCTGGCAAAAAGTATTGAATTTGAAGTGTATGAGGTGAGTGAAAATCGTGTGGCGCATACGGTATTTAAATCGGGAGCAGGAATTTGTCGCGGGTTTAAATCCCATTATGGTGTGGATATGACCGATTCCCGTACTTATTATATCGATCAAGCCAATAATGAATATTATGCAAGTATTGCTGGTGCGACCATTTATTCTAAAAACGCACCAAAAAATGTGCAATATGCACCAGTATTTAATATTCAAGATGAGAAAATTGCGCGTCAAGTGCAAGATGAAGAAAATAAATATGGTAAACAAATCGCCACTGAAAATATTGAAAAAAGTTCAGAAATGTTAAAGAGAACGATTTGTCGATAATCGTTCAGAAAATACCGCACTTTTTTATATCGGTTATAAAGTAAAGTGCGGTATTTTTTTATCAATTTTATGTGATTTAAGTAAAATTAAATCCCTAATCCCTGTCGAATAAGCTGTTCTTTCAACAAACTGAATTGATTGGTGGCGCTAAGGCCGATGCCGCGGGCGAGTTTTTTCAGTGGGTTGTTGCCAGCGAAGAGATCTTTTAAGCCTTGCATTGCGATGAGCATTTTTACCGCTTCGGCTTTGCGCGTGCGTTCGTAATAACGCAGGTTGCGGTATTCACCGATGTCTAAGCCCAGAGCAAAATGTTTTTCGATTTCTTGCGCGAGTAGTAGGGCATCTTGCAGTCCGAGATTTACTCCTTGTCCTGCCAGTGGATGAATGGTGTGGGCGGCATCGCCAATTAGGGCGATACGCGGTTGAGCGAAGTTGCGTGCATAGCGCGCGGTAAGCGGAATGGCTTGGCGTTCGCTTTGCACTTCACATAATCCTAGCTGATTATCAAAGGCGATACTCAGTTGTTTGTTGAATTCTGTTTGTTCACAGCAGCTCAACTGTTTGGCTTGTTCTGGCGGAATCGACCACACGATAGAACACAGATTTTCTTGATGTAATGGCAAGAACGCCAAAATGCTATCTGGAGCAAAAATTTGTCTGGCGCAGTGTTGATGTGGCTCCGCGGTTTTCACGTTGCACACTAAGGCATATTGCCCATAATCACGGAAAATCAATGGAATGTTGGCTTTTTGACGTAACCAAGAATTTGCGCCGTCTGCGCCCACAACCAGTTTCCCCGCTAACATTTGCCCGTCTGTTAAGGTGAGAATGGCGGTACTCTCGTTAATGCCCAAATGTTGCGCTGTTGCATTGAAAATTTCCACATTTTGTTGTGTTGCCACTCGTTGCCACAGGCTATGTTGAATGATCTGGTTTTCCACAATATGCCCAAGGTGCGGAATGCCTGAGCCTTTGGTGTCAAATTCAATTTTGGCAAAGCTGTCTTTTTCCCACACTAGCATTTTATCGTAGGCGGTGGCACGTTCAGCTTGAATGGTTTGCCACACGTTGAGTTCTTGCAATAAATGCTCGCTAGCAAGATTTAACGCGCTAACACGATAAGCAATATTCGCTAAAGAAAAACGCGGCGGATTAGGTTCGAGTAGGGCGATACGCATTGCGGTATTTTTTAATTTGGCAGCGAGCGCAAGCCCCACCATTCCACCACCGATAATAATTAGATCAAAATTTTTCACTATTCTAACCACCCTGATGCTGGTTTGATAAATTGCTGTTTGAGTAAATGAGATTGCGCCATTGCCATTAGCCCCAGATTTCGCCCAATTTGTAACGGTAATAATTCATTGGCAAAGAGAGAAACCAAGCCGTTGGTTAAGTTAATGAGCGTTTTTTGATCCCCTTGACGTGCTTTTTCATATTGGCTTAATAAAGAATAAGTGCCGAGATCTTGCCCTTGCATAAAGGCTTGGCTTAACAATTTAGCTAAGCAAATCACATCACGCATACCAAGATTAAAGCCTTGCCCTGCAATAGGGTGTAAGGTTTGTGCGGCATTACCGATTAACGCGGTGCGGTGATGAATATGCTGGCTGGCTTGATATAACGCCAAAGGATAAGCAAAACGCTTGCCGCATTGTTGCAACTTGCCAAGCCGCCAGCCGAATTGTTGTTGCAGATGAATGAGAAATTCTTCATCGGACAATGCTATTAGCTCATCGGGCGATTTCACGCACCATACCAATGACATTAAATTCTCTTGCATTGGCAGAAGCGCCAATGGGCCTTGGGCAGTGAAACGCTCAAAGGCTCGTCGCTGATGTAGTTGCTGCGTTTGAATATTGGTGATAATGGCGGTTTGCTGATAATCACGAAGTTTGTTGATCGCAATGTTGGCAGATTTCGCCACCAAAGATTGCGTGCCGTCTGCGCCGATAATCAGCTGACAAGATAAAGTGCGGTGATTTTTTAGCGAAATTTTCACCCGCACTTGATCAAATTGGATTTGCTCAATCTCCACTGGGGAAAAATAATCAATGTTGGCGTATTGCTTGATTGCAGTCAGCAAGATTTCTCCCACAGGCTGTAAGGCGACCACCGCGCCCAGTTGTTTTAGCTGAAATTCATCAGCGTGAAATTCGACTAAACCACTATGACCTTTATCAGAAACGTGAATATGCTCAATGGGGCAGGCTAGGGGCGAAATTTGTTGCCATAATGATTGTTGGTTGGGTAAATTGAGCTGTGCAAGCTGTTGGCAAGAACCCGCTGAAAGGGCAATGCAACGGGCATCAAAACCGCTTTGCTGATGTTGTTGTGGCGCTTGCTTTTCTAATACCGCAATGCGCATTTTACCTTGGGTTTGTGCGCTTAACGCTAAAGCAAGGGTGCAACCTGCCATTGCGCCGCCCAGGATAATCACATCATAATGCTCAATTTGTTCCATGTTTGCCCCGTTTTACTTCATTGTCATTACGCGTTATGACCCATCACTTGTTCGATTTCATCAATTTCTTTTGGCACGGCGCTGGTTAGCACTTTGTTGCCATATTCGGTGATCACAATATCATCTTCAATACGCACGCCAATGCCTTTATATTGCTCAGGCACATCGGCATTGGCTGGAATATACAAGCCGGGTTCAACCGTCAGCACCATTCCCACTTCTAATGGACGATCGCGTAATTTGCTGTCTTTCTCAAGGCTATAACGCCCTACATCGTGAACATCAATGCCAAGCCAATGGCCTAATCCGTGCATATAAAAGGCTTTGTAGGCTTCATCGGCGAGCAGCTGATCCACTTCCCCTTGCAAAATGCCTAAGCGTACCAAACCTTCCACTTTAATACGGATCACTTCTTGATTCACTTGCTGAATATTATTGCCAGCCACCAAGGATTTTATGGCGTGTTTTTGTGCATTTAGCACGATTTCATAAATCTTACGTTGGGCTTGGCTGAATTTGCCATTAACGGGATAAGTACGGGTAATATCGCCAGCGTAGTAAGCAAATTCACAGCCTGCGTCCACCAGTACCAATTCACCGTCTTTTAAAGGCTGATCGTTTTCGTTGTAATGTAGAATGCAACCGTTTTCGCCACCTGCTACAATGCAATTAAAGGACGGAAAACGTGCGCCAAAGCGATTAAATTCGTGTAGCAATTCCCCTTCAATTTCAAATTCTAAGCGGTTCGGGCGCGTTTGTTTCATTGCTCGTAAATGCCCCAATGCGGTGATTTGTCCTGCTTGTTGTAAAAGCGCAATTTCATTGGTGGATTTGATTAAACGCATTTCATCTAAAATCGTTGCCCAATCAAAAACTTGCGAAAATTGCACCGCACTTTTCTCTAATAATGTATTGCCCCAAGGCTGCGGCTCAGGGTTATGGTAAAGTGCGGTGAAATTTTGGCCGATTTTTTGCCATTGTGGCACAAAATCTTCAATAGAATAAGCTTCGTCTAAGTTTAATTTAGCGGCTGCTTTTTCCACGCCCAGACGGCGACCGTTCCAAGTTTCCATTAGCGGATCAGAAGGGCGTAAAAACAATATTGTGCGAGATTGTTGCGTGCTTTTGGCTAATACTAAGATCGCATCAGGCTCATTAAAGCCCGTTAAATACCAAAAATAGCTGTCTTGACGGAAAGGATAGTGAGTGTCTTTGTTGCGCACTTGTTCCTGCGCTGAGAAAATAATCGCCAAGGAATTCTCCGCCATTTGCGCCAGCAATTTTTCACGGCGTTGCACAAATTCTTCGGCAGGGATTTGGGCTAAATAAGCAAGATCCATCTTCAGTTCTCCTTAATGTAATACGGTTTTCTGCGTGGCTTGGTAAGGACGATAATGGGCATAAAGCACCGCCACCAAGGTGCGAACATATTCCGCTACTTGTTCTAAGGATTCCGCCAGCTCTTCAGGATCGTCATCTTCTTCATAAGCCAATACAGCAATATTTTGTAGATCATCTAAGGCTTCGCCAATTTCGCCCGTTTCTTTATCCATTTTCGCTTGCACTAAGCCTAATCCGAGCAAAAAGTGGCTTGTCCATTCTGAAAGAGCATCAATTTCGTTAAACAAATCGCCATTTTCGGGCAAGAAAAGTTGAAAGTTGAAGCTATCAATATCTTCTAAACTGTGCTGAATATCGTGATAAAGCGCCGAAACCTCTTTTAACAACGCCGTAGGGTAGGCTTCGCCATTATTGGTAAATTCATTCATAAAAATCGGCCATTTTTGCTCACTCGCGCCGCCACAAATTAAACCAGTGAGAAAACCGTGTAATTCGGCAGCGGTAACAGGAATGGTGGCTTGACGGAGTTTTTGTTCTAATTCGTCATAAGAGAGAATATCAGACATAATTTTTTCCTTTTGCTAAAGATAGGTGTAGTTTAGCACTGTTAGATTAAGCTAACCACAATCAGGCGGATTTTTATGACGAAAAATATTTGCTATGGCATAATAGAACAGAAATTTGATTGGCAAAAACGCCAGAAAAAATAGCCGCTCTTTATTTGTTATGAGCTAAATTAATTAAGCGAGGAAGTAATGTCATCTCAAAATAACAGCATTGAATTATCAGTATTAGGACAAATTTTACGTTTAAATTGTCCAGTGGAGCAACAAGATGATCTGCGTCAAGCAGCCCGCGCATTAGATCAACGGGTTTCTGAAATGAAAGAACGGACAGGCATTTTACAATTAGATAAAGTGTTGTCTATTGTGGCATTAAATTTAAGCTATGAGTTAATTCAGCAAGCACAAAAAACGCAGATGATTGAAAATGCCGTGAGTACGCAAATTCAGCAGCTGGGCAGCTCATTACAAACGGTTTTAGCTCAAAAATTGAATAATTGATTGCCAGATTGGCGAAAGAATGTGATTTTGTGTGGCTGAATCAGAAAATAAACTGGTCAAGCTAGCGAAATTGGAGTAGTATAAAACCAATTTAAAATTGCCTGAGATGTTCGTCAGTGGGTTATGTCCCTGAGCCGATAATTACAATCTTATGAATCGGTTTCCTTTTGTTGGTGAGCAGGCTTACCTTGGCGCAAGCCCTGATGTAAGAAGCCTAAAAACGATAATAACTGATTCCCTTGAGCCTTCGGGTTCAAGGACTGCTACCTGCAACGGCATCTTGGGTTCTTCTTTTCTCTATTCATTATGAGTGATTGTTTGATTTCTCAACAACGAAAAGCCATTCGCCAACATATCCGCCAATTACGGCAAAATTTAAGTGCACAACAACATTTCCAAGCAGAACACAGCATTACTCAACAAGCCCTTGATTTTATTGAGCAAAGACAAGCCAAACGAATTGCTTTATATCTTTCTTTTGACGGGGAAATTTCAACGCAACAGCTTATTGAGCAATTATGGCAGAAAAAAATTGAGGTTTATTTGCCTGTGTTGCACCCTTTCTCAGCGCATCATTTGTTATTTTTGCGTTATCAAGAAAATACTGCATTAGTGAAAAATAAATTTGGGATTTTTGAACCGCAGTTAGATGTGCGAAATGTGCTGCCAGCGGAAAAGTTAGATATTATTTTCACCCCTTTAGTGGCCTTTGATAAGGTGGGTAATCGCCTTGGAATGGGCGGTGGTTTTTATGATCGTACTTTGCAAAATTGGCAAAATAAAAATTTTATTCCCGTAGGCTTGGCACATCAATGCCAGCAAGTTGATATATTACCTGTGGAAAGCTGGGATATTCCATTATTTACCATTCTTTCGGCTTAAATCTTTAGCCTAAAATTCTCAAATAATTAACAAAAAAGAACCGCACTTTTTAGTGCGGCTCTTATGGCATTTAAGCGGAAATTATTTCGCTGCTTTTAATTTTTGGTAATACTCTTCATAGTATTGAACTGCATCGCCTACATCATCTTGCCAGTAGCTGTTTTGTAACACTTCAGCCGTTGGGTAGATGGCAGGATCTTTAGTGATTTCATCTGGAAGTAATTTTAATGCTTCAACATTTGATGTTGGGTAGCCAATTTCTTCGGTTAATTTTGCAGCGGTTTTTGCACCTAACATATAGTTGATAAGTTTATGCGCACCATCTGGGTTTTTCGCGGTTGCTGGAATAGCAAGGGTATCAACCCAAAGCACAGGGCCTTCTTTCGGGAATACCATATCTAAAGGCGCATTTTCTTTTTTTGCAATACGCACAGAACCATTCCATAATTGACCCACGTTCACTTCACCTGAGATGAATGAGTTAGCTGGGTTGTCAGAGTTGAAAGAAAGTACGTTTGGACGTAATTTTAATAACTCTTCGTAAGCTTGTTTGATGATCGCTGGATCTTGAGTATTTGGATCTTGACCTAGTTTTAACAATGCGATATTGAAAACTTCGCGTGCGTCATCAAGAAGTTGTACTTTACCCACAAATTCTGGTTTCCATAAATCGCCCCAAGAGGTGAAGTCAGAACCTTTGTAATCATTGGTGTTATAGGCAATGCCCGGTGCACCTAATAATTGTGGTAAAGAATATTTATTGCCTTTATCGTAAGGTTTGTCTAACCAATCTGGGTTTAATTCTTTGATAACAGGTAATTTGCTGTGATCTAATGGCATTAACATACCTTCACGTGCCATTTTTGACACAAAGTAGTTTGAAGGTGCGATAACATCGTAACCGCCGGCTTCACCTTGTGTTTTTAATTTCGCGTACATTGTTTCGTTAGATTCAAGGCTTGAAACAATGACTTTGATGCCAGTTTCTTTGGTAAATTCGTCTAATAAACCATCTGGAACATATTCTGTCCAAGTGTAAAGATATACGGTATCGTTAGCTGGTGCTTTAGCGTCCGCATTCTTTGTTTCTTTATCATTACAAGCTGTTAAAGTAACTGCGATCATTCCGGCTGTGAAAAGACCTGCAAATTTTTTCATTTCTATCATTCTCCTGTTAAGAGGGTTAGGGGCATATTTTGTTTTGGCAAAATATGAATAAAAAAACGCCTTGACAGCGTCAAGGCGTATTCTATTTTGTCTATGCTTATTTGTGAAGTATTATTTTCCCATTTGGGCTATTTATCTTTTTTCGCCACAACTTGGCTTAATACCACTAAAGCAAGAGAGAAAATAATCATAATGGTGGCTAGGGCGTTCACTTCAGGCGTTACCCCTGTTTTTACCAATGAGAAAATTTTCAGTGGTAAAATTTCGTAGCTTACGCCACTTACGAAAGAAGACACCACTACATCATCAAGAGAGATAGTAAAGCTTAATAACCAGCCTGAAACAATAGCAGGCAGTGCTAATGGTAAAATAATTTTACGTAAAATGGTTACTTCACTTGCGCCTAGATCTTTCGCCGCTTCAAGCATTTTTGCATCAAATCCTTTCAAGCGAGAGAACACGCTTACTACCACATAAGGCAGACAGAAAGTGATATGCGCTAAAAGCAATGACCAAAATCCGAGTGAGATACCAACGATCATAAATAAGGCAAGCAAAGACACTGCCATAACAATATCCGGCGACATCATTACGATAAACAACATTCCGCTCACCGCCTGTTTACCGCGGAAACGATAGCGATATAAGGCGATCGCCGTTAAGCCACCCAAAATCGTGGAAAAAGTGGCCGCAAAAAAGGCGATAGTTACAGAGTGAAATGCGGCTTGGATTAAGGTATCGTTGTTAAATAAACGCTCATACCAATTCCAGCTAAAGCCTTTCCAGCTTAATCCGTAACGATCCGCATTAAACGAATTGGTCACCAAAATGATAATTGGGATATACAAATAAGCGTACACCACCAACATAAAAACATTACGCAGTAAACGACTCATTATTCCAACTCCATTTTCTTATTCATTAATTTGCTTGCTTTGTAATAAACAAAGATGAGTAATGCCATTAAAATGGTTAAACCGATACTAATTGCAGAACCAAATGGCCAGTTACGCGAAATTAAGAATTCACTCTTGATCACGTTACCCACAAGCAAGACTTTCGCACCACCAAGCAAGTCAGCCACATAGAACATTCCCATTGCAGGTAATAACACTAATAAACAGCCTGCAATAATGCCCGGCATTGTGAGTGGAATAATCACTTTAACAAAGCGTTGGAAACTGTTTGCGCCTAAATCTTTCGCTGCTTCTAACAAGCGGTAATCCAATTTTTCGATAGCTGCATACAATGGCAAAATCATAAATGGTAATAATAGATAGACTAAACCAATAATTACCGCTGCTTCTGTATTAAGAATACGAATTGGCTCATTAATAATGCCAAGGGTAAGCAAGGTACTGTTTAAAATCCCTTTTACGCCAAGGAAAATTTTCATTCCGTAAATACGAATTAATGAGTTCGTCCAGAATGGCAATACCACTAAAAAGAGCAAAATCGGGCGATATTTTTCCTTAATTTTGCTAATCATAAAGGCAAAAGGGTAGCCAATGATTAAACAAATAATGGTCGCAATGCCCGACATATAAAGAGAATTCCACACCACTTGCGCATAAAGCGGTTCAAATAAACGCGTGTAGTTCTCAATGGTAAATGGTAAGGCATAAAAATCACTGCTATCACGGGTTAAAAAACTCACCGCAAGCACCAATAAGTTTGGCGCAAGCACAAAGAAAATTAACCACGCAAAAATGGTGGTAATGGTGATTTTTTGAAATCCAGAATTAGCTGTCTTCATCGTCTAACACAACCTCCCAGCCTTCGTGCCAAGTTAGGGCAACTTTTTGTCCTACGGAGTGATCAATGTGCGGATCATCTTCATTGAAGAATTCGCTAACTAACACTTTCATATTGTTATGATCAAGAATAATGCTAGATTCTAACGTCATACCTTTATAGTTACGATCAGAAACGTGTCCGATAATGGCTTTGGATTGTTCGTTTTCGTCTAATTCTTCAATCACAATATCTTCAGGGCGTAAAAGCACTTTCAAATGCTGATCAGGTTGAACCGGTAAATCCGTATAGATCTCACAAATACGGCCTTCCACGTTGGCTTTTACGGTTTTTTCGCTCACGCGCTCAATTACTTTGGCGTTGAAAACATTAATTTCGCCAATGAAACGAGCCACGAATAAATTCTTCGGCTCTTCGTAAATTTCCCGTGGTGTACCATCTTGCTCAATATTACCTTTGTTCATCACGATAATACGATCAGACATTGTTAAGGCTTCTTCTTGATCGTGAGTAACGAAAATAAAGGTAATGCCTAATTGACGTTGCAAGGCTTTCAGTTCATTTTGCATTTCTTTACGCAATTTATAATCCAATGCAGAAAGCGATTCGTCTAGTAACAACACTTTTGGTTTATTTACTACCGCTCTTGCAATGGCAATACGTTGTTGCTGACCACCAGAAAGCTGATTAGGCTTGCGATCCGCCATTTCTTCCAAACGAACCATACGCAAGGCTTCCATTACGCGCGGTTTAATTTCCGCATTTGGCACTTTCTGCATACGCAAACCGAAAGCCACATTTTCAAAAATGGTCATATGTGGGAACAGTGCGTAGCTTTGGAATACGGTATTAACAAAACGGCGTTCTGCGGGGACGTCAGTAATATCCTGACCGTCAAGAATAATTTTACCACCATTAGGATCTTCTAACCCTGCGATTAAGCGTAAAACCGTGGTTTTACCACAGCCTGAAGGCCCTAAAATTGTCAAAAATTCGCCATTGTTAATGGTAAGATTTAAACCATTAATAATCGTTTTGTCGCCATAAGATTTGGTTAAAGAACGAAGCTCAATAATCGGCTTGGTTTGAACTGAATTTTCCACTAGCTTTGGTTTTCTCCCTAACAAGTTGGTTGAATAATTAATCGATAAAAATAGATGCTAATGATATAGCGATCGTCCTGTAATTAAAAGTAAAAATCACATTTTTGCTAAAAAATTATGCGTCAAATAGCTCCCACCAAATTTTTTCGATAAATTGCCGTTCGGTGCGAAATTCCTGATGATTTACCACCGCAGGCAAGCCTAGTAAATTTAATTGATGAATACGGTTGCGTAGGCTGGTGTAGGCATTTTTTAATTGCTCAGAAATTTCAAAATTTAGCACTGCACTTTTATTTTCTTCACTTTGGTGTTCCGTACTTTGGTTTTCCGTATTAGGAATTTCTGCCATTGACTCAAAAATCCGCACGTTATCCGACCAAGTGGTTAAGCTCGGGTATTGCGGCGCGTAAGCCAGCACTAAATATTGCGCGATAAATTCAATATCAGTAATGCCGCCTTTATCGGTTTTAATGTTAAATTCATCAGGATTGCTATTGGCAAGATGTTGATACATTTTCTCGCGCATTGCTTTCACATCTTCTTTGAGTTGCACAAGATCCCGTGGGGCAGCCAGCACCTTGTGGCGAATCAGCTCAAAGCGTTGGCGCAAGGCAGGCTCGCCATAAACCGCGCGACTGCGCACCAAGGCCTGTTTTTCCCACGTCCAAGCTTCATTCAGCTGATAATTTTCAAAAGCACTCAATGAACAGCCAAGCAAGCCCGCATCGCCAGAAGGGCGTAGGCGAATATCCACCTCATAAAGCACGCCAGCGCTGGTATTCATACTAAAAATGCTGATGATTTTTTGTGCTAATTTAAGATAAAACTGATTGCTATCAATCACTTTTCTGCCACCTTGGGTTTGCCCTGTTTGGCTGCCGTCAAATAAGAACACCAAATCCAGATCAGATTTATAGCCCAACTCAATGCCACCCAATTTGCCATAGCCAATCACCAAAAAGCCTTTTTCGTCAGGAGCAAGAAACTCAGGCACACCAAAGCGCGCACTGACTTGTTGCCAAGCGAGATTGACCACCGCATCAATAATGGCTTCCGCTAAGTAGGTGAGATGATCGCTGACTTTCATTACAGGTAACGCACCCAGAATATCCGCCGCTGCCACGCGCAACAAGGTGCTTTGCTTAAATTGGCGCAGGGCATCAATGAATTGTTCTTCATCATCTTGCGGTAAACGGAGCAGATATTGCTTTAATTCGCTGCGATATTCGCTAAAATGGGTAGGATTAAGCAACGCGTTGCGATCTAACAATTCATCAAGCAAAATCGGGTGGCGTGCCACTTGTTGTGCAATCAGTTGCGACTGCGAACACAGCTCAATAAGCTGATTTAGCACCTGTGGATTTTCCACCAATAATTCTAAATAGGTGGTGCGCGTGAGAATTTTGTCCACAATATCCAACATTCGTGGCAGCAAGGCTTCATAGGCTTGATGCTGGAAAATTTGTGCCAGCAACATTGGCATTAATTGCGCCAATACGCCTCGCCCCCTTGTGCCAATAGGGCGGCGCGCTAACTCGGTGCGGAACTGAGCAAGGCGTTGTAAGAGCGGTGCATTTTCTTCCAGTTTTATGCCATTTTGTTGCAACATCTGTTGAATGTCTTCATCATTGAGATCCGTTTCTAAAAAATCGTCCCATTGGCTATTTTCTGGCGTGGGTTTATCGTTTTCTTCACCAATTAATTGAGAAAAAACCGACCGCACTTTGTGTTGGTGAGATTGCAATAACGCATAAAAATCGACCCAGTTGGTGAGATGGTTTTCCACAATGACTGGCTGTTTTTCATCGTTCCATTGAAGGTAATGTTGTGCCGCAAAAATCAGGCGTTGGCGATCCAGTTCTTTTTCTGGCAAACGTTGCGTTTGCTTATCATCAATGGCTTGCAACACGTTTTCTACACGGCGTAAAAACACATAGGCTTGTAGCAAATCTTGCTTCTCATTTGGGCTAAGCAAGCCTAATTTTTCTAATTCTGGCAAGAGATTAAGCAGAGAATGCTGTTGCAATTTGCTTTCACGACCGCCACGAATTAGCTGGAAAACTTGCACGATAAATTCAATTTCACGAATCCCCCCCGCGCCAAGTTTGATGTTATCCACTAAACCTCGGCGGCGCACTTCTCGCTCAATTTTGCCTTTCATTTCGCGTAACGCTTGAATCACACTGAAGTCAATATAACGGCGATAAACAAAAGGGCGGAGCAAATTTTGCAAGTTTTTCACATTTGGATCTTGCGGATCAGCACCCAAAATTCGCCCTTTGATCATCGCATAGCGTTCCCAATCGCGCCCTTGTTCTTGGTAATATTGCTCCATTGCGGTAAAACTCAGCGCCAATGCACCTGCTTCTCCAAAAGGACGCAGACGCATATCCGTGCGATACACAAAACCATCAGGGGTATATTGATCAAGGGCGCTAATTAAGCGTTGCCCAAGGCGAGTGAAAAACACGCTATTTTCAATGGAGCGTCTTGCTCCTTGGGTTTCTCCATTGGCAGGGTAGGTGAAAATGAGATCAATATCAGAAGAAAAATTGAGTTCAAATCCGCCTAATTTTCCCATTCCTAAAATATAAAGTTGTTGTGGGTTACCGTGCGCGTCCATTGGCGTTCCCATTTCCGCACAAGCGTGCTGATAAAGCCAATCGCGCGTGGCGATAATAATGGCTTCTGCCAGTTGAGAAAGGCGAACAAAAACCGCTTCTACGGTGGCGAGATTTAGGCTTTGGCACAGGCTCAGTTTTGCCATTTCACGGTGGCGAAACAGACGCAGTTGGCGATACAGTTGGGCATCGTCATTAACGCTTTCAAGCAAATCCTGCAAGGCTTGGCGATAATAGTCCTTATTTTCTAAAGTGGGGATCTGCTGCCAACATTGGTGCAAAAAGTGCGGTTGTTTTTTTAAGGTTTCTGCCACAAAATCAGCCATTGCAATTCCTTGCGCCAACTTGCCAATCGGGCTTGTGGGATCATTTTTCTGCGCAGCAAGTTGTGTGTAAATTTCTTCATTATAGTGTTCGGGGAAGTGTTGAATTAAACTCGCTGCCAGTGCTTGCAAGGTATCCTCAAGGTGGGGAACAGAAAATGCCATAGCCTATCCTTATGAATGATTAACTTGTTGCTAACTATAAAGAAATTTTGAGAATTTTTAAACACATAGATTGCATTAGCAACGGAAAATTACTACACTGAAAGCCGAGCTAAAGGCTCAGATTAGTCGGGGTGCTTGATAGCTGAGATCATACCCGTGAACCTGATACAGTTAATACTGACGTAGGAAACTAATTTCTTTGCTGTTTGCGTCAATATTGCTGGTCGTTTTTTATGGAAGGAAACACTATGCAATTCAAAAAATCTTTTTCTCTTACTTTTCTTACCGCACTTTTTAGTACCAACCTTATGGCGGCACAAAGCCCGGAAAATGTGCAAGTTTACACTTATGATAGTTTTAGTGCAGATTGGGGCGCAGGCCCAAAAGTGAAAGCCTTGTTTGAGCAAGCTCACCCACAATGTCAGGTAAATTATGTGCCTTTTGATAGCACTGGCGTGATGTTTAACCGTATTCGCCTTGAAGGGAAAAAGAGCAAAGCGGATATTGTGTTAGGCTTAGATCAAACAATGCTTGAGGAAGCAAGAAAAACACAATTATTTGCCGAAAATAACGTGCCAACGGAACAACTTTCCTTGCCAGTGAAGTGGCAAGACAAGGTGTTCTTACCTTATGATTTTGGTGCTTATGCCTTTGTTTATCATAAAGAAAAATTACCAAATCCACCAAAAAGCCTAAAAGAATTAGTGGATAACCAACAACTTCGCGTCATTTACCAAGATCCGCGCACCAGCGGCGTGGGACGTGGGTTAGTGATCTTAATGAATGAAGTTTATGGTGATGATGTGGGCGCTGCGTGGAAAAAACTCGCTAGCCATACCGTTACTGTAGGCAAAGGCTGGTCGGAAACCTATGGCGCATTTTTAAAAGGCGAAGCGGATTTAGTGTTTAGCTATAACACATCACCGCTTTATCACTTATTAAATGATAAAGATGCCAATTACGCCGCCACGGATTTTGCGGAAGGACAAGTATTACAAATTGAAACCGCGGCACGAATGGCAAATCACCCGAATGCTTGTGCTGATGCCTTTATGCAATTTTTGATTTCACCGCAGGCACAAAGCCAAATTTCACAAAAAAATGTGATGTTTGCCGTAATTGATGAAAAAATTGAGCCTAACTTTGATGCCTTAAAACAAGCGCAGCAAAGCAAAACTACCTTGGGTAGTGGTGTCAATGCAGAACAATTAAAACAATGGACGAACACTTGGCAAGCCAGCTTAACACAATAATTCGCCGTAACTTGCAAAAATTCCCCTTGTCGTCAATGGCAGGGGGAATAGGTGTGATTTTGCTGTTAGGTGCATTTTATCTGTTTGCCTTAAGTGCGGTGTTAAATCTTGGCAATGATCATCAATGGATGACATTTTGGCAAGATAGTTATGTGCGCCACGTTATCGCCTTTAGTTTTGGACAAGCCTTTTTATCGGCGTTTTTATCTGTACTGGTTGGTCTGTTTTTTGCGCGCGCGTTTTTTTACCAAGATTTCCGTGGCAAGCCACTGATTTTAAAATTATTTTCTCTCACCTTCGTTTTGCCTGCCTTGGTGGCGGTGCTAGGTTTGCTCGGGATTTACGGACATTCAGGCTGGCTGGCAAGCTTATTTTTCGCTCTTGAGATTGATTGGAAACCCAATATTTACGGCTTGAGTGGTATTTTGATCGCCCATTTATTTTTTAATATTCCTTTGGCAAGTCGCTTATTTTTGCAGGCGCTTTCAAGCATTCCCAATCAGCAACGGCAGCTCAGTTCACAACTGAATATCCGCGGTTGGCAGTTTATCCGTTTGATCGAATTACCTTATTTACGCCAACAGTTTTTGCCGGCGTTTACTTTAATTTTTATGCTGTGCTTCACCAGTTTTGCCATTGTGCTAACCCTTGGCGGCGGGCCGGCTTACACCACCTTAGAAGTGGCGATTTATCAAGCCATTTTGTTTGAGTTTGATTTGCCGAAAGCCGCAATGCTCGCGTTATTGCAATGCGGGTTTTGCGTACTGCTGCTTGCGCTCAGCAGTTTGTTTAACAGCAAAGATCCGAGCCAGCTTAATTTGCGTCATTTTTGGAGAGAAAAACAAACAAGTGCGGTGCAAATTTGGCAAATTTTTTGTGTCAGCAGTGTGCTGATTTTTCTTTTTTCCCCACTGCTTTATATGGTGGTGGCAGGCTTAGATTGGCAGGCTTGGCAAAAAGTGGCCGCCAATCCCCAGTTATGGCGCGCTTTGGGGTATTCTTTAAGTATCGCTCTATGTTCTGCGTTATTTGCGATTTTATTTTCAATGGCATTACTTTTTTTGGCTCGCCGTTTAGCTTGGCAACATCACCGTTATTGCGCCAATTTAATTAGCAATATGGGAATGATCGTACTTGCGATCCCCACTTTAGTTGTGGCGCTAGGGCTATTTATTCGCTTGCAAGCAATGGATTTTCGACCGTGGCATTTATTGCTGATTGTGGCATTTTGTAATGGCATTTTGGCGATGCCTTTTGTGATCCGCACGCTTTCTGTGCCAATGTATCAAAATATGCAATATGAGCGCCTTTGCCAATCTCTTGGCGTGCAAGGCTGGCAACGCTGGAAATGGGTGGAATGGCAAGCCCTTAACGCCCCAATGCGGTATGCTTTCGCCTTGGCTTGCGCTTTATCTTTGGGGGATTTTACCGCCATTGCGTTATTCGGCAATCAAGATTTTATCTCTCTGCCGTATTTGCTCTATCAGCAATTAGGCTCATATCGTATGCAAGAAGCGAGCGTTACCGCCTTGATTTTATTATTGTTATGTGGCGCTTTATTTGTGCTGATTGAGCGTTCACAAAAGCAGGACAAAGATAAAATTTGAAAAAATTGCACCGCACTTTATCTTTGCATTTTGGTATGTTTACCACATTCTTTCGTTTTATGATTTAGGCAACACGATGATTAAACTGGATACTTATTTTCATTACCCCAATCAACCAATGCACTTTAAGCTGCATATCCCCGCAGGACAACGGGCGGCCATTGTGGGGGCGAGTGGGGCAGGCAAAAGCACCTTGCTCAACCTAATTGCAGGATTTGAATTGGTGGACAAAGGGGAAATTTGGCTTAATGGGCAAAATCACACCTTTAGCGCACCCCATCAACGCCCTGTTTCAATGTTGTTCCAAGAGAATAATTTGTTCACCCATTTGACAGTGGCGCAGAACATCGCTTTAGGGCTAAAGCCAAGCCTAAATCTTAGCGAGTTAGAAAAAGCTAAAGTGGCGGAAGTGGCAAGTGCGGTGGGATTAGGGGAGTTTTTAGATCGCTTGCCCAACGCCCTTTCAGGCGGACAAAAACAACGTGTCGCCTTGGCGCGTTGTCTGTTGCGCGATAAACCTATTTTATTGCTTGATGAACCCTTTTCCGCCCTTGATCCCCATTTACGTCAAGAAATGCTGCATTTATTGGACAAGTTATGCCAGCAGAAAAACTTAACCTTGCTTATTGTGACGCATCAACCTGATGAATTAACAGGAAAAATTGATCGCCTTTTGATGGTTGAAAATGGTAGGATTAGTGATAAACCATTACCCGAATTAAAAATTTAAGTCTAAAATAGACCGCACTTTTTACAACAAGGATAATTTATGACAACCACAAACATTCAAATTCCCTCTTTAACACCGCACCCAACCTTAGAATACTGGTCAGTGTGTAAAGTGGAAGCTTTATTTGAAACGCCTTTTTTAGATCTTGTGTTCCGTGCTGCACAGGTTCATCGTGAGAATTTTAATCCACGCGCGATTCAGCTTTCCACCTTAATGTCGATTAAAACCGGTGGCTGCCCAGAGGATTGTGGTTATTGTCCGCAATCAGCGCGTTATCAAACGGGCGTGCAAAATCAGCAATTGCTTGATATTGAAGAAATTGTGGAAAAAGCCAAAGTGGCAAAATCTCGTGGTGCAAGCCGTTTCTGTATGGGCGCGGCGTGGCGTGGGCCAAAACCTAAGGATATTGAAAAGATCACCGCAATTATCAAAGCGGTGAAAGATCTTGGCTTAGAAACCTGCGGTACATTCGGTTTATTGCAAGATGGAATGGCTGAAGATTTGAAAGAAGCAGGGCTAGATTATTACAACCATAATATCGACACTGCGCCAGAACATTACGAAAAAATCATCGGTACACGCCAATTTGATGATCGCATTAACACCCTTGGCAAAGTGCGTAAAGCTGGCTTAAAAGTCTGCTGTGGTGGGATTGTTGGAATGGACGAAACCCGCAAAGAGCGTGCGGCCTTTATCGCTAGCCTTGCCAACCTTGATCCACAACCAGAATCTGTGCCAATTAACCAATTAGTGAAAGTGGAAGGCACGCCATTGGCAGAAGCGGCAGAATTAGATTGGACAGAATTTGTTCGCACTATCGCCGTTGCGCGTATCGTAATGCCGAAAAGCTATGTGCGTTTATCCGCAGGTCGTCAAGGAATGTCGGAAGAAATGCAAGCAATGTGCTTTATGGCAGGGGCAAATTCCATTTTCTACGGTGATAAATTACTGGTTACCGAAAATCCAGAAGAAGACGGCGATCAACTGCTTATGGCAAAACTCGATCTTGAGCCAGAGACGGAAGAAAATCGTTCAGTAAAAGAAGAAAGCCCTTTGTTCAAAGAAGTAGTGTAATAATCAGCTAAAATCGCTTAGCTTTGTTATCGAAGTTATTGAAGGACTAAGTTTATAAAGAAAACTTAGTCCTTTTTTTTGAATTGAATGCGCTTAATTAAGAAAGCTATTTAGTCAGTGCTTTTAGGGTTTTAAGCTAGGAATATATTCCGCAAGGCCCTTGATGTCATTTTCACTTAAGCGCGATTTTGCCGCGTTGCCTGCACCAACAATTTCGCCCGCTTTGCGTTTTTCAAGTGCGGTGATAATTTCTTCTGTTTTTAGGCTGTTGATGATGGCTGATTGATTTAATGCGGAACGTTCACCTTGTTTACCGTGGCACATTGCGCAAGAGCGGTTAAAGATTTTTTGGCTATGTTCGAGCATTTCTGCACTTTGATTGGCCAAGCCAGATAACGGTAAGGCGGAAAGTAAAAGTAGAGTAAAGGTTTTTTTCATTATGGATCCTTAAATAATGCGAGTAATTTTGACTCAGAAATTAAGCCTTCAAATTTATAAAGGATTTTGCCTGTGGGATCAAGTACAAAAGATGTCGGTGTGCCAACCAGTTGATAACGCTCAGCGGTGATGTTGAGCTGATCTTTCACGATGGGCAAAATAAGCTGATTTTTCACCGCACTTTTTTGTGTATCGCCTCGTTCGCCGTCAATATTAATGGCAAGGATTTGCAGATTATCAGGGTATTTTTCAGCTAGTTGCTGCAATTGTTTAAGTTCTACAATGCAAATACCGCAGGTTTCAGACCAAAAATTCAGTAATAATTTCTTGCCAGCAAATTGTTGCAATTCTACTTTTTGTCCTTGCAGATTAAAGACGGCTAAATCAGGGGCTTGGCTGCCAATATTGGCGGACTGATCTTTGCAAGAAATCAGCGAAAAAATCACCGCACTTATTAGGCTCGTTAAAGCCATTTTTTTGTATAAATAAGCCAGTTTCATTCTGTTCCTTAGCCATTAATTTCTTCGCGCAAAAATTTTCCGTGTTGTAGGAAAATAGTGCGGTTGGTGAGCTTACCCAGTTCGGGATTATGCGTTACCATTACGATCGTTCGCCCTTGCTGATTGAGTTCTGTGAGCAAATCTAGCACCAGTTTTTCATTTTTTTCATCAAGGTTGCCGGTGGGTTCATCAGCAAAAATCACTGGGGGCTGATTAACCAAGGCGCGAGCGATACAAACCCGTTGCTGTTCACCACCCGAAAGCTGGCTTGGGCGGTGATCAAAACGGTGTGCTAAACCCACTTGCGCTAAGACTGCTTTGGCAGCTTCTTCATCGACAACGCTGTGATAATGCTGCGCAAGCATCACATTTTCCAGCGCAGTCAAGTAAGGGATTAAATGGAATTGTTGGAATACCAAGCCAATTTTTTCTGCACGAAAACGTTGGCGACCCGTTTCATCGAGTTGAGCGGCGTCTACTCCATCTAAAATCACTTTGCCCGCGCTTGCCGTATCAAGCCCGGTGAGAATGTTCATCAGTGTGGTTTTGCCTGAGCCTGATGCCCCCATTATGGCAACAAATTCCCCCTCAGCGATTTGGATATTAATGTCTTCAAGGGCGGTTACTTGCCCAAAGCGTTTATATAAATGTTGGGTTTCAATAACGTATTTTTCCATTTTATTCGCCTTTTAAAACGTTGGCAGTTTGAATTTCTAAAGCACGGCGCGTTGGCACAATCACGGCAACAAAAGCCACAGTGAGTGAGAGCAGAATTGTGATTGGAATCACCGGCAAGCGCAAATCAATATAGGCTTTAAACACGGTGATACCGAGAATTTGTGCCAGTAAATACCCTAAAATTAGCCCCACGATGATAGCGCAAAATGCGATGAGTAAAATTTCTGTGCCAATTTGTTTAATAATATCTTGTTGTTTTGCGCCTAAAGCTTTTTGTAGCGCAAATTCTTTCGCCCGTTCGCCAACAATGGCAATTAAGGTAGTGTTCACGCAAAGGGTGGCGAGAATCAAAATCACCACTGAAATCAAGCCCATTAAGCCTTTGATTTTATCCAAAATTTGCCCCTCAGAGGCGGATACTTTCAAGATCGGGCGAATGGCTAAATCAGGATATTGCTGTTGTAATTGTTGTGCAAATTGGCTCACTTGCCCCTGATCGTTTTTCACATTCAGAAGCGCATTAGTGATTAAGCCTGTTTTATCTAGCCATTGCTGGGCAAATTCAAGATTGACAATCAGCATATTGTCCGTGGCATCACCACTTTCTACAATGGCTTTAATGGTGAAGTGGTGCTTTTCTGCCCCTTTGTTCAAGGTGATTTTATCGCCAAAGTTCAGGTTTAACCGTTGGGCAAGGGATTTGCCGATCATCGCGTTGCGATCATCAAAATTCACCCCAATGGGTGATCCTGTGATTTGCCAATAAGGGGAAAGAGTTCGCATTGCATCAAACCACACGCCCATTATCACCACTTTTTCTAAATCTGCCCGTGCCACGCCATAAAGATAAGGGCTGGCGGCCGTAATTAAGCCTTGCGGTGCTTGGCTGAGAATTTGGTTGAAGTCTTTTTCGTTCATCAAGCCACTGCTGTTTGAACCGATGTAAAAATTTGCACCAAAGGTGCGCAGTTCTTGGCTCATTTTGGTGTTGATGTCGAAATACACCGCGGCCATTGCGGTAACAATACTGGCGCCAACGGTGAGTGCCGCGAAAATAATCATCACCCGTTGCAAGCGCAGGCGTAAGGCATTGATAATTAAACGCCAAAACATTGTGCGAGCGTTGATTGAATGGGCATTATTGGCGGCCATACAGCACCTCCACAGGATAAAGCTGGGCAATGCGATGGGCGGGAAACCAAGTGCCGATTAAGGCAATGATCATTGACAGCACCAACACGCAAGGCACCACGATCCAAGCGAAATCTAAAGGCGAGCCGAATAGGGTAATGCCGATAAATTTGGCTAGTCCCCAACCGGCTACGCAACCAAGCGCACCACCGAGTAGGGCGCTGATAATGGCTTCGCAATAAAATAGTAAGACAATTTGCCATTGGTAAGCGCCAAGGGCTTTCATCAAGCCAATTTCTTTACTCCGTTCAATAATGGTGGTGGTCATCAGTGAAGCAATCCCCATCGCCGCAGCGACTAATGCCGCCACGGTTACCACCGCGAGCAAGAGCTGGATTTTTTCAATTACCACCCCTTCAGAAGCCGCAACTTGCCAAATTGGGCGAACGACTGCACCTGAAATGGCTTCTTCTAACTGATGAGAAATCGAAGACACATAAGCGGTGCAATACCAGCGATCGTATTCTTCGGCGGCTAAGGCATCAGGGTTATCTCTGGCTTTGCGCGAAAGTTTATTTTCTGGCACGGTAAGTGCGGAAACCTTGATCGCTTGCACTTTGCCAGATAAATTTAACAAATTTTGCACCGCACTTAAGGGCAGCACGATCTGCTGTTCTTCCGTGCCACCGGTGCTTAAAATCCCGACAATATGAAGATTAAGCTGGCGTTGCGTTTCGCCCTCGTGATAATTCAGTTGAATTTGATCACCGATTTTCCACTGCGTGCGATTGGCTAATTGATTGCCTAAAAGTGCGGGGATATTTTCGCCAATATTTTTCTGGCTATCGTCCACCCATTGCCCTTGCACTTTCCAATAAGGGCTAATAATGCGTTGCCCGGTGTGGTAGTCATCTTCATCAGGAATAGCAATGGGACGATCGAAAAAAGTGCCTAAAATACTGATATTATGGGTATTGTTCTGCGTCAGATTTTTGCCTTCCACTTCTGCACTGAGTAGTGGCGCAAAGCCCACAATGTTATTACGCCAGAAAATATCTTTCACATTAGGCAATTCTTTTTCATCTAAAAAATCCTGCGTGGAAAGGCTATTTCCGCCGTTTATTTCTGCGGAAAGCACCGCACTGCTGGCTGGTTCAATCAAAATATTCGCGCCATAGGATTTCAGCTCGCGCGCCATTTTATCGCCAATATCAATGGACACCGCAAGCAGGGCAGAAACCAGCCCTGCGGCAAGAAAAATCGTCATAATGGCGAGCAATTTGCGTTTTAAACCGTGCCGCCAAGATTGCAATAACATTCGACTGAGCATTAGGGATTTTCCTCTTTCGCCACATAATTTTCAGGGTGATCGCGGAAGGCATTGAGATTTTGTTCGTTGGCAAAGAAATAGGTTTTGCCCGCGTAATTATATTTATGCTCCGCGGTGGTATTTTTCAATGTTGTGCCGTCCACAGGATCTTTCACCGTTAATTCCACAATGGTGGAAAAATAGTTTAAGCCGTCTTCAAGGCTTTTTTTGCTGATGATCACTTCGCTGTCCGTTTGCTGCCAATCTTCAATCGGCACGGGGTTACAGCCGCCCGGTTTGCCGATAGACGGAATAAACATTCGCACGCCACAGCCCACACAAACCACTTGATCCCCTTCCATAACGTAGCCTTGATCGCCGCATAAAATGCAAGCGTCAAACACCGCGGCTAGGCTGAGATTTTTGCTTGAGCGGTTGATCAGGAAAAAACGCACCGCTTTGCCGTCACTGGAAATCCATACAAAGCGATGTAGCTTGCCGTCTTTCACTTCTTCAATCGGAATATGAATGCGGTTTTGTTTATCGAGCGTAACAGGTTTGGCTTCAGAAAGTTGCGGTGGGCGAGAAGCGATTTGATCCCAATAAAGCTGCGCAGAAACAATGGTCAATAAGGCGAGGCTTCCCCAGAAAAGCGTGCGTTGGCTGGTTTGTAATAGGGCTAATTTTTTCCGTTTTTCAATGGGTTGAAGCGTATTGTTTACCACGGTTTTGTTGGCAGAATGGATTTTTAGCGCAAATAAAATCAGGCTTAATGCCGTAAGTGCGGCGATAAAATAATTGCTATAACTGATTAAATTGCTGGATTTTGCCACGAAACTTAATCGCGCTTTGGTGAGATCAATCACTTGTAATTTCATCAAGCCAAGTAATACTTCACCGATTAAAGGCAAGAGTAAAAATAGAGTAGTGAGCGAAATCAGCAAAAAGGGAAGTGCGGTGCATTTTTTCGCTGTTTTATTTTGGCTTAACAGAAGATAAAGCCAAAAGGCGAACAAAAAGCAAAAAATCAGGGCAAAAATCACCGCACTTAGGTGCAGGATAAAATCCGTGTTAATTACGTCCGTGTTGGTAATAGCAGAAATATTCGGATCGCGCGCCCATAGCACACCTGCGGCAAGGGATAGTACAAATTGGCAAAAATATGCGAGCTTGTTTGAACGGATAAAATGGGCTAGATAAAACAGCGCAAAAATCGCCATTAAGAAAATACTTAGCCCCAGTTTCACTGGTTGAGAAGCAGGCAGTTGCAAATAACCCACCGCTCCAAAACTCAGCCCCAGCAGCGAAAGCCAAAGGATTCGTTTTAAATGAAGGTTGTCATATTTCAGCCAATTTACGCCTAATAACAAAGCAGTTGGCAAGACAGATTGAAGGAAAAAAACGAAGTAGTAGTTCATAATAATCTCAATCAAAAATCTAAATTTTTCTAATTATTCTGCTGACAAAACAATGAGAAAAATCGTATTTGAGTAACTTTAGTAACAATGAAACCTAGCACAGATGTGCTAGGTTAATTTTTATTTATTTTGCTGATTGAAATTGGATTATTTCAACCCAGTAAATTTAAACTCATAGCTTACATCAAAAGGTTTCCACCAACGGCCTACGCCTGTTTCGCTGTCGGTGTGGCGGTGCATACCCGCTTTTGATGGGGGATCGATGTGGTAGGTGACTTTGTAGTTACCCACGCCCATCATTTTTACATTTGCGCCATAATGTGGGCCATCGCCTGCGACCATTGGCATAAATGTGCCTTCTTGTTTTTCACCAGTGTCGGTGTTTACCAAGGTGTAGGCGATGGTTAAATATGGCATCCATTCGCCTTCGCCAAAACCGTTGTCGTTGCCTTTGGTAGCGTGAATATCTGCTTCAAGGTGAATGTCTGAGTCCTTAGCAGATAAACCCATTCCACGCGGTTCCATATCAATAGGTTGTAAATAAACGGCAGCAATTTCCATACCATTCATTGTTACTGCTTCACCAATTGGGTATTCTTTGAAGGCAAGGGCTGAAGGGGCAGTTAAAATTCCTGCTAATAAAGTCGCTGCAACGAATGTTTTTTTCATAGGAACTCCTATTTATTAAAGGTTAAAAATCAATATTAAGCCTGTTTTTTGCTTTGGTGTTTCATATAGAACAAAGCGAAAACGGCTGCGATAAGTAAAATAGCCTGAGGCGTTAGGGTTTCAATGTAAGGATAAATGCCGAGCCACGAAATTTCTGGCACATTGGCAACCAGTGTTGGCTCAAACAGTTTTCCTTCAATCAGTTCTAGCACCGATTTTCCTGCGAAAATAAATGCCATTAAATACATAAAAGAACCAGTAAACATAAAGAACGGTTTCAGTGGCAATTTCACCACCGAATAACGCATAATCACATAGCAAATAGCAAGCACCACAACACCTGCCACAATGCCAGCGAATAAATACACATAGCTCATCGCGTTAGTGGCATCGCCAACCAGTGCATAATAGAACAACACGGTTTCTGCGCCCTCGCGATATACAGCAAGGAAACTGGTGATCCATAAACCAATGAGCGAGCTGGTACTGAGCGCGGCGGAAAGTTTGCCTTCTAAATAGCGTTTCCAGTTTTGTGCTTCCACTTTGGAAAGCAGCCAATAGCTCATCATAAAGAGCATTACCACCGCAATCATCATCGTGAAACCTTCGAGCAGTTCACGGCTTGCCCCTGAATTAGAGAATACCAGATGGAAAATAGCGGCAGTAATAACACTGGCGATTAACGCTACATAGACCGATTGTTTAATCACCGGCAATTTATCTTGATGATTATTTTTCACTAAATAAGCCACAATCGCCGCCACAATCAGCAAGGCTTCTAAGCCCTCACGCAGCATAATTAAGAAGCTATAAAGGAACATTGCCCAATCACTTTGTTGATTGCCTTGCAACATTTCCACCGCTTTATTTAGGTTTTGTGCTAAGCCTTGCGCTTGTTGATGGAGTTGCTCAGCGGGCTGATTGGCTTTCATCAGGCTGACTAAGCGAGTGAAGTAGCCCTCAATTTCTGTTTTAAAATTGCTATCACGCGAGCCGATTTTGTTTTCCATTCCGCTATTTTCAAAAATATCGAAATAGGTATCTTGTACCGCAAGCATCGCTTTTTTGTTTTCGCCCTTTTCAAAGAGAGCAATAGCATCGGCAATGCCTTGATTGACTTGGCTTGCTACATCAGCCCAGTTTTTGTTATCAGCAAAATCTTGCGCATTTTGCACCGCACTTTGGTTTGTCGCCTGTGCAATTTGGGTGGTCGGCAACTGCGGCAGTTGTTCTTCAATATCTTGTAGTAGGGTAGTAATTTGGTAACCCAAGGCATTAATTTGCTCAGGTTGTTCGCTTAATTTGATGAGATCGTAAAATTGTTGATTAATACTGGCAGAAATGGCGGCGGAACGATTTTTACGAATGGACATTTCCATTTCGCTGTTCTTATAGCCATCATACTGCGCCTGCTGCACCAATTTTTTCGCTTGCGCAAAATCACCTTTTTGGTAAGTGCTGATGGCTTGGGCGAGCAGATCATCAATGGTTCTAAAACTTTCTTGCCAGTAAGGATCAATTTCAGCGTGCTGATAAACATCGTGTTGATTGGACGCATTGAGTTGATGACCTTGCTCTAAAACTGGTAATACTAATTGCAGATCTTGTTTTAATTGAGCAATTTTGTCCTGCACTTCTGCCAAGGATTTTCCTTCCCCGATCATTTTGCGGATCTCGCCAAAGGTGGCTTCCATTTGATAGCTTTTTTGTGCGGAAAAGTTAATACGGATTGGCCCTTCTAAGTTTTCAAATACTTCAAAATAGGCCATTTGCACTTCGGTGCGTGCATCATCAATTTGCTTTTCTTGGTAAAGCTGAGCGGTTTTATCAAGACGGTTTTCAATGTCTTGCACCCATTGTTGATAGTCTGAGCCGTAAGCAGACAGGCTAATTAGCAAGAAACTGGAAAAAATAAAGAAAGTGCGGTGTAAAATTCGCTGAAAAAATTGCAACATCATCTCGAATCTTAATCTAAATAAAAGTTATTCTTATTTGCTCATTATCCACTCATTTGTTGATTAATCAAGCAAATTTATTAAAAAATGGCAATAAAAAAGGTATGAAATGAACATTCCATACCTAATTATGCGTTAGATCAAATTACTTATGAAAATAACTAAAATGATCAATGGCACGACATATTTCACATAATTAAACCAAATTTTTGTGAAAGTGGAATTTGGTTTATTGGAAAGTTCTTTTTTCGCTTCGTCTTTAAGCACAAAGCCCACGAAAATGGCGCAACCAAGTGCGGTGAGTAAAAAGAGAATATTTCCGCTCACATAATCAAAGGCATCGAAAATGCTTTTGCCGAAGAAAGTGTAATCTTTCAGTAAGTTATCGCTCAAAATAGAAGGAATATTACCGAGCAAGAAAATGCCACCAAGGGTTAAGGCAATGGCTTTTCCACGGCGCATTCTGAGCTTTTCTTGTAGTGCGGTGATAATCACTTCATAAATAGTAATAGAAGTGGTTAGTGCGGCGATCAATAATAAACTAAAGAATATAATAGCGAAAATGCGACCCGCCCATAAGTGCGAGAATACGATAGGTAAACTTTGGAATACTAGGGTAGGGCCAGAATTGGGTTCAATGCCAAAGCTAAATAAAGACGGAAAAATCATAAAGCCAGCGAGTACCGCAATAATGGTATTGGTAAAGCCTGTGATAATTGCTGTTTGAACTAAGTTTTCCTCTTTGCTGAGATAGCTTGAAAGGGTGATTAATACACCAAAACCTAAACTCAGTGCAAAGAAAACCTGCCCTAGAACCATAATAAATAATTGTGGGGTTATTTTAGAAAAATCAGGCTTGAGATAATAAATAATACCTTCCGCAGCACCAGGTAAGGTAATATTGCGAATCACCATTCCTATCAAGAAAATAAAGAGCAATGGCATTAAATATTTTACTGAACGTTCGATTCCTCCAATAATTCCTTTAGCCAAAATAACATAGTTAATTGCAACAAAGATAAAGGTATAAATCGCAATGCGCAATGGACTATTTGTAATACTTTGGTCATAAAAATCTTTGGCATATTCTTTACTTATAGTGTTAGAAATATCTAGGCTACCGGAAATAAGGCTGATGATATAATTCATCACCCAGCCACCTAATACCATATAATAAGCCATAATGCCGAAGGCACCGAGTAAGCCCATATAACCAATAATTTTCCAGTAGTTAGAATGTGGTTTTGCTGTGAGTTTATCGGCAAAAGCATCAATTGAATTGACACGTAAACGGCGACCGATAACATTTTCAACTAAAATCATTGGAATACCAATCACAATCATTGCAATACAAAATAGCAGAACATAAGCACCGCCACCATTTTGCCCAACTAAATAGGGAAAGCGCCAGGTTGCACCAAACCCTACGGTTGCACCAGCGACAGTCATAATATAGGTTAATCGGCTTGACCAAGTTTGTCTTTCAATTTTTTGTGTTGTCATAAACCACCTTTTAATTTTCAGTTTTATCTTTGTATTCACAAAGATCTTCAATAATACAAGAACCGCAACGTGGCTTGCGCGCAATGCAAGTGTAACGCCCGTGTAAAATCAGCCAATGATGTACATCCACTTTAAATTCAGCAGGCACAACCTTGAGCAATTTTTCTTCCACTTGCAACACGGTTTTACCGGGGGCAAAGTTGGTGCGATTGCAGACGCGGAAAATATGCGTATCCACCGCAATAGTCGGCTGACCAAAGGCGGTATTTAACACCACATTCGCGGTTTTTCGCCCAACTCCTGCTAAGGCTTCAAGTTCTTCACCAGTTTGGGGAATTTCGCCATTGTGTTTTTCAATCAGATCTCGGCAGGTTTTAATAATATTTTCCGCTTTGCTATTAAATAGCCCAATGGTTTTGATGTAGCTCTTTAAGCCTTCTAACCCCAGCTCTAAAATCGCTTGTGGAGTGTTCGCCACAGGAAAGAGTTTAGCCGTGGCTTTATTTACCCCTTTATCTGTGGCTTGCGCCGACAAAATCACCGCAATCAATAATTCAAAGGGCGAATTATAATTTAATTCTGTTGTGGGGTGGGGATTTTGATCCCGCAGTCGAGTTAAAATTTCAATGCGTTTTTGTTTATTCATTGTGTTTATTGTTTTTTATTATCGATTAAGTTTTTCATCGCCAAAATCAGCCCTAAACCAAGGAATGCGCCTGGGGGAAGAATAGCGAGCAAAAAGCTACTGTTTAGCTCAAAAAGGTTTAAATGTAACGCTGTTGCCCAGCTGCCGAGCAGGTTTTCCATTCCCATAAACAGTTTGCCTGTGCCTAACACCTCACGAATTGCACCTAGCACAAACAAGCTGAATGCCATTCCCACGCCCATTGCAAAGCCATCAAAGAGCGAAAGCAATACTCCATTTTTTGACGCAAAGGCTTCTGCACGACCAATGACGATACAGTTTGTTACAATCAAAGGAATGAAGATCCCTAAGGATTGATAAAGTGTATAAGTGTAAGCATTCATAATCAGCTGCACAATGGTTACCGTGGTGGCGATAATCATCACATAAATAGGAATACGAATGGCGTGCGGAATATGTTTGCGGAACAACGAAACCACCACATTGGTGCAGATTAACACCGCAATGGTGGCAACGCCCAAACCAAGGGCGTTGGTTGCCGAGCTAGACACCGCAAGCAGCGGACAAAGCCCCAACAGTTGCACGAGCGCAGGGTTATTATGCCAAAAACCTTGCTTAAATAATTCGCTCCATTGGCTTTTTAGTCCATTCGGCACGCTTTGTTGCGGTTGTTGTGGTTCAATGGAAGTCAAACCCATTTCGTTTTCTGATGTATGCTCTAAAGTGCGGTGGTTTTTTTCGTGATTTTCTTGCATTAGTTTTGCTCCTGTTTCACCGCGTTATTATTCATTTGTTGCAATAATGGTAAGGCTGAACGCTTGGTTTGATTGACGATGGCACGCGGTGTAATAGTTGCGCCAGTAAATTGATCGAATTTACCGCCATCTTTTTTTACCGCCCAATCATTGAGATTATCGGCACTGATTTTTTGTTGATTAAAGCTCAGCACCCAATCAGAAATACGCAGTTCAATTTTATCACCTAAGCCCGGAGTTTCTTTGTGTTCAAGCACACGCAAACCTAGCACTTCGCCTTGTGGCGTAATCCCTACCAGAAAGCGAATATTGCCTGAATAGCCATCTGGGGCGATAGTTTCGTAGGCATAAGCCACAGGCTGATGATTTTTCTCTGCGATACAAATTTTCTCAATGCGTAAGGTTTTGGCTTCAGCGAAATCAGGCTGAGAGCAACTGGCGAGCAAATCGTTATCGTAACTTTGCGGTGGAATAATTTGCGCAAGCAATTCAGCTTGTTGTTTGGCGATGGCTTGCTCAATAGGGGCTTTCGTTAAGAAATACACAGCGGTAGAAAGTGCGGTGCAAATTAACGCAATAATGCCCAAGATCACGCCATAACGGGTGCTAATTTTTACCGTTTGCATTGCTTATTTCCTTTTGTATCCAGCCACGCGCGGGCGAGTGTAGTGATCAATCAGTGGCACACAAATATTTGCCAGTAACACAGCAAATGCCACGCCATCAGGGTAGTTGCCATTAAAGCGAATTAGGCACACAAGCAAGCCCACAATCGCACCGAAAATCAGTTTTCCTTTTGGCGTGATTGAAGATGTGACAGGGTCAGTGGCAATAAAAAATGCGCCGAACATTGTTGCCCCGCTAAACCAATGCCATAAAGGGCTTGGCGCATAAGAAGAAGTAAGCCAGTGAATACCGCTTACCAGTAACATTGTGGCTAAAAAGGCAGTAGGAATTTGCCAATGAATAATTTTCTTCCAAATTAGGAAAACACCGCCAAGTAAAAAGAAAAGATTGATTTGTGCCCAGCCTAAACCAAGATTGAGTTTACTCTCAAAAGGCATCACTTCCACAAAAATAGGAGATTGATTAATTTCGCTTATCGCCATATTAATTTTGCTTGCGGTTTTGACGGAATCCAATGGCGTGGCTTGGGTAATCCCATCAATGGAATTGGCTAATTGATGCAGGCTGAAGCCATCTGTAGTAATGCCGTGGAAAATCAGCTGATAAGCATCTTGCAAGCTAGGTGGTTCATTTAATAACGCCACGGGCGGCAGCCAAGCTGTCATTTGCACAGGGAAAGAAATGAGCAACACCACATAACCCACCATTGCAGGGTTAAACAGATTTTGCCCCAAGCCACCGTAAACGTGCTTGCCTAAAATGACCGCACAGAATGTCCCGATTAAAATCACCCAATAAGGTGCGTAAGGAGGGATTGCCATAGCGAGCATTAATGCCGTTAGCACCACGCTGAAATCACTGATATAAAACAGGTTTGGCTTTTTGCGTAAGCGCGTAACCATAAATTCCAATACCAACGCAAGGGAAATGGCGAGCAGGCTTTGAATTAACACACCAAAACCAAAATAATAAATTTGTGCGCCCAATGCAGGCAACATTGCCAACGCAACCCACAGCATAATACGAGCAGTCAATTTGCCCGAGTGGGTGTGTGGCGAACTCATCATTTTAAACATTGCTAAACCTTATTCTTTTTCTTGGGATCGATTTTCTTTTGCTTGTTTCTTCGCTTTTGCTCGTGCAATGGCTGAAGCAATAGCCGCTTTTTTCGGATCAAGAGCGGCGGTATTTTCTTGTGTTTTTTCAGCCGCACTTGGGGTTTCTGCTTGTTCGGCTAACCCTTGATTTTCCACGCTTTTCTCTGCTGAGTTTGCTGATTGAGCCGTGCTGTTCTGAGCTTGTTTCTTCGCTTTTGCTCGTGCAATGGCGGCAGCAATGGCGGCTTTTTTCGGATCAAGTGTGGTGGTATTTTCTTTTGTTTTTTCTTTTGTTTTTTCAACCGCACTTTGGGTTTCCACTTGTTCGGCTAAACCTTGATTTTCCACGCGTTTCTCTGCGGAATTTGCAGATTGAACCGTGCCGTTCTGAGCTTGCTTTTTGGCTTTCGCTCGGGCAAGTGCGGCTGCGATAGCAGCTTTCTTAGGATCGGAATTTGTATCAAGTGCGGTGCGATTTTTCCCAGTATTTTGCGCTGAATTTTCTTGTGATTGTGCAGACACTGCATTTTCTTGTTCAGCTTGTTGGCGAGCTAAGCGGCGTGCTTTGCGTTGCGCCATAATATCGGAATTATCCGGTTGCAGCTGGCCTTTTTCGTCCACAAAGGTTTTCACATTTGGGCTTTCGCTGTCGCTTTGTTTTTTCGCTTTTAAACGTTCTAATGCGGCTTGAACAGGATCAACACCTTTCTGTTTGGCTATTTCCTCACGGCGCGCTTCAGCGGCACGTTGGGTACGCGCTTTGCGAGCGCGTTCTTCTTTTTCTAAACGCGCTTGGCGTGCCTCGAAACGTAATTTCGCTTCGTGGGATTTTTGTGCTTGTTCTTTGATTTCCCAAATTTTCGCTTTTTCTTGACGGAAATATTGAATAAGCGGAATGTGGCTCGGGCAAACATAAGCGCATAAGCCACATTCAATGCAATCTTGCAGGGCATATTGTTCCGATTTTTGGTGATCTTCACTGCGTGCGAACCAATATAGCTGCTGCGGCATTAAATGCACAGGGCAAGCGTCTGAGCAAGCAGAGCAGCGGATACAGGCTTGCTCTGGCTCGGGTTCGGCATATTCAAAATGATCAGGCGCGAGCAAACAGTTAGTGACTTTGGTTACAGGCGCGTTGAGATTGGGCAAAATAAAGCCCATCATTGGCCCGCCCATAAACACTGGGAAACGTGGGTCATATTGATAGCCCACTTGTTGCAATAGGGCGGAAATCGGTGTACCTAAGCGAACCAAAAGATTGCCTTTATGCGGAATTTTATCGCCTGTTAGCGTAACCACGCGTTCAATTAATGGTTCGTCATTGATTACCGCTCTTTTGATCGCAAACGCCGTGCCGACATTGTGCATTAGCACGCCAATGCTGGAAGAGCGCTGACCGCTCGGCACTTCAATGCCTGTTAGCACTTGGATAAGCTGTTTTGCCGCACCCGAAGGATATTTGGTGGGAATCACACGGATTTCAATGTCATTTGCCCCTTTTAAAGCGTGTTTAAGGGCTTTCACCGCCTTGGGTTTGTTGTCCTCAATGGCAATAACCACTTTTTCAGGGCGTAAAATATAGCGTAAGATGCGTATTCCTTCGATGATCTCTTTTGGACGATCTTGCATTAAGCGATCATCACAGGTGATGTAAGGTTCACATTCTGCACCATTGATAATCAGCAGTTTCACTTTATTTTCTGCCGATTGAATTTTTGCCGCCGTTGGGAATACCGCACCGCCTAAGCCTGCAATGCCGGCGTGATAAATTTTTTCGATAAGCTGTTCTGGCGTTTGGCTCAGGAAATCTTCAATTGGGTGCTGTTTACGCCATTCATCTTTACCGTCCGCCTGAATTTGAATGGTTAGTTCAGGTAAACCAGAAGGGTGGGCGGCAATATAAGACGCAATCGCCGTGATAACACCCGAAGTTGGGGCGTGGACAGGCAAATTGCGTAAACCTTCTCCCTGCGTTAATGGCTGACCTTTTAGCACTTTATCCCCAACGTTCACTAACAGATTGCCAGCATTACCAGCGTGCTGTTTAACCGGAACATAGTAGGTTTCTACCAGATCCGCTGGGCGAATAGGTGTGTGATTTGATTGAGATTTCATTTCAGGCGGATGAATACCGCCAGAGAAATCCCATAATTTACCGGAATTAAAATTGGTTAATACATCAGCCATTATTTTTCCGCTCCCTGATTATTCGTGCTGCTTGCAGTAATCTCTACCACGGGAATGGTTAAGCTGGGATCGAATTTCCAATCCCAATGATCAATGTCTTGTTCTATTTTTATCATTGAAATGCAATCTGTCGGGCAAGGGGCAACGCAGAGTTCGCAGCCTGTGCAAAGATCAGAAATCACCGTGTGCATTGCTTTATTTGTACCAATAATGGCATCAACAGGGCAGGCCTGAATACATTTAGTGCAACCGATACACATATCTTCGTGGATAAATGCCACTTTTGGCGCATTATCTTCTTCATCAAAATCCGTTGCAGGCACGTCCACGCCTAATAAATCGGCAATTTTCACTACTAATGGCTGACCACCGGGAACGCATTTGGTAATCACATCGCCTTGCGCAATGGCTTCGGCATAAGGTTTACAACCGGGGTAACCGCATTGTCCGCATTGGCTTTGCGGTAGTAGGGCATCAATTTTTTCTACGATAGGATCGGCTTGTACTTTTAGTTTGATGGAAGCTAAGCCTAAAATCGCACCAAAAATCAAAGCAAGTACGCTAATAGCGAGAAGAACATAATATAAGGTTGTCATTTTACACTCTCACTATGCCAGCAAAACCCATAAAGGCAAGGGACATTAATCCTGCGGTGATTAAGGCGATAGACGCACCACGGAAAGGCATTGGCACATCGGCGGCAGCAAGGCGCTCACGCAGGGCGGCAAATAGCACTAAAACAAGGGAAAAACCAAGGGAAGCACCAAAACCGTAAACCACAGATTGGGTTAAATTATGGGCTAAATTAACATTTAATAACGCCACGCCTAACACTGCACAGTTGGTGGTAATCAGTGGCAAAAATACCCCAAGTAAACGATAAAGGGTTGGGCTGGTTTTATGAATCACCATTTCGGTAAATTGCACCACCACGGCGATCACTAAAATAAACACTAAGGTGCGTAAAAAATTGCCATTAAATGGCGTGAGCAAGTAGCGATCAATCAAATAGGAACAAAGGGAAGCAACGGTTAGCACAAACATTGTGGCAAGCCCCATTCCAATGGCGGTTTCGATTTTTTTCGATACCCCCATAAAAGGACAAAGCCCTAGGAATTTCACTAGGACAAAGTTATTGATAAGTGCGGTGCTAATAATTAATAAAATATAGTCAGTCATCAGTTTATTACCCTTGCTTTCATTACCTTGTTATGATTTTTATATGTTTGAAAGCCAAGTTGTCAGAAAAAATCTAGCTTGCTATTATCCTAGTTTCTGGCAGGGATAACAATAGAAAATTTTAGGTAGTTTTGTATCATCAGATGTTAATAATGCTCAGATAAAAACTAGAGCTATTCATATCAGAAAATTTTAAAAAATGTAAATTTAGACCGCACTTTTGTTTTGATAGGAATAATCTATGTGTTTGTTCCTAAATTATAACGATAAATTATCCAAAAACGCCGAAAAACTTTCCACTTGAAATTCAAATCCCGCTTCAATGAGGCGCTTGGGCTTAATGCGTTGGCTGTCTAATAATAATTGTGAGCGATCACCTAAAACCCAACGTAATACAAAGGCTGGCACATTGGCGAAATGAGGGAGTTTAAGGAAATTGCCTAACTGTTGGTTAAAATCTTGATTGGTGATGGGCTCTGGGGCTGCAAGATTGAACGTCCCTTCGCATTGTGGGTTTTCCAATAAAAATAAAATCCCTGCGATCATATCTTGCAAGCTAATCCAAGCCCAATATTGTTTACCACTGCCGAGTTTTCCACCTAATCCTAAACGATATAGCGGCAACATTTTACTTAATGCGCCGCCATTTGGACTCATCACCATTGCGGTGCGCAATAAGCAAACGCGGGTATTGGCTTGCATTGCCGCGGCTTCCCACTGTTGGCAAAGTTGTGCAGGAAATGCTGTACCAGCGGGCGTGCTTTCATCAATCCAATGATCTTGATGATCACCATAGAAACCTGTGGCTGATCCTGAGATAAAGGTGTGCGGTGGGTTCTCACTTTGATTAATAAGTGCGGTCAAATTTTGCGTTAAATTTACTCGGCTAGCAAAAAGTTTGGCTTTTTGCTTGGTTGTCCAGCGATGCGCGAAAATCGGTTCGCCAGCTAAATTAATCACTGCATCAAAGGCATTGAGATTTTGCAATGAGGCAAGATTATCAATTTGTTGTACTTCTTGTTGTATTTGGCTTATTTCGGTTGGAAAACGCTCAGGCTGAATGTGACGCGTTAAAAGGCAAATGCGATGTTGTTTGGCGAGAAGTTGTGGAACTAAGGCTGAACCAATCAGCCCTGTGCCACCAGTGAGTAGAATATTCATTATAGGCTAGTTTCAAATAATTCTTGCACACGTTGCATTAAGTCTAAAATCGCTGTGTCTGACGTTGGCGTGATAAAAATGGTGTCGTCCCCTGCGATTGTGCCGAGAATGCCATCTGCTTTGCCTACAGAATCTAATAAGCGCGCGATAAGTTGTGCTGCACCGGGGCTGGTTTTTACTACGATTAAAAAGTCATTGTGATCGATGTCTAGCACTAAATTTTTCAATGGGCTGCTAGAGGTAGGCACACTTAATTCTGCAGGTAAGCAATAGACCATTTCCATTCGGCTATTGCGAGTGCGAACCGCGCCAAATTTAGTCAGCATTCGGGAAACTTTAGATTGATTAATATTGCTAAAACCGAGCTGTTGCAAGGCATTTACAATTTCCCCTTGCGAACCAAAACGTTCTTGTTCTAGCAAGGTTTTAAACGCAGAGATTAAATTATCGTTTTTGTCTGTACTCATAATGTTTGGTTATGTTGCGAATATCTGCAACGATTTTGCATAAAAATTCAATTTTTAGCAAGTTTTAAAAGCCATAATAGAAAGGAAATGCAACAATTTTAAAATAAATTTTTTAAAAATTTGAATTAGATCTCACTATTGAATTTCTCTGTTTGAATTTGCTATGGGATAAGTCTAAAATCCAATTAACTTGATTTATAACCAAAAAGAGGAGTATTAAATGAAAGTTGCAGTTTTAGGTGCCGCAGGCGGAATTGGTCAAGCATTAGCATTATTGTTAAAGTTACAGCTACCCGCTGGTTCAGAATTATCTCTTTATGATATTGCCCCAGTTACCCCTGGTGTTGCGGTGGACGTTAGCCATATCCCAACCGCGGTTAAAGTGCGGGGATTTTCTGGTGAAGATCCAACACCTGCGTTACAAGGCGCGGATGTGGTGCTAATTTCAGCAGGTGTAGCGCGTAAACCTGGTATGGATCGTTCCGATTTATTTAATATTAATGCAGGTATTGTGCGTAATCTTGTTGAAAAAGTAGCACAAGTTTGCCCGAAAGCCTGTATTGGTATTATCACCAATCCTGTTAATACCACTGTTGCCATTGCCGCAGAAATGCTGAAAAAAGCGGGCGTGTATGACAAACGCAAACTATTTGGCGTAACAACATTAGATGTGATCCGTTCAGAAACCTTTGTTGCTGAATTAAAAGAGCTTGATGTTTCACGCACCGCTGTGCCAGTGATTGGTGGGCATTCAGGCGTAACTATTTTACCTTTACTCTCTCAAGTGCAATATGCACAATGGAAAGAGGAAGAAATCGCACCGCTTACCAAACGTATCCAAAACGCAGGTACGGAAGTAGTGGAAGCCAAAGCTGGCGGCGGTTCAGCAACCCTTTCTATGGCACAAGCCGCAGCACGTTTTGCACGCTCTTTAGTGAAAGGCTTGAGTGGTCAAACTGTGGTGGAATGTAGCTATGTAGAAGGTGATGGCAAATACGCACGTTTCTTCGCGCAGCCTGTTCGTTTAGGTAAAGATGGGGTAGAAGAAATTCTGCCAATTGGCGAATTAAGCGCTTTCGAACAAAAAGCCTTAGAAGATATGTTACCAACCTTGCGTGCAGATATTGAACTTGGCGAAAAATTTGTGAATGGCTAATTTTTGACTCTGAGAAAGACAATATAAATGAAATAAGGCGTTATTCAACGCCTTATTTTTTGTCTATTATGTGTTGTTTATTTTTTAGGAAGGGTGATTTTAGGTTCTTCACTTGGACGATAAAGCACTAAAATATGCCCAATAGTTTGCACCGCAGCGGCTTTGGTTTCGCGAACAATGGCATCAATGATCAATTGTTTGGTTTCGCGATCTGCGCCAGCAATTTTTACTTTGATCAGTTCGTGATGGTTGAGTGAGTGATCAATTTCTGCAATCACGCCTTCGGTTAAACCGTTTCCACCTAGCATCACCACTGGGCTTAAATGATGTGCTAGCCCTTTTAGATATTGTTTTTGTTTTGTTGATAGTTGCATTAAATTTATCCTAAAGTCAAAAGTGCGGTTAGTTTTCTGCGAGTTTTCTAACCTTGTTTAATCGGCGGATTTTACTCCTAAATCAAGTTTTAATAAAGCAAATTTACTGAATAAGATGTTTGAAGTGACAACAAAATGTGGTTGGACTTGAATTATTTCCTTGCGTTCTTATATAGATAGCATTCAAATATCAGTGTATTTCTAACGGTTTTTTTGGGATAATACGCCCCATTTTGGGGAATAAATCCCTTTTGACGCATAGTGCCTTAAAATATGCCTTGAAATATTTCAAGCCTATCCTTATATAGAAAATAATTGCATAACGAAAGAATTATGGGAAAGAAAAAACGTTCAGCAAGTTCAACCCGTTGGTTGAATGAGCATTTTAAAGATCCATTTGTGCAAAAAGCACATAAGCAAAAATTGCGTTCTCGAGCTTATTTTAAGCTTGATGAAATTCAGCAAATGGATCGTTTATTTAAACCAGGTATGACCGTGGTGGATCTCGGTGCAGCACCGGGTGGCTGGTCGCAATATGTGGTGAGCCAAATTGGTGGCAAAGGGCGTGTTATCGCCTGTGATATTTTAGAAATGGATCCTATTGTGGGGGTTGATTTCCTGCAAGGGGATTTCCGTGAGGAAAATGTATTGAATGCTTTGCTGGAACGCGTAGGCGAGGCAAAAGTGGATGTGGTAATGTCGGATATGGCGCCAAATTTTAGTGGTATGCCATCAGTGGACATTCCTCGTGCAATGTATTTAGTGGAACTGGCTTTGGATATGTGTAAACAAGTATTGGCGCACAAAGGCAGTTTCGTTGTGAAAGTTTTCCAAGGTGAGGGCTTTGATGAATATTTAAGAGAAATTCGTTCTCTGTTTAGTGTCGTTAAAGTGCGTAAACCTGAAGCATCTCGTGGGCGTTCTCGTGAGGTGTATATTGTGGCAACGGGTTACAAATATTAACTATAAATTCAATAACTTCTCATTTTGGAATGAATGTAGTAATCTTGTAACAAATTATTAACTTAGAAAAACGAGGTCAAACCTTGAAAGATATGGTCAAAAACTTAGTCCTATGGATTGTGATTGCAGTAGTTATGATGTCTGCATATCAGGGCTTTAGCGGTAGTTCGAATGGTAATCTTACCGATTACACCACTTTTATTACTGATGTGGGTAATGATCAAGTACGCCAAGTGCGATTTGAAGATAACGAATTACAAGTTACTAAATCTGATGGTTCAAAATATTCAACCGTGATGCCAATTTATGACGATAAATTATTGAATGATTTATTAAATAAAAAGGTAAAAGTGGAAGGAACGTTGCCAGAAAGACGTGGTATTTTATCGCAAATTCTCATTTCTTGGTTCCCAATGCTATTACTTATTGGCGTATGGTTCTTCTTTATGCGCCAGATGCAAGGCGGTGGCGGTAAGGCGATGAGCTTTGGTAAAAGCCGTGCCAAAATGCTTACCAAAGAGCAAATTAAAACCACCTTTGCTGATGTAGCAGGCTGTGATGAAGCGAAAGAAGAAGTGGGTGAAATCGTTGATTTCTTGCGTGATCCAAGCAAATTCCAAAAATTGGGCGGTAAAATTCCAAAAGGGATTTTAATGGTTGGACCACCGGGAACAGGTAAAACCTTATTGGCTAAAGCCATTGCAGGTGAAGCGAAAGTGCCATTTTTCACTATTTCGGGTTCTGACTTCGTAGAAATGTTTGTCGGCGTGGGGGCTTCTCGCGTGCGTGATATGTTTGAACAAGCGAAGAAAAACGCACCTTGCTTGATTTTTATTGATGAAATTGATGCAGTAGGTCGCCAACGTGGTGCAGGCCTTGGTGGTGGACACGATGAGCGTGAGCAAACCCTTAACCAAATGTTGGTGGAAATGGACGGTTTTGAGGGAAATGAAGGGGTGATTGTGATTGCCGCAACCAACCGTCCAGATGTGCTTGATCCTGCATTAACGCGTCCGGGGCGTTTTGACCGTCAAGTGGTAGTGGGCTTGCCAGATGTATTAGGGCGTGAGCAAATCTTAAAAGTACATATGCGTAAAGTGCCAGTTGCACCAGATGTGAATGCGATGACTCTTGCACGTGGTACACCAGGTTATTCAGGGGCAGATTTGGCTAACCTTGTGAATGAAGCCGCATTATTTGCAGCACGAATGAACAAGCCATTGGTTTCAATGCTCGAATTTGAAAAAGCCAAAGATAAAATCAATATGGGGCCTGAACGCCGCACAATGATTATGACGGATAAGCAAAAAGAATCTACCGCTTATCACGAAGCAGGACACGCCATTGTAGGTTATTTAGTGCCAGAACACGATCCAGTGCATAAAGTCACCATTATTCCGCGCGGGCGTGCTTTAGGGGTAACCTTCTTCTTACCAGAAGGGGATCAAGTCAGCATTAGCCAAAAACAATTAGAAAGTAAACTTTCCACCCTTTATGCGGGGCGTTTAGCGGAAGATTTGATTTACGGCGAAGAAAACATTTCTACTGGTGCATCAAATGACATTAAAGTCGCAACAAATATTGCGCGTAATATGGTTACCCAGTGGGGTTTCTCTGATAAATTAGGGCCAATTCTTTATTCTGAAGATGAAGGTGAAGTGTTCTTAGGGCGCTCAATGGCGAAAGCGAAACATATGTCCGATGAAACAGCACATCTTATTGATGAAGAAGTGCGTGCGATTGTAACGCGTAACTACGAGCGTGCAAGACAGCTATTAATTGACAATATGGATATTTTACACGCAATGAAAGATGCGTTAGTGAAATATGAAACCATTGAAGAAGAGCAAATTAAACAGCTGATGAACCGCGAGCCAGTAACGCCACCAGCAGGTTGGGACGACAATGGCAAAGCGAGTTCAGAAAAAACGGCTAAACCAAATACTTCTGCACAAAATCAAAGTGAGGCAGATCAAAGTGCGGTAGAAAATTCAGACAAATCTGAACACAACTAACCACTTAATAAATATTAAAGGACTGATTTTTATAAGAAATCAGTCCTTTCTTTTTTCTTCTTTAGGCTTTAACATAAAGTAAATTCAAATAACAAAATCCAGCTTATTTTTTATTTTAATTTACTGTATCAGTGAGATTGAGAATAACCGAATGAATTATGCAGATTGGCTTGCTTGTGCAGAAACACAGCTTGCCGGCAACAAAAAGACAGATCCTTTCATTAATCCCAAGGTGGATGCCAGCCTATTATTACAATTTGTAACAGGACGTTCTCGTTCGTCTATTTTGGCCTTTTCTGAAACCGTGCTTTCTACACAAGAATTATCGCAACTCAATGAATTGTTACAAAGACGTATAAAAAGTGAACCAATGGCTTATATTTTAGGCGAACAACCTTTTTGGTCGTTGAATTTAAAGGTTTCCACTGATACTTTAATTCCTAGAGCAGACACAGAATGTTTAGTTGAAAATGCCTTGCATTGTATTGAGCAGCGAATTGCTTCAAAGGCCTTTACAGGCCAGCTTGATATTCTTGATTTAGGCACAGGAACGGGAGCAATTGCCTTAGCTTTAGCACAAGAATTGCGATCTATATCTAAAAATTCGTTTTCTTTTTCAGTTATCGGTATAGATTTCCTTGAGAATGCGGTAAGCTTAGCAAGGAAAAATGCAAAGCATAACGCAATCGAAAATGTGACTTTTCTACAGAGCCACTGGTTTAGCAATTTAAAAGGGCAAACCTTTGATCTTGTGGTGAGCAATCCGCCTTATATTGACGAACGCGATCCCCATTTGCAATTAGGCGATGTAAGGTTTGAACCACAAAGTGCCTTAGTGGCAGAACAAGAAGGCTATGCGGATTTACAACATATCATTGTGAATGCGTTACATTATTTGAAGCCAGAAGGGTGGATATTACTCGAACACGGTTGGACGCAAGGCGAAAAAGTGCGGTCATTTTTTGACGTAAATTTTTGGCACAATGTCCAAACCTTGGCAGATTATAATCAAAATGAACGTGTTACCTTAGCACAGCTAAAATCATAAAAGGAAGTAAATAATGATTACTGAAATCACTAATAGAACCGCAATTTATTATGAAATGATCAATTTTTATCGTGTTATTAATGATCTGAAAACAGAAGATTTACAGTTCGTTTATAACACAATGTTTGAACTACTAACAGAAGCTGAAAGTGCGATAGCAGAAGGGCAAACGGATAAAGAAAAAGTACAAATATTCTTCGATCTTGTTTATAACAAATGGGGATTTCAGTGCGATTATAATGATAATATGGCGCTAGAAAATTATTGTTTACCAGATATTTTGAATAACCGCCGAGGCGTGGCCGTCTCTGTAGGGGGCATCATTTTATTTTTGGCTGAGAAGTTAGCTTTACCTATTTATGCTACAAAAATGGTGCATCACTTTATTCTCCAAGATGAATCAGGCGATGAAATTGTGTTTATTGATCCTTGGAATGGTAGAGTGGTTAGCGATCAGTATGTTGAAAAGCTTTATAAAGAAGTGTATGGCGATGATATTGAATTTGATGTTCAGCAATTAGGCCGAGCAGATGCAGAAGATTTAGAAGATCGTTATGCTCAACTAGCGAAAAACGCCTTATTTAATAAAGAAGCGCTAGAACAGTCATTAAAATACATTGAAAACTTACTCGCCCGAACACCAGATTCTATTTTTGAAAGACGTGATCGTGGAGTCGTATTAGTCCAGCTAGGCCTCTTTGACGATGCCTTAGAAGATCTTGAATGTTTCGTTGAAAATATGCCAAACGATCCATTCTCTGAATTAATGCGCTCACAACTTCCACAACTACGCGCAGAAATTGAGAAAAAACAAAAGAAATCAATTCATTAAAATATAAGGAACAAGGATTAACAATGCAACAAATTCCAATGACGGTACGCGGTGCAGCGCAATTAAGAGAAGAGTTAGAGTTTTTAAAGAATGTTCGCCGTCCAGAAATTATTAAAGCCATTGCGGAAGCGCGTGAACACGGTGATTTGAAAGAAAATGCGGAATATCACGCGGCGCGTGAGCAGCAAGGTTTTTGCGAAGGGCGTATTCAAGAAATTGAAGGGAAATTAGCCAACAGCCAAATCATAGATGTAACTAAAATGCCAAATAACGGCAAAGTGATCTTCGGTGCAACCGTGGTATTGGTGAATGTGAATACGGACGAAGAAGTAACCTACCAAATCGTGGGCGATGATGAAGCGGATATTAAACAAGGCTTAATTTCGGTAAATTCACCCATTGCTCGTGGCTTAATCGGTAAAGAAGTGGACGATAGCGTAACCATCGCCACCCCAGGGGGAACGGTTGAGTTTGATATTATTGAAGTAGAATACAAATAATTAAAAAGCCCCTTTTAAATGATCTGCACCCCAAAAGTTGGACTAAACAACCAACTGATTAAGGTGCAGATTTTTTATGACTAAATATACTCAACATTTCAAACAACAAGTGCTCGACTTTTATCATCAAAATGGAAAAAACCGTTCGCTTACTCGCCAGTATTTTCAGCTTCCTCAAAGAACGTTAGCACGTTGGATTGCGAAATTTAATCATAATGGAATCAATGGATTAGCTGTGTTAGGTAAAAAACGATATTATTCTGTTGAGTTTAAATTAAAGGTTATTCAAGCTATCAAAAAAGGCCAGTGCTCCGCTGAGGCCGCCTGCTTTCGCTTTGATATCCCCAGTTCAGGGATAATTAGTCAATGGTTGCAACGCTTTGAAAAACAAGGTATAGATGGGTTATTACTCAAACCTAAAGGTCGTCCAAGTATGAAACTCAACTCACCTAAAATGCCACCAACGCCCAAAACAGAAGAAGAACGCTTGCGTTACCGAATTTTGGAATTAGAAGCGGAGAATGCAATGCTAAAAAAGTTGCAGGAACTCAACCAACAAAAAATGCAGAAAAAGCCGTCATCGTAAATGCCTTACGCTCGCGTTTCCCGTTGGAATTGTTACTCAGGCTAATCGGATTGGCACGCAGTTCGTTCTTTTATCATCTCAAGCCAAAGTCGGATAAAAATGTAGCGATTTCACAGAAAATAGAGGAAATTTATCGCAAAAATGACGAAAATTATGGTTATCGTCGAATTACCTTGGAATTAAGGAAATACTTGATTATCAACCACAAAAGGGTGCTAGCGATAATGCAACGTTTGGGGTTAAAAGGAAAAAGTAAGCAGAAAAAATATCGTTCTTACCAAGGCAAAGTGGGACACATTGCCGATAATCTGTTGCAACGGGATTTTACGGCAACGATGCCGAATGAGAAGTGGGTAACGGATATCACCGAGTTCAAATGTGCGGAAGGCAAAGTGTATTTATCGCCGATTAAAGACTTGTTTAATAACGAAATTATTGCTTATGATGTGGCGAGAAGTCCGAGTTTTGAGCAGATAACCAGAATGTTGACCCAGGCGGTGAACCGATTAGCGGGGGAAAAACCGATACTGCATTCCGACCAAGGGTGGCAGTATCAAATGATGGGTTATCGGGAGATATTGAAAAAACACGGTATTACGCAAAGTATGTCGAGAAAAGGCAATTGCCTTGATAATGGTGCGATGGAAAGCTTTTTCGGGCGATTGAAGACGGAATGTTACTTTGGCAAGCGGTTTGAAACCTTTGAACAGCTTGAAAAAGTGATTCACGAGTACATTCATTACTACAATAATGAGCGTATTCAAGTGAAGCTCAAAGGACTAAGCCCTGTGGAATACAGAACTCAGTCCTTGAATTAAATTAGAATATAGTCTAACTTTTTGGGGGCAGATCAAAAAGGGGCTTTTTATTGTTTATTGTGCCATATTTTCTACGGTTTTAAGGAAACCTTGTGCGGTGGCAAAGGCATCACTTTTGCCTTGTGCGCGCATAATCATATCGGACATTTCACGAAATGCGCCTTGTCCGCCGTGGCGTTGTAGCACATAGTCGGCACAATCTTGTACATAATCCATCGCATCGCCTACGGCAAAGGATAATCCGCACACCGCAAAAGCGGGTAGATCCACGCTATCATCACCGATAAATGCGGTTTCTTCAGGGCTTACGCCAGCTTGTTTCATTAATTCAAAACAGGCGCTTTCTTTTTCTAATTTGCCTAAAAAGAACAGCTTAATCCCAAGATCGGCAATGCGTTTGCGTAAAATAGGGGAATCTCGACCTGAAAGCACGGCAACTTGCACGCCATTTTCCATTAACATACGAATGCCCAATCCATCACGAACGTGGAAACTTTTGAACGCTTCGCCGTTGGCATCATAGTGGAGTAAACCGTCTGTGAGTACACCGTCCACATCGGTGATCACAAGTTTGATATTTTGTAATTGTTCGTTTGAAATCATAGTATTAGCTCGAAAATTCAATTAAACCCACCACATTTTTAGCGTCATCTAACACGATTAATGAATGAATTTTGTTTTCTTTCATAAAGTTTTCCGCTTCCGCTAAATAGCAATTTGCGTTGATGGTTTTAGGTTGAGAAGTCATTAATTCTTGCGCAGTTTTGCTGAGCGCGTCAGCACCATTGCGAGTGAGTGTTCGGCGAATATCACCGTCGGTGATAATGCCTTTTAATTCATTGTCTTGCATAACAATCGCCACGCCCATACGCCCTTCATTCATAATGGTTAAGCAATCGGTAAATGAGGTAGTGAGCTGCGCGATTGGCAATTTGGTTTGCATTTGATCTTTCACGCGGGATAACAAGCGTTTGCCTAAACTTCCACCTGGGTGATATTTTGCAAAATCTTCAGGTTGGAAATTTCTTGCGGTGATGAGTGCAACGGCAAGGGCATCGCTCAATGCAAGGGTAACTAGAGCAGAGGTGGTGGGCGCAAGGTTATTCGGGCAAACTTCCCGTTCTACTGTAATATCCAGCACATAGTCGGCGTGTTTTGCAAGGGTAGATTGCTTATTACTGGTTAATGCAATGATTTTATTGCCAAAATTCTTTAAGCTCGGGATCAGTTTATTCACATCATCGGTTTCGCCGCTGTAGGAAATCAACATCACAATATCAATGGGCTTGAGCATTCCCAAATCGCCGTGAAAGGCTTCTGTCGGGTGCAGGAAAAAACTTGGCGTGCCTGTGGAAGCAAAGGTCGCCACCATCTTCTTACCGATCAGACCTGATTTACCAATTCCGCCCACTACTAAGCGCCCTTCGCAATTTAGAATTAATCCCACCACTTGGTTGAATTGCTCATCTAAACGCTGGCTTAGTTGTAGTAAGGCTTTTTGTTCCACCGCAAGGGTGTCTTGTGCGATTTTGAGATAATCCATTGTTGCCCCTTTTATATTCAGCAAAAGTGCGGTTATTTTAGCGTAAGTTTTTTGCGAACTCTAGCAGTCATTTATCTGAGTTTTCTTGCATTTGTTTGATATTCCGCTATACTCTCGCCCTGAGTTAGCCAAACAATCGCTGGTTTATTGAAGCCCTAAACCGTTTGTATAAACGACCTAGTGGGACAAATAGACGAGAGGAAAGTCCGGGCTACATAGGGCAGAGTGCCAGATAACGTCTGGGAGGCGAAAGCCTACGACAAGTGCAGCAGAGAGCAGACCGCCGATGGCTCGTTTGAGATCAGGTAAGGGTGAAAGGGTGCGGTAAGAGCGCACCGTGTGAGTGGTAACATTTCACAGCAGGGTAAACTCCACTCGTAGCAAGACCAAATAGGAACTCAATGGGTGGCCCGCTCAGAGTTCGGGTAGGTTGCTTGAGCGTTTGTGCGAACAAACGCCTAGATGAATGATTGTTCAACGACAGAACCCGGCTTATCGACTAACTCAACGAATAAAACAGCCTCCATTTTTGGAGGCTTTATTTTTATCACAAAGGTTATCGCAAAAGTGCGGTCTATTTTTTCAATAAATCTTTTAACCCTTCTTTCATTGCTGACATTTGATGCTCATAAGCAGCTTTGCTTTCACGCTCATCAATCATATAGGTGATGGTTTCAGACAGAGTCATTTTCATTTTCTTAGCATATCTTGATAAGCGCAACCAAACAGAATATTCCAAATCAATGGATTTTTTCTTGGTGGTTTGTTTTTCTGCATTGAAAAAACGCTTACGCCGCGCACGAATCGCTTGGTCTAATTTCACCACTAAATTAGGCGAAAGATGGTTTTTCACCCACTCTTCCGTTTCCGCCGCATTATTTTGCGCGGCAATTAAACGGCGTACCATTTCTTGTTGCAAACTGCGCTCTTCATAACGCGTAATTTGCTCCCCTTCACGGGCTTTTTTGGTTAAATAGAGCCATTTCCAGTGTGCTTCTTGATTTTCTAGCTTTTGGTATTTCATCGTATTTCCTCAAACTCCGTTACGGGGTAACTCTGCATAAGTTTACGCTGTTCCGATTTTTTTCGCTAGTAAATTTTGTTCATTTGTATCAATAAATTAGTTTAATTAAATAATGGCTCAATATTAAACTCTGTCCGTTGCTCGGCTTGCCATAAATCATAATTTGCTTGCATAGTTAGCCAAAATTCAGGCGTAGTTTTTAATAATTTGCCAAGTTTTAATGCCATTTCTGGTGAAACAGCCGCTTTTCCATTGATAATGCGAGAAAGTGCAACACGAGTAACATTTAATTTTTGAGCCACCTCAGTAATACTAAAACCTTCAATGTATTCTTTTAAAACTTCGCCTGGGTGAGCAGGATTGTGCATTCTCATCATAAACTCCTTAGTGATAATCTTGGTAATCAACAATTTCGGCGTGTCCATTTTCAAATTTAAAGGTTAAGCGCCAATTTCCATTTACTTTTATAGACCAATGCTCCGCAAGATTGCCTTGTAGTTGATGCAAGTTCCAACTCGGGACATTCATATCGAAAGGATTTTTTGCAGCATCTAGTGCGGTGAGTTGCAGCCTGAGTTTATTCGCGTGTTTAGCTTGAATACCAGCGGTTTTCCCTGTTTTGAAAAATAATTCAAGCCCTTTATGTTTGAACGATAAAATCATCTATTTACCTCATTTGTATAGCGTGACTATACAGAATTTGCTTTTAATTGTAAAGTTATACTATACAGAATATTTTACCAATCCTACTTAAAAGAACAAATATAGGCAACTTTAGCAGATTATGCGATAATCCACCTTTTCAACCATTACCCAAAGAGAGCCACACATTTTGCCTGCGTTATTTAATCAAGTTTTATCTTGGCAGAATTTGCGTCCTGAGTTAGCAGGACAAGCAGATTTTTCGCAATCTATTGATTTTTTTGACCTACAATTGCGCGCCCGCGCGAGCGTTTCGCAATTTTTGCAAAATTCTGACCGCACTTTATTGGTATTAAAAGCCGATCAGCAAGGGGAATATGCAGCGCTGCTGGAAAAATTTATCAGCCAGTTCCAACCACAGCCTTTGCCCTTGAAAGGTGTGCATTATCATATTGAGCAAGGTTCTGAGCAAACATTGCCTAAAATCACTCTACAGAATGCGACCAGCGTGGAAGATAATTTTGCCGCAAAAAAACAAGTGGCGAGTGCGATCTATTATGATCAGCAACGATTATTCGGTAATGTCCGCTCAAACGGGCAACAGATTGAGCTGCAAAGTGGCTTGGTGCATCAGTTAAACGGTGGCGTGCTAATTTTAAGTATTGAGCCTTTATTAACGCAGGTGGGCTTGTGGGAACGCTTAAAACAGCTTTTGAGTGAACAGCATTTCCATTGGCAATCGTTACATCCTTATAAACCACTGCCTTGCGATATTCCCAGTTACGATCTGGCATTAAAAGTCATTTTATTGGGCGATCGCACGCAACTGGCACTATTAGAAGAATTAGACGAAAGCCTTTATCAGCTTGCCGATTACGGTGAAATTGAAAGCTATTTTTCCCTTGATAACGAGCAAGCACAGCAACAATGGCAAGATTATGTGCAATCTTATGCGAAACAGCTTGGTATTCAGTTCACGGCTGACGGAATGAATCGACTCTATCAGCTTTTGGTGCGAGAAAGCGAAGATCGCCATTGCATTAATATTTCGCCGTTAAAGCTAAAAGAGATATTGAGTAACACGTGCACGTTGGCACAATGCAATGAATTAAGTGCGGTGCAATTTGAACAATATTTTCAAGCCAAACAGCAACAGCAGGGCTTTTTGCAACAGCAAACCTATGCGGATATTCTGCACGAACAAATTTATGTGGCAACCGAAGGCGAAGCGGTAGGGCAAATTAATGGGCTTTCTGTGATTGAATACCCAGGCAGCCCAGTTTCTTTTGGTGAACCATCGCGGATTAGCTGTATTGTTCAGCTTGGCGAAGGGGAAGTGATTGATGTCGAGCGCAAAAATGAGCTAGCAGGTAATATTCATAGCAAAGGCACAATGATTGCTGAAGTGTGTTTAGCGAATATTTTAGATTTGCCCACTCAGCTGCCGTTTTCCGCATCTATTGTTTTTGAGCAGTCTTATAGTGAAATTGACGGCGACAGCGCTTCGCTTGCGTGTTTCTGCGTGCTGGCCAGTGCCTTGGCATTGCAGCCGCTGCCGCAATCCATTGCTATTACTGGGGCAATCGACCAATTTGGATTGGTGCATTCCGTGGGCGGTGTAAATCAAAAAATTGAAGGCTTCTTTGCCATTTGTGAAAAACGGGGTTTAACGGGCAAGCAAGGGGTGATTGTGCCTTCTGCAGTATTAAATCAGCTGAGTTTATCGGAAGCTGTGATAAGTGCGGTAAAAAATCAGCAATTTTCCATTTGGGCGGTGGAAGATGTGTTCCAAGCCTGTGAAATTCTGTTTAAACGCCATTTGTTAGTTGAGGAAGATAGCACTTACAATGAACAAAATCAGCCATTGAGCGAGCTGATCAGCCAACGTTTAAACGCCCATTCAGAACAACAAAAAAGCGGTTTTTGGCATTGGTTATTGGGGCGAAAAAGTTAAATTTTTGCACCGCACTTTTTGTCAGACTTTGATCATCTTAAAAGTGCGGTGAGATTTTTCTATATTTTATTTAGGCTAGCAGCGATGTTCACCTTTTTTATTTCTCAAAATTAAATAATTTACTCACTGATCGGACAAGTTGAGCGAACAAGTGTTAGCTATATCTATTTTCTTCTAATCCTGATATTATACGGAATAAATTGATACGTTGCGTATTTTTATACATAGAAGGAAACAAAAATGATGGACAGTTGTACACCAAATAAAAAAAGTAGCTACAGCTATGAGGATTTATTGGCATCAGGACGTGGTGAATTATTTGGCGAACAAGGCCCACAGCTCCCCGCACCAACAATGTTGATGATGGATCGCATTGTGGAAATGAATGAAACAGGTGGCGATTTTGAGAAAGGTTATATTGAAGCTGAATTAGATATTCGTCCAGATCTCCCTTTCTTTGGTTGCCATTTTATTGGCGATCCTGTTATGCCGGGTTGTTTAGGGCTAGATGCGATGTGGCAACTTGTCGGTTTCTATCTGGGCTGGATCGGTGGCAAAGGGAAGGGCAGAGCCTTAGGCGTTGGCGAAGTGAAATTCACTGGGCAAATTTTGCCAACAGCGAAAAAAGTGATTTACCGCATTAATATGAAACGTGTGGTAAACCGCAAATTGGTAATGGGCTTAGCAGACGGTGAAGTTGAAGTGGACGGGCGCGTAATTTATACCGCCAACGATCTTAAAGTCGGCTTATTCCAAGATACTTCAGCGTTTTAATGATGATATTATTGTAAGATTAATTGGAACCAATTCCCTTATTGGCTCAGGCGTTACCCTTTTGCGCTTGAGCCTTTTTATTGATTCAAATAAGACAAGACGAAGTATGAGTTAGTCTTTCTCATCAATAATATCGGCAAAGATCCCATTAATACAACGGGCAAGATCTTGTGGTGCGAGTTCAACACTCAAGCCACGCTTTCCACCTGAAACGTAAATTTGCGTAAAGTCTAACGCGGATTGCGCAATCACCGTTTTCAACTGTTTCTTTTGGCCTAAAGGACTAATTCCCCCCACTAAATAACCTGAACTTTTCTGTGCCGCATCTTTATCCGCCATTTCCACTTTCTTCACGCCAATGGCTTTTGCCGCTTTTTTCAAATTGAGCTTATTTGCTGTCGGCAATACAAAACAAGCGAGCTTTTTCTGATCGCCATTTTCCGCCACAAGCAAGGTTTTGAATGATTGCTCAGGCGGAATGCCTAATTTTTCCGCTGCCTCATCGCCAAAATGGGTATTATTGGGATCGTGATCGTAATGATGAAGCACAAAAGGGATTTTTTGCTTTTTTAGTAAATCAATCGCGGGTGTCATTTTCTTTTCCTGTCAGAATTCGGTAAAATACAACGCTTATTTTACGCTGATTATGACAATCAAGGGAGAAAAAATGTTAAAGATCGCCATTGCCGCAGAATTTGAATTAGCCGAAAAGCTGGCTGAGTGTTTAGAACAAAGCCAGCTAGAAATAGATCAGCTATCCGTAGTGGAAATTTTTCCATTTAACGAAGAACAAGGCATTCGTTTTAATAATAAAGCGGTGGAGCAAATTGTGCCAGATGAAGTAGATTGGGCAACTTTCAATTATGTGTTTTTCGCAGGTGAAGTGTCCGCTGCTAGCCATTTAGCGAAAGCCGCAGAAGCAGGCAGCGTGGTGATTGACCTATTCGGGCTTTGTGCTAGCTTGCCTGATGTACCACTGGTGATCCCAACGGTTAATGACGCACAATTAGTAGAGTTGCGACAACGTAACATTGTTTCTTTACCTAATCCGCAAGTAACTCAAAGTATTCTGCCATTGAGCGAAATTTTGCAAAATTACCCATTAAAACAAGTGGTTGTCAGCTCGCTTCTGCCAGCTTCTTATATGGGCGATGAAAAAGTGGCGCAACTTGCAGGGCAAACTGCACAACTATTAAATGGTATCCCTTTAGATGAAAATGTTCAGCGCCTAGCCTTTGATGTTTTCCCTGTAAAAAGTGCGAATTTGAGCGCGCAAGTGCAGAAAATTTTCCCACAGCTTGATAATGTAGTGTTCCACCAAATTCAAGTTCCTGTATTTTACGGCCTTGCTCAGCAAGTCAGCGCCTTTTTTGATTATGATGTGGCCAGTGAAGCCGTAGCAGAAATGTGGCAACAAAACAGCTTGATTGAATACCACCCAGAAAGCCAAATTACCCCTGTAATTAATGGCGAAAATGAAAACGGTGAAAGTGAAGTTAAACTGCACATCAGCAACCTTAATCAGCGAGAAAGTGCGGTGGAAAATGGCATCGAATTTTGGTCAGTAGCAGACGAACAACGCTTTAACCTCGCCTTAATGGCAGTAAAATTAGCCGAATTGGTGTATCAATCGGGTTATTGATTTTCTGTTAAATATTTGTAGCGTTTTTATTTGTTAGATTGGCATTGTTTTCTGATAGAATAGCTCAATTTGAAATTTGGAGAGTAGTGAATGAACAAGATTTCCCCAGAGGCGGAGAAAGTCCGTCAGGCATTGGTGAGTAAAGGGATTGAAACCCCAATGGTGGATACGCAACTAACAAAATCACAGCGCCGTGAAGGCATTGAGCAGCATATGCGTGAGGTGATGAAGTTGATCGGTCTGGATTTGCGAGATGACAGCCTTGAGGAAACGCCAGTTCGTTTGGCGAAAATGTTCGTTGATGAAATTTTTAGTGGGCTAGATTATGCCAACTTCCCGAAAATCACTAATATTGAAAATCGAATGAAAGTGAGCGAAATGGTGTTAGTGAATGATGTGACTTTAACCAGCACTTGCGAACATCATTTTGTGACTATCGATGGAATGGTTTCCGTGGCTTATTATCCGAAAAAATGGGTGATCGGGTTATCCAAAATCAATCGTGTGGTAGCATTTTTTGCCCAACGTCCGCAGGTACAAGAGCGTTTAACTGAACAGATTTTATTGGCTTTCCAAACGATTTTAGAAACAGAGGATGTGGCTGTTTATGTAAAAGCCACCCATTTTTGTGTGAAATGCCGCGGAATTAAGGACACAAATAGTTACACGGTAACCTCTGCATTTGGTGGGGTGTTCCTTGATGATCGTGAAACTAGGAAAGAATTTTTAACACTTATAAATAAATAATCTAATCAATAGGTTATATGAAAAAAAATAGGGCTGAATCTAGCCCTGTTTTTTTGATTTACTTATCCAGCTCTTCAATCAAATCATCAATCGCTTTGCACAATAAAGTGCGATCGTGGCGATAGCTGATGTCGTCAGCCCTCAGGCGTCTGGCGATGATTTTTAACTGCGGATCGCTATTTTCTGGCATTAAGCCGTTTTGTACGATCGCGCCATCAATAATTTTTTGCCCGACGGTTTCGTTAATCCAATTTATCCGATCTTGTAAAGAAAGTACTGCGGACGGGCTATGTTCAACCCCAAGATTATCAATGAAAATCTTCTTCGCTTGGCTGCTTTTTAATGCTTCGATAATTTCAGGAAGTAAAATCGGTGGCATTATGCTGGTGAGAAAACTGCCCGGGCCAAATAAAATCACTTCAGCTTGTTGAATAGCGCAAATGGCTTCAGGCGTGGCGCTGACAAGGGGAACAAGGAAAATAGAGTTAGGCAGTTCGCTCAGCTCATCAATTTCCACTTCACCTACCACGCTAGAACCAGAAGGCAAGGAAGCTGCAAGATGCACCGCACTTTCTGACATCGGTACAATAAAAGATTTTACGCGCAATAAATCACGGATCAAGTTCACCCCTTCGGTGGGGCGAATTTGCATATTTTCTAAGGCTTTTAGCATTAAATTGCCAAGATTATGCCCTGCGAGTTCTCCACTATTGGCGGAAAAACGGTATTCAAACAGTGCAGAAGCGGTGCTAGGTTCAGTGATAATTTGGTTAAGACAATTGCGTAAATCGCCCCACGCAATGCCGCCTTGTTGTTTCCGAATTCTGCCTGTGGAACTACCGTTGTCAGTGGTGGTAACAATGCCCGTTAAGCGTTCTTTCATAAAACTGAGCGCAGACATCACGCGGCCAAGTCCGTGTCCGCCGCCAATAGCTACAATGTGATTTATCTTATCTAAATTTTCGTGCCGACTGTGCGGTGTTAAATCACTCATTGTTTTTCCTTTAAAATGTGAGCGTTATAAGAGAATTAGGGTTAAGTATAAACAAATTTGTTTAAAAGTGCGGTAGAAATTTTGTGAATTTTCGTTATATAGCATTTTATACAATTGATTTATAAGTAAAATATGGCATTTTTTTGATATAGATCCCATTCTAGGTATGGCTAAATTGTTGTTAAGCCCTTAGAATAGGGAAAATTTTCGCATAACTCCGAGCTTGTTCGCCTACGTTTTGCTGATTGCAAAATAGGGTGGCAATGCCAGCAATGCATTTTGTATTGCTCAGGGATACGTTGGAAACGGCTTATCCTCTCCATTTTAGAAAGGTGTCTAATGCAAAGCATTCCTATACAAATTCCTGTAAAACAGGTGGGGGAAACGCGTCTTATTGATGGGTTTGCCCGCCAATATTATTATTTGCGACTGTCCATTACGGATATGTGCAATTTCCGTTGTAACTATTGTTTACCCAATGGTTATCAGCCAGAAGCCAATAAACCGAGCTTTCTTACCCAAAGTGAAATAGTCCGCCTAGTGCGTGCTTTTGCCCATCTTGGTACGGAAAAAATTCGTATCACGGGTGGCGAGCCAACCTTGCGCAAGGATTTTCTTTCTATTGTCGAAAATATTCAGCAAATTGAAGGCATCAAACAAATTGCCTTGACCACCAATGGTTATCGTATGGCGAAAGACATTGCCGCGTGGAAACAAGCGGGGATTACGTCTGTTAATGTGAGCGTGGATAGCCTTGATGCGAAGATGTTCCAGCGTATTACGGGGGTGGATAAATTTGCTGAAATTATGCAGGGTATTGATCGTGCCTTTGAAGTGGGGTATCAGAAAGTTAAAGTTAATGCGGTGCTGATGAAAAATCTCAATGATCAGGAATTTGCAGGCTTTTTAGATTGGATAAAAGCTCGTCCAATTCAAATGCGTTTTATCGAGCTAATGCAGACAGGCGAAATGGATCAGTTTTTCCAACGTTATCATCTATCAGGGCAAATTTTAGCAGAAAAATTACTCGCTTCAGGCTGGCAATTGCAACAGCGCGGTTATTTAGACGGCCCAGCTAAAGTGTTTAAACACCCAAATTATCAAGGGGAAATTGGCTTAATTATGCCTTATGAAAAAAATTTCTGCGCCAGTTGTAATCGTCTGCGAGTTTCAGCCAAGGGCAAACTTCATCTTTGTTTGTTTGGTGAAGAAGGTATCGAACTGCGCGATTTGTTACAAGCGGATAATCAGCAATCTCTTTTAGAATCGCGTATTTTCTCTGCGTTACAGGGTAAGCGAGAACATCACTTTTTACATAATGGTGATAGTGGCGTGCGTAATCATCTTGCCAGCATTGGCGGTTAATCAAGGAATTATAATGACCACATTTACTCATATTAATAATAATGGCGAAGCCAATATGGTGGACGTTTCGGGTAAACAAGAAACTGTGCGTGAAGCAAGAGCAGAAGCACTGGTTACAATGTCACAATCTACCTTGCAAATGATTTTATCAGGGCAACACCACAAAGGTGATGTGTTTGCCACAGCGCGTATTGCGGGCATTCAGGCGGCAAAACGCACTTGGGATTTAATTCCCTTATGCCACCCATTATTGCTTTCAAAAGTGGAAGTATCCTTAACAGCCCTGCCTGAAAGCAATCAAGTACGGATTGAAAGCCTATGCAAATTAACAGGCAAAACAGGCGTGGAAATGGAAGCGCTTACTGCTGCAAGCGTGGCTGCCTTAACGATTTATGATATGTGCAAGGCGGTACAAAAAGATATTGTGATTGAGCATATTCGTCTTTTAGAAAAGTGCGGTGGAAAATCTGGCCATTTTTTAGCAGGAAAACAGAATGATTAAAGTATTATTTTTTGCTCAAACGCGAGAGCTGATTGGGATTGATGAAATTGAAATCTCAGGCCAATTTGCCAACGCAGAAGCGCTACGCCAACATTTGAGCGCCAAAGGGGATAAGTGGGCGTTGGCGTTAGATAAAGAAAAGCTTTTGGTTGCTATTAATCAAACCTTGGCTAGTCTTGAAAGTGCGGTGCAAAATGGCGATGAAATTGCCTTTTTCCCACCTGTTACAGGGGGCTAAAATGGCCGAAATTCAAATTGCGGTACAAACTGACAATTTTGATCAAAATGCGGTTTATCGTTGGGTTTCCGCGCCAAATAGTGTCGGCGCCGCCGTTGTTTTCGTGGGGAAAGTGCGTGAAATGAATTTGGGCGATAGCGTATCCAGTTTATTTTTAGAACATTATCCTGCAATGACAGAAAAAGCCTTGCGTGAAATTGTTGATGAAGCTTGCTCACGTTGGAATTTATTACGTGTTGCGGTAATTCACCGCGTGGGCTTACTGCATACGGGCGATGAAATTGTGCTAGTTGCGGTGAGTTCTCCCCATCGTGGCGAGGCTTACCAAGCCAATGAATTTATTATGGATTTCCTCAAAAGCAAAGCGCCATTTTGGAAAAAAGAACAAACAGAAAAGGGCGAGCGTTGGATTGAGCATCGAGAAAGTGATCAACAGGCTTTAGAAAGATGGGATATTTAAGCGCATTGTTTTTCATTTAAACAGTGATTTTGCTTTATTTTCCTGTTATTTTAGCTACCATTTTGTGTAATCAGCGCATTACATTGATTTTGTTAAAATTAAGGAATAACCAATGAAACTCAAGCAAAAAGTGATTCTTGCAGCGATGTTTTCTCTTTCTATAACGGCAACTTCGTCATTTACCTACGCCGATAATAAAGCTAATAATAAGGTAACTGCGCAGCAATTAGAACAGCAGTTTCAGCAAGCAACGCAAGCCTACAGACAAGGGAACTATCATTCTGCATTCAAATTATTCAAACCGCTAGCTGAGCGCGGAAATCCAACTTCGCAATATAATTTGGGGCAAATGTATCTCAATGGGCAAGGCGTAAGACAGGATTTTAGCTTAGCCATTAACTGGTATAAAAAAGCTGCTGAACAAGGATATGCTGATGCACAATATAATTTAGCTTTGATGTATGAAAATGGACAAGGCGTCAAACAAGATTACGCAGAAGCAATAAAATGGTATAAAAAAGCCGCAGATCAGAATTATGCAATGGCGCAAACCAACCTAGGTACAATGTATGCCCTAGGCAAAGGTGTAACTGCGGATCTTTCCTTGGCAAAAGATTTAGCTGGGAAAGGTTGTGATAATGGCAACCAAAACGGCTGCGATTTGTATCGAATCTTAAATGAGAAAGGGGTTAAATAATCCGAATTCTCTCAATTCTAATAGATAAATGAAAAGCAAGGTTTAATGCCTTGCTTTTTTGTTTCTTAATGTTTTGTGAATTAATGTTCTCCAAGCGCTTTTTGATTGTGAAAAATCACATAAATATGCGGGAGAATTTGGCTGATCATATTCAATTGTTGAATAGGAATCCCTACTTCAGATTGGCTTAGTCTTTCCCCTTGTTGCTCATTGAGCTGTTGTAAGGACTGATGAATATTTTCTTGTAGCTTATCAAATACAGGCTGAGATAAGGATTCAATATGCTCTAAGGCGTAAATCAATTTCTTCGCAATGGGGTAATATTCCGCCATAAAATCAATATTTTGCTGAATTTGCTTAATGTGCTTGCGATACGCGCCGAGGGCGGAAATGTAGCTTAACAAGGAATAATTCAGTTTTAGCATTTCGAAGCCTTCTTGCAAGTGATCTTTATATTTTTCTGGATCACTGTTCATATTCGACATTGTTGCACTCAATGCAGTGGCGTATTCGTGCGCTTTGCGACGAGCAATACGATATTGTAAGCTATCGCATTTACCAAATTGCAATTGGCTAATGATGTAAAGTAAATATTTGCCATCACTTTGAATGGCTTGATGAATGACTTTATTCAGTTGTAAATACTTCCAATCGGGCCATAAGTAAGATACCGCCACCCAAGCAATAAATGAGCCTGCTAACGTGTCAATTAAACGAGAGTAAAGGGCGCTGTGAATATCAAGACCAATGATATTAAAACTAATCAGCACTTGTAAGGTAATAAAAAAGGTTGAAAAACTGTAATTATTACTACGAAAGAAGAAAAATAATGTACTGGTAGTAACCACCAAGCCCATTTGCAATTCCAATGTAGGCTGTGCATAGGGCAGTAAAGATCCAACAATCACCCCTAAGATAGTGCCAATAATGCGTTGTTTTAAACGTAATTTGGTTGCCGCATAGTTGGGTTGGCAAACAAATACTGCGGTGAGCAAAATCCAGTAGCCACGGGAAAGTTGTAAAAATTCTACAATCGTGCAACAGGTAAATACCACAATAGAAAGGCGTACTGCGTGGCGAAATAATTGAGAGTCAAAACTTAAATGGCTACGAATGGTAAGCCAAATATTTTTAATCCCTGCTACATCGCTATCATCGTGAATTTTTACCCAACGATGATGTTTTTCGGGGGTATCTGGAGTTTGTCCTAAATGACGTAATTGCCAATCAACGCCTTGTAAATTATTGATGAGGGTTTTTATGCTTGTATTTTGTGTATTATCTTGGTGACTTTGTACATAATGTTCAAAAGATTGATTTACCCCTGCTATTGCGCGTTCTAAACGAGGGTTATAAGTGTAATTGGTATTTTGTTGCAGACTTTGTGCGAAATCACGGCACGCTTGCGCTTGTAATTCTAAAAGGCGTTGAATGCGAAAGATTAAATCGGTATTTTTAAGTTGCTGTGCCAACATTTGATAATCAAAATAACTTGAATTGGCACGTTCGTGAATATCTTGTGCAGCAAAATAATAGTTGATCATTTGCGTGGTGCGAGTATGGCGATATTGTCCACGGATACGATAAAACAGGGCAGTGCGACAAGCGTTAAAGGCATTAATCAGCTGGCTATTTTTCATTGCAAGGGTAATTTGCTTGCTTTCTAGTTGATCAATATCATCAGGATCAAAAAACAAGGATTTTGCTTCTAAATACTCCGCCAATGCCACAAAAGATTTCGCCACCGCATCTTGCACGGGGCGGTTTGGGAAAAACAGATAAACCACAATGGCGGTAATGCTATATAGCAATGTACCTAATAAAATTAATAGGGAATTGAGATACCACAGGGTTTCGGGCTGATAGGTGAGGGTGGTGTAAAGGGCAACCACCAACGTGCCAAAAGAAATGGTGTTGTAACGTTGTCCCACCGCGCCAATCATCGTAAAAATAAAGGTGATGACCGTCATTAACAGGGTGAACGCAATGCCATTGCCGAGCGTGAGCTGAACGCTAAGGGTGGACACCGAAAAGGCCAGTAGGGTATAAAAAATATTTTTTAACCGCCCTGTTAAGCGGTTATCTAAATCTGCCAAACCGCCTGCGATAATGCCGAGTACTAACGGCATACTTTGCTGCGAAATATCCAATAACCACACGGAAAAAGCCGCAATATTGACAGCAATAAAAACAGGAATGGTGGCGATAACTTTAGCGTTCAGCCAGTTATTGATTGTCATTTTTATACCCTAAATTGCGTAAAAATCTGCGTTATTTTAACCGCTCTTTTAAATAATTGGCATAATCTGGTACGCGAATTTCCACCTTTTGATTAAATAATTGACTTTGCACTAGAAAATCCGCACTGGCCATATTCATCGCCACAGGAATATTCCACACCGTAGCAATGCGCATTAAGGCTTTGACATCAGGATCGTGCGGCACAGCATTCATTGGATCCCAAAAGAAAATCAGTACATCAATTTTTTGTTCCGCAATTAATGCACCAAGTTGCTGATCTCCGCCCATTGGGCCACTTAACAATGGGGTGATGGGTAAATCAGTTTCCGCTTGGATTAAATTGCCTGTTGTACCTGTGCCATAAAGCGTATGGGCAGAAAGTAAAGTGCGGTGCTTTTTACACCAATTTATTAAATCTTGTTTACAGTGATCGTGAGCAACCAAGGCAATATGTTTGCTTTCTGCAAGCTGGCGAGTAGTATTTTGCATTTTTCCTCCAGATAGCAAAAAGTGAGCATAAAGCCCACTTTTTCTTAATCAATCATTCGCGATTATTTTTGTTTTTTCGCCCAGTTCAAGAAACGTGCTTGCGTTTCTTTGTCAGCTTGTTGGAACCAATATTGTAATTGTTGTTCCACCACATTTTCACCTTGTACGGTAATTTTGCCTTTTTGTGCTTTTGCTGCCGCAGGAATTGCTGCAGGCATTGCGGTTGTCGCAAAAGAAGCCACAGACGCAACCGCACCAGAAGCATTATATTCAGAAAGATTATCAATTAAATTCAAACCAGGTAAAAAACCTTCGCCTTTTAATTGATCTTGTTTGAATGGAACATTTTTGCCTGATACTGTTTTTAGACTAATGCTTGGAGATTCGTTATAAGCATTGGCTTCTCTTTCTGTTTCAATATGCGGTGCGGAGATAACTAAATCTTCAGACGTACCTTGGAAAGTAACAATAATTGGTGTTGATTCAAATAAAGTGCGGTCAGAACCACCAACACGAACCACTTCACTTACACGCACCACGACTTGGTGAGGCTGAGTGTCATTCACTTGGAATGAATTATTCGATTTTAACAAGGATTTATTGGCTTTTTGTCCGTCAATCGCAAGAAAATCAACATTTGATGAGCTAGTTACTACCCCAGCAAAACTTGCTGTACTAGCAAATAACGCCGTAGCAGCGAGTGCAACAACACGAAATTTCATAGTTACTCCTTAAAGTGGTTATGCGTAATTTAATGCAATTAAATATGTGGTGATATGCTATGCTAATTTACTCAAAATGAAAATAAAAAATTGCAAATTTGCCCAATTATTTTTGTTATCTTTATGAAATAAAGAGAATTTTTACAAAATATGGAAATAAATCGTGAACTGCCTCACAAATTTGCATTTACCTATTTGCGGGTAGGATTAAGATATAGTATTTTGCAAGACATAATAAGTGCTATCGAAATAGCCAGTTTGTCATATTTTGCTTTCCGAGTGGCGCCTCAGAAGAGGCGCTTTCTTTTTATCTTCAATTTTTACCAGTCTACTTTGATTAATTTCATCTCATCACTATGCCAAGGCAAGGTGAGGGTGGTTTCGCCATAGGCATAAGGGAACAACGCATAAGGCGGATAAACAAAATTTAAGCCATTTTGATCGAAGTAGAATTCGGGTGAAATATAGAAATTCGCTTTATCGGCATAAATATCTCCTTGATTTTCAGGAAGTGCGGTATAAATTTTCCATAATGTTTCGGAGAGTGCAGGCTGATCTTTTTTATCAATCAAATCATCGAGTGAAAGAACTGCCTGTTTTTCCACATCAATATTGAGATAACCACCCACTTGCAGCCCGTGTGCGCCACCTGAATAAGTGTAAATCTCTTTGCGGAATACCACCCAATTATTTTTTTGCCCAACATAACTCAGATGTACCGCAAATTCAGCCCCCCAACTACCATCTACTTTTACACTTTGTATCGCGTCTTGATGAATCCTAGCAAAAAGCTGTTCTAAATCTTGTTTAGATGGATTGGCTTGAGCTTGAATTTCCGCGTCAGTTAGCGGTGTATCATCTGACTCCAAATAGTCTACACCTGCTTCATATTGTTTGGTGAGCAAGAGCTGATTAAGCCAAGGTACTTGCGTTTCTGGCACATTCACAAAGGTGGTGATCTGAGCGTCAATTTTATCGCCACTTTCTAGCTTAAGTGGCAAGGTTTCGTGTTTATCAAAGATTATGCTGTTTTCAACACGAAGTGCGGGGAAATTTTGCGAGATTTTTTCGCTAGCTTGAACTTGCGGTTTTTCCGCGTTTTTGTTTTGCTCATTACAGGCAGAAAGTCCAAGTGCAGCAACAATGAGCAAGGGAAGAAGTGTTTTTTTCATTTTCGGCTCCTTATCCAAAAATTAGATTGAAACAGCGGAATTATATACCAAGTTTTATATTTTGTTTGCATAAATATTTCGCTATAATTGACCGCACTTTGATGCAAAACAAAAGATTATGAAGTTACAAGCCAATAATAAAACCCTTTCCCTAGCTCAACCCCAAATTATGGGGATTTTAAATTTCACGCCAGATTCTTTTTCGGATAGCGGTTTGTTTTTTGACCGTGATAAAGCCTTATTTCAAGTGGAAAAAATGCTTAATGAAGGGGCTACTATTATCGATATTGGTGGTGAATCCACGCGCCCAATGGCACAAGAAGTCAGCCTTGAGCAAGAATTAGATCGTGTTGTGCCAATGGTGGAAGCCGTGAGAAAACGCTTTGATTGTTGGATTTCCGTGGATACTTCTAAGGCGCAAGTAATGGCGGAAAGTGCCAAAGTTGGAATGGATTTCATTAATGATATTCGTGCTTTAACTGAACCCAATGCGCTACAAACCGCCGTGCAATTAGCCTTGCCCACCTGCATAATGCATATGCAAGGGCAGCCACGCACAATGCAACAAAATCCTCATTATGAAAATGTGGTGCAAGAGGTGCTAAATTTTCTCGAAAATCGCACCGCACTTTGTTTAGCAGCGGGAATGAAAAAGGAAAACATTATTTGGGATCTGGGTTTTGGCTTTGGTAAAACCGTGCAACATAATTATCAATTATTGCAACAACTGGCAAAATTTACCCAAGATTATCCTGTATTAGCAGGTATCTCGCGTAAATCAATGATTGGCGCGGTGTTAGATAAACCTGTTGATGAGCGTATTGTGGGCAGTGTTGCCGCCGCATTAATTGCAGTGTTCAATGGCGCAAAAATTGTGCGCGTACACGATGTTGCGCCCACGGCAGAGGCATTAAAAATTTGGCAAGCCACGCAAATGGCATAATAACGTCAATCAACGTAATGATTTTTAACGATAAAACATAAAAAGGAATACAAATGGCAGAACGCAAATATTTCGGCACTGATGGTGTGCGTGGAAAAGTAGGCACTTCACCAATTACCCCTGATTTCGTCCTTAAACTTGGTTGGGCAGCAGGAAAAGTGCTAGCAACGCAGGGTTACGGTACGGTATTAATTGGTAAAGATACCCGCATTTCGGGTTATATGTTGGAATCTGCCCTTGAAGCAGGTTTAGCCGCAGCAGGGCTTTCAGCTGCCTTTACTGGGCCAATGCCAACCCCTGCTATTGCCTATTTAACCCGTACTTTTCGCGCAGAAGCAGGCATTGTGATTTCCGCTTCTCATAATCCTTATTATGATAACGGGATCAAATTTTTCTCCACGCAAGGTACAAAATTGCCTGATGATGTGGAAGAAGCCATTGAAGCAATGTTAGAACAGCCAATGGATTGTGTGGAATCCGCCCAACTTGGGCGTGCTAGCCGTATTAACGATGCGGCAGGGCGTTACATTGAATTTTGTAAAAGCACCTTCCCAGCTCATTTAAGCCTAGAAAATTACAAAATCGTGGTGGATTGCGCGAACGGCGCAACCTACCATATTGCCCCGAATGTAATGCGTGAATTAGGCGCAGAAGTGATCGAAATTGGCACGCAGCCAAATGGAATGAACATTAATGAAAAATGCGGCGCGACCGACATTAAAGCCTTACAAGACAAAGTGTTAGAAACCAAAGCCGATATTGGTTTAGCTTATGACGGCGATGGCGACCGCTTAATCTTAGTGGATCACCTTGGTAATAAAGTGGACGGCGACCAAGCTTTATTTATCATCGCCCGTGAAGCCTTGCGTGCAGGCAAACTAAAAGGCGGCGTGGTTGGTACATTAATGAGTAATATGCGTCTTGAACTTGCCTTAAAAGAATTAGCGATTCCATTTGTGCGTGCCAATGTGGGCGATCGTTATGTGTTAGAACAAATGCAAGAAAAAGGCTGGCAGCTTGGCGGTGAAAACTCAGGCCATATCATTATTGCTGATAAAAATACCACAGGGGACGGTATTATCGCTTCCCTTGCGGTGTTAGCAGCAATGGTAGAACATCGCTTATCCCTTAATGAGTTAGCCAGTGCAGTGCAATTATTTCCACAAGTGTTAATTAATGTTCGTTTCGCAGGCGGCAGCAATCCATTAGAAAGCGAACAGGTGAAAGCCGTAGCCGCAGAAGTGGAAAAACGCTTAGCGGGCAAAGGGCGTATTTTATTAAGAAAATCAGGCACCGAGCCGCTAATTCGTGTGATGGTGGAATGCGAAGACGGCGCGCTTGCACAACAATGTGCAGAAGAAATCGCTGAAGCGGTGCGTGTAAACTAAATAAATTGAAAAGTGCGGTGTAAAAGAAGCGAATTTTTCGCTTCTTTTCTTCTCATTAATTCGTTGCTTTTCATTAAAAATAGAGTAGTGATATGAAAATTTTTGTAATGCGACACGGCGAGGCGCAGACTATCGCCCCATCAGACAGTGCAAGACCGCTCACAGAAAATGGTAAACAGCAATCTTATCAACAAGGGCAATGGTTACGTTCCATTAATGATGAATTTGATAAAGTGCTGGTTAGTCCTTATCTGCGCGCACAACAAACCTTTGAGCAAGTTAATTTAGCGTTCCAAAATCAACTGCAAACGAAGTTAGAAACTTGGGACGGTATCACGCCTTATGGCGATGCTGGTTTGGTGCGAGATTATTTGACGGTTTTGGCGCAAGATGGGGTAGAAAGCTTGCTGATTATTTCTCATTTACCTTTAGTGGGCGATATTGTGCGCGAATTGTGCGGTCGAAACCCGGCGAATTTTTACCCTGCCACCCTTGTGGAAATAGAAATAAATTGCGCAGAAAAAATGGGGAAAGTGGAAAGAGTCAATTATCCTAAATAGCATATTGAAGAAGAAAAAAGTGCGGTAGAAAAGACCGCACTTTTTTTGATCTTATTAGATCAAAACCGTATAAGATATAGCAAAATTTTTATTGAAAGAAATAAGAAAAAGCCAGTATTATTTGGAAACTTAGGAATTAAAAACAAAAGTAGGAGAAAAATAATGTGGAGCTATATTGCGATTAATTTAGTCATATTTATTGCTTTATTAGTCGGTGTGAAATGGTACTTTAACCGAAATCATACGCTATCGCATAGCGTGTTTTTGGCATTAATTTTAGGGGTATTATTTGGTGGTGCATTGCATTTTCTTTATGACAGCAATGCCCCTGTGATAAAAGAAACCCTAAACTGGATTGGCATTGTCGGCAGCGGTTATGTGAGATTGCTGCAAATGATCGTAATGCCGCTGGTTTTTGTATCGATTCTTTCAGCAGTGGCACGCTTGCAAGGGGCAAGCTCGTTGGGCAAGATCAGTATCAGCGTACTTTCTGTCCTGCTCATTACAACAGCAATCGCAGCGGTGATTGGGATTACAATGGCAAATTTATTTGATCTTTCTGCCGAAGGGCTAGTGGCAGGCGATCGTGAACTTGCCGCGCAAGATCGCGTGCTTGGGCGAGCGGAAAAAGTGGCAGGTTTGAATGTGCCGACAATGTTGCTTTCTTTTATTCCGAAAAATCCTTTTGCTGAACTCACTGGCGCAAACCCAACTTCTATTATCAGCGTGGTGATTTTTGCCGCGTTTTTAGGCGTGGCGATTTTGCGCATTCGTCAAGATAATGAAGAACTTGCCGATCGCTTATCGCAAGGGGTGGAAAGTTTGAATAAATTAGTGATGAGCCTTGTTCGCGTGGTGATTCGTCTTACCCCTTATGGTGTATTGGCGTTGATGACAAAAGTGGTTGCCACTTCAAATCTTGCGGATATTCTTAATTTGCTCGGTTTTATCGTGGCATCTTATTTAGCCATTTTCTTAATGTTTGTGGTACACGGCATTTTACTTTCTTTGGTGAAAGTGAATCCAATTCGTTATTATCAACAAGCCTTTCCGACCTTGCTGTTTGCATTCACTTCACGTTCAAGTGCAGCGACAATTCCAATGAATATTGAAACCCAAGTATCAAAATTGAACGTGCCTTCAGCCATTGCCAATTTTGCTGCGTCTTTCGGGGCGACAATCGGACAAAACGGCTGTGCAGGGATTTATCCCGCAATGCTCGCCGTAATGGTTGCGCCAACAGTGGGGATCGATCCAATGTCCTTAGACTTTTTGCTGACCCTTGTATTAGTGGTAACTCTTTCTTCCTTTGGTATTGCTGGTGTGGGTGGCGGCGCAACCTTTGCTGCGATCATCGTACTTTCCACAATGGGCTTACCGCTCGCATTAGTCGGCTTACTCATTTCCATTGAACCGCTGATTGATATGGGACGCACCGCGCTAAACGTAAACGGTGCAATGACCGCTGGTGTGGTTTCAAGCAGAATTTTACGCAAATCATAATTTTATAAAATATAAGTTATCTGCCTCTAAAATTGGGTATCCAGTTATTCAGGGGCAGATTTTTTATGAGAAAATACACCCCACTTTTCAGATAGTATGCTATTGAATTTAAAACAGTGGCAATTTAAGCAGTTAAAACAATTGACATTTTCTCATCTAGCCCTTACTTTATGTTGTTGATTGTTAATTAAATAAAGGAGCGTTTATGCAATCTCGTTTAATCGTTGAAGACAGCCGTCAAGAATCGGTGTTGGCTACCAATAAGGTGTTACGCAACACTTATTTCTTATTGGCGTTAACCTTAACTTTTTCTGCGGTTGTTGCTTATGTGGCAATGACATTAAATGTTGCCCCATTACATTTTGGTGTGTTATTGGTGGGCTTTTATGGCTTATTATTTTTAAATAGCGCCTTAGAAAACAGTGCGTGGGGGATTCTTTCCACTTTCGCTTTAACTGGTTTTATCGGTTATTCTTTAGGGCCAGTATTAAATATGTATATTGGCGCAGGTTTAGGTGATTTAATCGCTCTTGCCCTTGGAGGCACTGCGGCAGTGTTCTTTGCCTGTTCTTTCTATGTCCTCAGCACGAAAAAAGATATGTCATTCCTTTCAGGTATGATGTTTACCTTGTTTATCGTGCTTGTGGTAGGAATGATCGCCAGCTTCTTCTTTAAAATGCCGGCATTCTATGTAGCGTTAAGCTCATTATTTATCGTGTTCTCAAGTATGGGCATTTTATATCAAACTAGCAGCATCATTCACGGCGGCGAAACCAATTATATTCGCGCAACAGTAAGCCTTTATGTGTCTATTTATAATATCTTTGTGAGTTTATTAAACTTGCTTGGTATTTTACGCAATGATTAATTATTGCTTTAATTGGTAAATTCAGCGCCCCTTTTTAGGGGCGTTTTTGTATAATTAAACAGATGAATAAGGAAACAACAATGCTCAATATTAACGATACGACTATTGAAACCGATAACGAAGGCTATTTGTTGGATTTAACACAATGGACGCCCGAAGTCGCACTGGCTATTGCAGAAAAGGAAGGGCTAAGTTTAACTGAAGCCCACTGGGAAGTGATTCATTTTGTGCGTGATTTTTATCAGGAATATAACACTTCGCCGGCGATCAGAATGTTGGTGAAAGCAATGGCCCAAAAATTAGGTGAAGATAAGGGCAACAGCCGTTATTTACAACGTTTATTCCCTGAAGGGCCAGCCAAGCAAGCCACAAAACTGGCAGGGTTACCAAAACCAGCAAAATGCCTATAGTTTGAGAATCATTCGCATTTACTTAATGAACTTTGTGCTTTATAATAGCGGTAAACGATTCATTAAAAGGAGAATTTATGTTGAAACAGTTCGCTACCATCGCGCTTTCTGCCGCAATGTTGTTTAGCCCCGCAAGCTATGCTAAATTCAAAGTGGTTACCACCTTTACCATTATTCAAGATATGGCGCAAAATATTGCTGGTGATGCCGCCAGCGTGGAATCCATCACCAAAGCAGGCGCAGAAATTCACGGCTATGAGCCAACGCCAAAAGATATCGTTAAAGCGCAGTCGGCAGATCTTGTGCTATGGAACGGGTTAAACTTAGAACGTTGGTTCGAGCGTTTTTTCCAGAATGTAAAAGATAAACCCGCGGTCGTGGTTACCTCAGGCATTCAGCCTATTTTTATTGCAGAAAATGGTGAGAAAAAAATCCCTAATCCCCACGCGTGGATGTCGCCAAGCAACGCATTAATTTATGTAGAAAATATCAAAAATGCGCTGATCAAATACGATCCGCAAAATGCCGAAACTTATCGCCAAAATGCAGAAAATTACGCCAAAAAGATCCGCACTTTAGATAGCACACTTCGCCCTAAATTGGACAAAATTCCCCAAGCACAGCGCTGGCTTGCCACTTCTGAAGGGGCATTTAGTTATTTAGCGCAAGATTATGGTTTTAATGAAGTTTATCTTTGGGCGGTGAATGCAGAACAGCAAGGCACGCCACAACAAGTGCGTAAACTGATTGATTTAATTCGCCAACATCAGATTCCGGTGATTTTCAGCGAAAGCACCATTTCGCCAAAGCCTGCGCAACAAGTGGCGAAAGAAAGCCAAATTCATTATGGCGGGGTGCTTTATGTTGATTCCCTTTCCAATGCTAAAGGGCCAGTTCCCACTTATTTAGATTTGCTTAACACCACCATTACCACCATTATTGAAGGATTTGAAAATGCCCAATAATCAGCCCACCATTGAAGTACAGGACGTAACTGTTCGTTATAACAACGGACATACCGCCATTCATAATGTGTCTTTTCAGCTACAAGGCGGCACAACCTGTGCTTTAGTGGGGGTGAATGGCAGTGGAAAATCCACGTTATTCAAAAGTTTAATGGGCTTGGTAAAACCGCAACAAGGGCAAGTGTTGCTGAGCGATCAGCCGATTAAGAAAGCGTTAAAGCAAAATTTAATTGCTTATGTGCCACAAAGTGAAGAAGTGGATTGGCAATTTCCCGTATCCGTTTACGATGTGGTGATGATGGGGCGTTATGGCTATATGAATTTTCTCAGAATTCCCACCGCACTTGATAAACAAGAAGTTCAGCTTGCAATGGAGCGCTTAAATATCGCACACCTCGCCCAGCGTCAAATTGGTGAACTTTCTGGTGGGCAGAAAAAACGCGTTTTTCTTGCTCGCGCGTTGGCACAAAAAAGCAAAATTATTCTGCTTGATGAACCTTTCACTGGCGTTGATGTGCAAACGGAAGCGGCGATTATGGATTTGCTTGCCAACTTGCGTGAAGAAGGCTATTTAATTTTAGTTTCGACCCATAATTTAGGCGCAGTGCCAGATTATTGCGATCAAGTGATTATGATTAACCGCACCGTGCTTGCGCAGGGTAGCACCGCCACCACCTTTACCCAGCAAAATTTAGAGCAAGTTTTCGGTGGCGTGCTGCGTAACGTGAAGCTGAGTGGGCGTGATTTGCACGATGATGAAGACGAGCGCACCGTAACGGTGCTGACCGATGACGAACTGCCTGCCGTATTTTACGGACAAACGAAAAACGATCCGCCTGCACCGATTGTGCGTGATTGTAATCTGGAAGATTGCCCCTGTCGCACTGACAAAGAGAACAGCCAATGATCGCCTTATTATTAGAACCTTTCCAGTATGATTATATGATTAACGCCTTTGTGTTAAGCGCAATGGTGGGCGGTATTTGTGCTTTTTTATCCGCTTACTTAATGCTGAAAGGCTGGTCATTGATTGGTGATGCGCTTTCTCATTCGGTTGTCCCCGGAGTTGCCATCGCCTATGCCTTTTCTTTTCCTTATGTGATTGGCGCATTTTTTTCAGGAATTTTAGCCGCACTTTCTATTCTCTGGGTAAAATCCTTGTCCAATTTACGGCAAGATGCGGTGATCGGTTTTATTTTTACCACCTTTTTTGCCCTCGGGTTATTTATCATTTCCCTTAACCCCACCGCCATTAATGTGCAAGATATTGTATTAGGCAACCTGTTAGGCATTTCAACGGAAGATATTTGGCAAGTGGCCATCATTATCAGCATTTGTTTTGTGCTATTGCTGATTTTTTGGAAAGATCTGTTATTAGTCTTTTTTGATGAAATGCAAGCCTCCGCCGTGGGGCTGTCGCCACTTCATTACAAAATATTATTTTTCACCTTATTAAGCGCTTGTGTGGTGGCAGCTTTGCAAACCGTTGGCGCAATTTTAGTGATCGCAATGGTCATCACGCCGGGGGCAACGGCATATTTGCTTACGGATCGTTTTAAAACCTTAGTGATGATTGCGGTGAGCCTTGGCATAAGCAGTAGCGTACTTGGTGTGTACCTCAGCTATTATTTAGACGGCGCAACGGGCGGATTAATTGTCTGTTTTCAGACCGCACTTTTCTTGAGCGCCTTTTTCCTTTCCCCAAAATACGGTATTTTACGCCATAAGCGCTCTGCCAATAAGGAGCAACATAATGAGCTGGGTTGATTTCGCGAATTGGTGGTTTGAGCCGCTCAGTTATCCCTTTATGCAAAATGCCTTGTTTATGGCGTTAATCATTGCGGTGATTTGTGCCGTACTTTCTTGTTTCTTAATTCTAAAGGGCTGGTCGCTAATGGGCGATGCCATTTCCCATTCAGTTTTACCGGGCATCGTGTTAGCTTATGTGGCGAGCATTCCTTTAGCCATCGGTGCGCTAGTTTCAGGCTTGCTGTGCGCCTTTGGGATTGGCTATTTAAAATCCCACAGCCGAATTAAGGAAGACACCGTAATGGGGATTATGTTTTCCGGAATGTTTGCGCTAGGGCTTGTATTATTCAGCAAAGTGGAAACAGAACAGCACTTAACGCATATTTTATTCGGTAACTTATTAGGCATCACACCGCAAGAATTAATCCAAACACTGATTATCGCCGCCCTTGTTTTGCTGGTTATCTTGCTGAAAAAACAAGATTTTCTGCTTTTCTGTTTTGATTCCAATCACGCGCGCGTTATCGGGCTTGCGGTAACAACATTGCATTACGGCTTACTGTTTTTGCTCGCTCTAACCATTATCAGCACAATGCAAGTGGTGGGCATTATCTTAGTCACGGCAATGCTGATTTCTCCGGGGATCACCGCTTATGTGCTGAGTAAGAATTTCAACAAAATGCTTTTGATCGCCATTGTAACTGCCACAAGCAGCAGTTTTTTAGGCATCATTCTGAGTTATCATCTTGATGCCGCCACTGGCCCAACGATTATTTTGTTGCAAGCGCTGTGTTTTGTGCTGGCTTTGGGTTATCGCAAATTTCGTCCGATCAAATAAGGCAGGCTACCGATGAAAACAACGCTAAGCACCAATGCACTGTATATTTTGCTGATGGGGCTTGGCTTCCCGATTTTACGCGTGATGAGCCTGCATTTTGACACTTTCAATAACAATGTCGTGCGTTTTTTATCGGGTGGCATTCTGTTTATTCTGATCTGTGCGTTCAAATTTAGAAACACCTTATTTGAGATTTTCAAACAGCCACGCTTGCTGCTCACCTTGCTGTTATTGGGCGTTTTTATGGCAGGGAATATGTATTTCTTTATTAACGGATTAAGGCTTACTTCCGCCCTTTCTGGCAGTATTTTTGGCATTCTGGCAATGCCTTTAGGGATTGCCATAGCGGCAATCTTTTTTGCTGATGAACGGCAAAAAGTGAAACAGCGTGGTTTTTATTTGGGATCGTTACTTGCCATTATTGGCTCGTTTATTTTTGTCCTGAATGGCAATCAGCAAGGGGGCGAACAGCAATTTGTTCTTGGCGCCGTGTTTTTATTTTTAGGCATTTTTATTCAATCCCTACAAAATTTACTGGTGAAAAGTGCGGTGCAAAAATTGCCCGTTTTTGTAATTAGCGCCTCCACCGCCACCCTTGCAGGGCTGATTTTCTTAGTGCTTGCCCTATATTCAGGCAAAATTGCCGAACTTCAACACACCCCAAGGCTAATGCTCAGCGCCCTTGCTTTGGCAGGTATTTATGGAATGGCAACGGGAATGTTGTTCGCTTTTTATATCGTACAAAAACAAGGCATTGTAACTTTTAATTTGCTCCAATTGCTCGTGCCGATTTCTACCGCCCTCATCGGCTATTACACCTTAGGCGAACGGATTAACCTTGCCCAAGCCTTAGGCGCAAGTGTTGTGTTAATCGGCTGTCTGATTGCATTAAATCGCAACAAAACCTAACCTTAAACGATAGATTAAGTACGGCGCACAGAAAAATCGTGGAAGCTCTCATTATCAGGATAGTCTTTCATAATCACTTGTTTTACCACTGCACTGGGTGAGCCGCGCTGCAACCATTGATAAAGCTGAGTTAATTGTTCTTCCGACCCTTTAGCGATCACTAAAACGCTTCCGTCCGAAAGATTTTTTACCCAGCCCGTTAGTCCAATTTTGCAGGCTTCTTTCCAAGTGAAATAGCGAAAACCCACACCTTGCACACGGCCATAAACGGCAAATTTTTTGACTTTCATTTTGATTAGTTATTCTTACCAAAATATTTGATTAAATCTGCTTTACGCAGGGCAAACACGCCCAGTCCACCATTTTTTAATTCAACCCATTCAAATGGCACATTTGGGAATTGTTCGATTAAATGCACCATACTATTTCCCACTTCACAAACAAGCACGCCATCATCGGCGAGATAATCTGCCGCAGATTGCAAAATGCGTTTGGTAATATCTAAGCCATCATCGCCCGAGCCTAATGCCATTTCTGGCTCGTAATGATATTCTTCTGGCATATCATCAAGATCTTCCTGATCCACATAAGGCGGATTGGTAACAATTAAATCGTATTTATCCTGTGGAATCGCATTAAATAAATCCGATTGCATTGGGAAAACTCGATCGGAAAGCTGATATTTCATAATATTGATTTCTGCCACATCAAGGGCATCAGTAGATAAATCAATGGCATCAACTTCTGCATCAGGAAACGCCATTGCGCAAGCAATCGCAATGCAACCGCTGCCTGTGCATAAATCCATAATGCGTTTTGGCTGCTTGGTGAGTAATCCTGCGAATTTTTCTTCAATTAATGCACTGATTGGCGAACGTGGAATAATCACTCGTTCGTCCACATAAAACTCCAATCCACAAAACCACGCACTGCGGGTTAAATAAGCCACTGGAATTCGTTTTTCCAAACGTTCTTTAACAAGGGTAATTAAGTGCAATTTTTCATCTTGTGTCAGGCGCGCATCATACATTTCAGCAGGGAAGTCATAAGGCAGATCTAAGGCTGCCAAAACCAGCTGCTGCGCTTCGTCCCAAGGATTATCATATCCGTGGCCATAATATAATTCAGAACGGTTAAAAGTGCTGTAAGTCCAGCGCAGAAAATCTTTAATACTATAAAGTTCATTAAGTGCGGTGAAAAAAATGTCTGTTTTTCCTTCATTATTTGATGTTAATGATAAAGAAGGAAAATCATTTTCTAAAGTCATTGTTGAATGTTCCTGTTTTATAATAGAATAATTAGTTATTTATAGCACAAACTGATACGGCAATTAAGTTTAATTTTACTTCCAAAATGAAAATGTTAGATGATGAGGATTTAGCGCTTTTTCGTGATGCTGTAAAAGGTGCAAAGCCTTTAGCGCAAAATGAATTTGTTGCACCACAAAAAGCATACAAACAGAAACAACAAACTCGCCAGCAACGGGAAAAAGAAGATACACTTTTTTTCTTCTCTGATGAATATGAACCTTTGCTCAATGAAGATGGGCCGGTAAAATACTTACGGGAAGGGGAAGACAGTTATTTGCTGAAGCAATTACGTCGTGGAGATTTTTCCCCTGAATTATTTTTAGATTTACACGGTTTAACTAAAGAGAAAGCAAAGCTAGAGTTAGCTAGCTTGATTCAAGCCTGTGAGAAAGAAAATATCTATTGTGCCAGTATAATGACAGGATATGGAACTTATACATTAAAACGGCAAATTCCTAAATGGTTGGTTCAGCATCCAAAGGTTCGCGCTCTGCATCAAGCACCTAAGGAATGGGGTGGAGAAGCGGCAATTTTGATTTTATTAGAGGTTTAAATAAAACTATACAAATAAAGAGCGGTGAAAAAATCGGAAATTTTTCACCGCTCTTTGTTTTTATTTCAACCTAAAAATTCACGTCTTTAGTGTAGCATAATACCCATATCGATATAACTCACGATACTACCAGTATTTTTAGCTTGTTTTTTGAACGTTTTTAGCGGGAGTATACTCCCTGTTGTTATCTCTTTACAGAGATAACAAACACTCCTGCAAATAAAAATATTTGTGCGCTTAAAATAATTTAAATACTAAATTTATAGGAGCTAAAATGCTTATTCCAATTTTAGAGAATGGAACTACTCTTTATAAAGATAGTTTTGGTAATAAATACCAATATGATCTGACTAAACCTACCGATAAATTAAGCTATGATACTGATTTATCCGCCCAAATGCGTGACAAAATGTCTGTAATTCCAACTCGCAATTCAAATGGAGGAGGAATTTATGAGTAATCAATATACCGCAGAGGAAATAAAAGAAATTCTGTTAGATGAAGGATATCGTTCAGTCAGCATAAAGCAAGAAAATATCGTATTATTAAAGGTTGATGGAAAGAACTATCCCATTGCATTGTATAAAAATGGTGATATTCAACTGGGTTATGGAATAACTACGCCTATATTATCTTTAGAAAAAGTGAATAATTGGAATGCAAACCATAGATTAGGGGTTTTATCTACTAAAGAAGAAAATAAACTTCTATTTTCTATCACTTTGCCTGCTCTTGATGGGAGATTATCTAGAGCAGGCATCGCAAAAGGCGTATCTCGTATGTTAGATGCCGTTAGAACAATCGATATTTTTGATTTTGTAGAAGACTAGATGAAAGAATAAAAATATTTGTGTGTTTAAAATAATTTAAATACTAAATTTATAGGAGCTAAAATGCGTGACAAAATATCTGTAATCGCGAATCAAAATCCAAATGGAGGAGGAATTTATGAGTAATCAATATACAGCTATTGAATTGAAAGAAACTCTTTTAGATCAAGGTTATCGTGAAGTTTATATTTTTAATGAAGATCTTGTTGTTGTAAAAGCTTATGGACGTACGTATTTATTGGGCTTATACCCTGATGGCGACATCCAAATATTGTATATGCTAAAGGAGAATAGTCCTTTTTCCTTAAGTAAAATAAATGAACTAAATTCTGATTATAGAAATGCATCATTTTTTACAGGTAAAGATGATGAAAATACATTAATTGTTCAATTTACAATTACTGGATTGGGTGAGAAATTAACACCAAGAAAAGTAGTCGAAGGGCTTGAAAGAGCTGATGCCATACTTAGAAGCGTTGATTTTGATGATCTATTAGATTAATTTCTTTACTTTTAACAAAAAGAGCGGTGAAAAAATCAGAAATTTTTCACCGCTCTTTGTTTTTATTTCAATTTAATAAAACCTAGAAATTCGCATTTCTCGGGGCGCGTGGGAATGGGATCACGTCGCGGATATTTTGCACGCCAGTTACATAAACGATTAAACGCTCAAAACCTAAACCGAAGCCTGAATGTGGCACGGTGCCGTAGCGGCGGAGATCGCGATACCACCAGTAATCTTCTGGGTTTAAGCCCATTTCAAGCATACGTTTATCTAGCACATCTAGGCGTTCTTCACGTTGTGAGCCACCAATGATTTCGCCAATTCCTGGGGCTAATACGTCCATTGCCGCCACGGTTTTGCCGTCATCATTTAAGCGCATATAAAACGCTTTGATGTCTTTTGGATAGTTTTTCACTACCACTGGGGATTTGAAATATTCTTCCGCTAAATAGCGTTCGTGTTCTGACGATAAATCAATGCCCCAAGACACTGGGAATTCAAATTTTTTGCCTGATTTTAATAGGATTTCAATGGCATCTGTGTAGTCAATTTGTGCAAAATCAGAATTAATGAAGTTTTCTAAACGGCTGATAACGTCCTTATCAACGTGTTTTTCAAAGAATTTTAAGTCATCTTTGCGTTCAGCTAACACAGCACGGAACACATATTTCAACATATCTTCTGCGAGTTTTGCGTTATCGTTTAAATCAGCAAAGGCCATTTCTGGTTCAACCATCCAGAATTCTGCCAAGTGGCGAGTGGTGTTTGAATTTTCTGCACGGAAGGTTGGGCCAAAGGTATAGATTTTACTTAATGCACAAGCGTAAGTTTCGCCGTTTAGCTGACCAGATACGGTTAAAAACGCTTCTTTTCCGAAGAAATCTTGCGAAAAATCCACCGCACCTTGTTCTGTGCGTGGGAGATTTTCTAAGTCAAGGGTGGAAACACGGAACATTTCTCCCGCACCTTCGGTATCAGAAGCTGTGATAAGTGGCGTTGCCACCCAGTAGAAACCCTGTTCGTGGAAGAAGCGGTGAATGGCTTGCGCTAAACAATGACGAACACGCGCCACCGCACCAATAATATTTGTGCGAGGACGTAAATGCGCTACTTCACGCAAGTATTCAATACTGTGGCGTTTTGCGGCCATAGGGTAGGTATCAGGATCTTCCACCCAACCTGTTACTTCCACATTTTCCGCTTGTAATTCAACCGCTTGCCCTTCTGCTGGGGATTCCACCACTTTGCCCGTTACAATCACTGAGCAGCCAGTGGTTAAACGTAGGATTTCATCTTGATAATTTGCAATGTCGTTATTCACGATCACTTGGATAGGATCGAAGCAAGAGCCGTCATACACCGCAAGGAAAGAAAGCCCAGCTTTAGAATCGCGGCGAGTACGCACCCAGCCACGCACGGTAACTTGATCACCGATTTGAATTTTGCCTTGTAATACATCTACGATAGGGGCAATTTGTGTCATATAAACCTCAATCAAAAAAATTAGCGTAAAAACGTGCCTAGTTTACCGCAAGTCGGAAAATTTGCCAAAATGAATTGTGCGATTGTTTTTGTGAAGTCGCCCACAAAATTGGCGTAAACTACTTGTTTTTGGGTAGCAAACTGATATAACAAAAGAATAATTTTATTTTGAAAATTTAATAGAGAGATCGCTATGGCAAGAGAACGAAAACAAGATAAGTCTTTCGTGAAAGAACAACAACTAGGGAAAGTTTATCAATTAATTGAGCAGTTTGAAGAAATTTCAAGAATTGATTTATCTAAACTGTCTCGTCTTGCGCCTGCGACAATTACTTCTCTCACGCGCAAACTGATCGATCAAAAATTGATTATGGAAAAAGCGGTGCGTAACACAGAACATCGTGGGCGGCCTGCGATTGGGCTTTGCGTTTCGCCTTTTTATTGGCAATCCCTTTGTGCTATTTTGACCGAAGATCGCTTTGATATGTTTTTATGCGAACTTGACGGTACGCTTATCGCGGAGCAATCTTTCCATTTAACCTTAGAAAATATTGCCAATTTAAGCACCGCACTTATTGATTGTGTGGAGCGTTTTATTCAGCAAACCCAGTGCCAAACAGAGCGTATTATTACCTTTTCGGTAGCGGTAACAGGGCAACTTGATGAGCAAATGGCTTATTGTTATCCCCTTGGCAACCGTATTTTGCATCTTGATTTGAAAAGTTTATTCCAAAATCACTTTAACTTGCCTGTAGTTATTACGGATTATTTTGAAACTTGGCTATTTGCAGAAAGCTCGGTGGGAAGCGTAATTGGCTGTGAAAATGTGCTTTTTTTGCAGCTCAATGATCGAGTCAATTTAAGTGTGCTTTCTGAGGGTGATGTCATCTGTTGTAATCAACAAGCGAAAATTAACGTGGATAAACTGATTGCACCGCAATTACATCCGTTACAAACCAAACTGAATCCGCGCTTGGGCGAAATAGAGCGATACCAAATTATTAATCAAATTACCCATAAGGCTATCTATCAGCTAATTGACTTGCTTTATCCAGATAATCAATGTAATGACAATAATGAAAAAATCCGCTTTTTATGCCGAAAAATTGATTTGCAAGAAAGCAATGCACTTTCCATTTTACATTTAGTTACTGATGTTACGGCATATTTAATTTTGTGCTTGGTGGATATGTTCTCGCCGAAAAAAGTGATGTTAGACAGCAGTTTATTACTCGCTAAAGAGGTATTTTTATCTCGTTTAAATCAACGTTTAAGCCTTTTCCATTGCAATGTGGAAATTGTAATTAGCCGTTATGAGTGGAATAGCCCAGAAGTATTAACTGCCGCCATTAAGCAACGATTATATGATGGTTCATTATTAGGACATCTCGCGCAAAATCACTAAACTTTGTGTTAGCTCAATATTGTGATGAAAAATTTCTTTTAAAATCTTAGATTAAATAGGGAATAAAAGGGAAAGGATCATCATTATGAGCAGTTTTTTTGTTGCGGGTACAGATACCAATGTAGGGAAAACCATTTCAAGCCGAGCCATCATACAGGCATTACAAAATGCAGGCATTCAAATTGTTGGTTATAAACCTATTGCCTGCTTACCTGATTACGATGACTTTTCCCATCAACAAGGCTTAAATCCAGAAGAAAGTAGTTCTGATGTGCTGACCTTAATGCGTTCCACAAAAGAAAAGGTGAGCTATAAAGAGATAAATAGTTACAGTTGCTCAGATATTTTGACTGTTCTTTCCAGTGATGACTCCATCATTAATATCGATAAAATTAATGCCGATCTTGCTGCGCTAACTCAGCGTTATCAATCTGTTTTGGTGGAGGGCGCTTTCGGCTGGCTAACGCCAATGAATAAGCATTATAGTTTTGCAAGTTGGGTGGCATCGCAACAAATGCCCGTAGTGCTGGTGGTAGGCATTAAAGAGGGCTGCATTAATCACGCCTTACTCACCGCACAATCTATTAAACAGTCGGGTTTACCTTTAGTGGGGTGGATCGCCAATCGTATTAACCCAGGGCTTGCTCATTATGCGGAAATTATCGAAATGCTGAGTGAAAAAATTGACGCACCGTTGCTCGGGCAAATTCCTTATGTGCATCGCCCTGAAGAGCAAGAGCTAGGGCATTATATTACCAATATTGAACGCTTAACTTATCTGCAAACGGAATGGGTGAAGTAGAGTAGATGAAGTAAGCGAAATTCATTCATTTCAATCTAAATGATTATTAAAGTGCGGTGCAAAAAATCAGAATTTTTCCACCGCACTTTTTTCGCCATTAAATATGACTTCTGCCTAAAGCCTTACCAAAAACACTACAAATGCGCCGTGCTATTCACCGTTTCTAACACGAAACGCCCTGCATTTTCATTTTCTGTTTGCTCATAACGAACAAGGCTAATAGACGTATTTGCCAAGCGTGTAACACGGGGATTTTCACGGTGGGTTTGCCAGCTTGAGCCGTCTAGTAAAGCGAGAAGTAGGTGTAGGGTATGCCCGTGAGAAACCACCAAAATATTCCCCTTGTCATGAACTTGAATAATGTCATAAATCGCCTGCATTGCGCGATCGGCCAGTTCAGCAAAGGTTTCGCCACCGTTGCTTTTGGCTTGATAATTCGCAGGATCTTTGGTCATTTGCTGAAATTCTTCGCTTTGGCGAATGCTATCTACCAACACGCCCTCCCAGCTACCAAAAAAATGTTCGTTTAAGCCTTTATGCTGAAAGAAAGGAATATTGCGCTCGCCAATAATGTATTGCGTGGTATCCATTGCCCTTTTTAACACGCTTGAATAGGCAGCAACAAAAGGCACGTTGGCTAAGTGTTCGCCTGTTTTCATTGCCCCCTCAATGCCTTCGGCGATCAGCGGAGAATCGCCTTGTCCTTGTAATAAACCTTGTTCGTTCCAAACGGTGCGTCCGTGGCGAACTAAATAAAAAGTGAGCTGTTTTTTCATTGTTATCCTTAAAATGCTTAAAAAGTTGGAAAATTTACACCGCACTTATGCCTTATAAAAGCGGGCTAAATAAGAAAAATAAACGTTCGATAACCTGTTGATAAACAGGGCGTTTTACCCAGTTTTCATAGGTTAATAAAGAAGAACTTTGGCGGTAGTGTTGCTGCAATTGAGTTACTTCATTGGCAAAACTTTGATCTTCCACCACCATTGTTACTTCAAAATTCAACATAAAACTGCGCATATCCATATTTACCGTGCCAACAAGGGCAAGGCGGTTATCAATCAACACGCTTTTAGTATGTAATAAGCCTTGCTCAAATTGATAAATTTTCACCCCAGCGGCAAGCAGATCTTCAAAAAAGGTGCGGCTCGCCCAGCTTACCATTAAAGAATCGTTTTTCTTTGGTAGAATCAGCGTAACGTCAATACCACGCAAAGCCGCAATGCGTAAGGCTTCAGCAATGCTATGGCTTGGCACAAAATAAGGCGAAGTAATGGTGATGCTTTGGCGTGCGGAAAAAATCGCAATAGAAAGGGATTGCGCCATTAAATCATCAGGAAAGCCCGGCCCTGTGGCAAGAATTTGCACCGCGTGCGAATTATTTTGATCAATAGGTAACAAAGGACAATCTGGCAACTGCAAGGGGATTTCTTTATCACTTTCAATTTGCCAATCCCACGCATATAGCCCGTTTAACACCGAGGATACCGCCCCATTAATGCGAACCATAATGTCCACCCATTCCCCAACGAGGCTGTTTTGTTTGAAGTATTTGGGATCAACCATATTCATACTGCCGGTGTAAGCAATTTGATTATCGATCACAATAATTTTGCGGTGCTGGCGTAAATCAATGCGGCTAAAAAACATACGCAGTAAATTAACGTGTAGCGCTTCGGTGATCTCAATGCCCGCCTCTTTCATTTGGCGATAATTTTTGCTTTTGAAAAATTGGCGGCTGCCAACGCTATCCAGTAATAACCGCACTTTTACTCCGCGTTGTTGGGCGGCGATGAGGGCGGTTTGCACGTCTTCCACTAAGCCACCATTCCACCAAATATAAAACACCATATTAATGCTGTGTTGGGCTTGGTGAATATCTTGAATAATGCTTTTAATGATGCTTTCTGGCGTGTCTAAAATATGCAGCTCGTTACCCAGCACGCAAGGGATATTTAAGCGACTTTTGGCTAAGTCAAAAATGGGGCGATAAAGTAGGGTGTTGTGATGATTAATTAATTGCGGACATTGCGAAAAATCGCCAAACCACTGGTTAAATTTGGGTGCAAGCAAACGAAATGCTTTTGCTCGTTTTGTGCCTAATTTCACTTCGCCAAACACTAAATAGGCGATAATGCCCACCACTGGCACGAGATAAATAATCATCAACCAAGAAAGGGTGGCTGAAACCGATTGTTTTTTTATCACTAATCGCATTGTGATAGAAATGGTCAAAATCCAAATCAGGACAGGGATGAGATATGCTATAATCTGTTGAAAAGTAAAATTCATTTATTTTTAACCGCACTTTTATAAACATCTAATTATGCCAGAGATCACAACGCCAATGTTCGACATTGTTTTTCAGCACGCCGATTTTATCATTATTCACAAGCCTTGTGGCATTTCCGTGCATAAAGATGATCAGGCGCTTGGTCTAACCACCTTAGTGGCGCAGCAATTAAATTTGCCCCAAGTGTGGCTGGTACATAGGTTAGATAAGGTAACTTCTGGGTTGTTAATCTTAGCGTTGAATAAGCAGGCGGCGGCAACCTTGTCAGGGCTATTTGCCGATCATTGCATTGAGAAAACCTATCTGGCGTTATCCACCGAAAAGCCGAAGAAAAAGCAAGGGCGAATTGTGGGGGATATGCAAAAATCTCGCAATGGGACTTGGAAATTATGCCAAAGCAAGGAAAACCCTGCCATCACGCGTTTTTCTTCCTTAAGCTGTGAGCCAAATTTACGCCTTTTTATTTTGTTTCCGCAAACAGGCAAGACGCACCAGTTACGCGTGGCAATGAAAAGCCTAGGCAGCCCGATTTTAGGTGATGAACTTTATGGCGGAAATAAACAAAAATCCGACCGCACTTATTTGCATTGCTATCAACTGCGATTTGCTTACCAACAGCAACAAATTTGCGTCAAAACCTTACCAAAAACAGGGGGATTTTTCACCGCACTTGGTTTAGCAGAAAAAATCGCCCAATGGGAGGTGGAGAATAATTGCGAAAAACCAGAATAAAAACGTGATTTTTTAAGGCGTTAGTATTATTATTAAGGCATTTTTTCAATTCTTATCAGATTTATTTACTCATAGAGGATAGGTATGCAACACCTTAAAGACATTACAGAACAGGCAAAAGACGCGATTGAGAAATTGCACGATAAAAGCCTCGAAACCCTAGATGCGATTCGCGTAGAATATTTTGGTAAAAAAGGGCATTTTACCCAATTAATGCAAGGGTTGCGTGATATTGCCGCCGAAGAGCGTCCTGCAATGGGGGCGAAAATTAATGAGGCAAAACAGAAAGTTTTAGACTTATTAAACAGCAAAAAAGCGGAATGGGAGCAAGAAGCCTTAGATGCTCAGCTTGCCAAAGAAAGTATTGACGTGAGCTTGCCAGGGCGTAAAACGGAACTTGGTGGCTTGCACCCTGTTTCTGTAACCATTGGGCGTGTGGTGAGCTTTTTCTCTAATTTAGGTTTCACGGTGGAAGTGGGGCCTGAAATTGAAACGGATTATTACAATTTTGATGCGTTAAATATCCCCGCTCATCACCCCGCACGAGCCGATCACGATACCTTCTGGTTCGATGCCGAGCGTTTATTGCGTACCCAAACCTCTGGGGTGCAAATTCGTACAATGGAAAAAGCCAAACCACCTATCCGTATTATCGCCCCTGGGCGTGTTTATCGTAATGATTACGACCAAACCCACACCCCAATGTTCCACCAAATTGAATTACTTTATGTGGATAAGCACGCCAATTTCACCGAATTAAAAGGTCTGTTACACGATTTCTTGCGTGCGTTCTTTGAAGAAGATTTAAAAGTGCGTTTCCGCCCGTCTTATTTCCCATTCACTGAGCCTTCTGCTGAGGTTGATGTAATGGGGAAAAATGGCAAATGGCTTGAAGTGTTAGGTTGTGGAATGGTTCACCCAAATGTGTTACGCAATGTGGGGATTGATCCTGAAGAATATTCTGGCTTTGCGGTGGGTATGGGCGTAGAGCGTTTAACAATGCTACGTTACAATGTAACAGATTTGCGTTCATTCTTTGAAAACGATCTGCGTTTCTTAAAACAATTTAAATAATTAGTCCGATTGACCGAATAAAATTTACGATAGAGAAAGAATATGAAATTTAGTGAATTATGGGTGCGTGAATGGGTAAATCCTGCCATTAGCACTGAACAATTATGTGATCAAATTACTATGCTCGGCTTGGAAGTTGATGGCGTTGAGCCAGTGGCTGGAGCATTTTCCGGTGTTGTGGTGGGGGAAGTGGTGGAATGCGCTCAACACCCCGACGCAGATAAATTACGCGTAACCAAAGTGAATGTAGGCGGTGATCGTTTGTTAGACATCGTCTGCGGTGCACCAAATTGCCGTCAAGGCTTAAAAGTGGCTTGTGCGGTAGAAGGGGCAGTGCTACCGGGTGATTTTAAAATTAAGAAAACCAAATTGCGTGGGCAACCCTCTGAAGGAATGCTGTGTTCATTTAGCGAACTAGGTATTTCTGACGATCATAACGGCATTATTGAATTGCCTGCTGACGCACCAGTGGGAACAGATTTGCGTGAGTATTTGCAATTAAACGATAACAGTGTAGAAATTAGCTTAACGCCAAACCGTGCGGACTGTTTAAGCATTGCAGGAATTGCCCGTGAAGTGGGCGTGGTTAATCAGCAAACTGTTAATGCCCCTGTTATTGAAGCCGTGCCAGCGGCCATCGCGGACAAAGCACAAATTGAGGTATTAGCCCCTGAAGCTTGCCCTCGTTATTTATTGCGTGTGGTTAAAAATGTGAACGTAAAAGCGGAAACCCCGATTTGGCTAAAAGAAAAATTACGTCGTTGCGGTATTCGCTCTATCGATCCTGTAGTGGATATTACTAACTATATTTTGCTTGAACTCGGTCAGCCAATGCACGCTTTTGATGCCGCCAAAGTGGCGCAGCCTGTGCAAGTGCGTATGGCAAAAGAAGGCGAAGAATTGGTGCTATTAGATGGCACAACCGCCAAACTTCAACCAAACACTTTAGTGATTGCCGATCAAAATGGCCCATTAGCGATGGCGGGTATTTTTGGTGGCGAAGCCAGTGGTGTGAATGCCGAAACCAAAGATGTGATTCTTGAAGCTGCATTCTTTGCGCCATTAGCCATTACAGGACGCGCTAGACAATATGGCTTGCATACCGATTCTTCACACCGTTTTGAACGTGGTGTAGATTTCAATCTTCAACACAAAGCAATGGAACGTGCAACCGCCTTATTGTTAGACATTTGCGGCGGCGAAGCGGGTGAAATTTGCGAAGTGGTGAGCGAAGCCAATTTACCAAAAGTAAAACAGGTGCAATTACGCCGTGAAAAATTAGATCACTTATTAGGTCATCATATTCCAACAGAAACCGTTACAGACATTTTGCAACGCTTAGGCTTACAAGTGAGCTACCAAGACGGTTTATGGACAGCGGTTTCACCAAGCTGGCGTTTTGATATTGAGATTGAAGAAGACTTAATCGAAGAAGTGGCACGCATTTACGGTTATAACAACATTCCGAACAATGCACCATTAGCGCATTTACAAATGAAACCAATGCCTGAAAGTTTATTAGAATTGGTGCGTGTGCGTACCGCTTTTGTGGATAGCGATTATCAAGAAATTGTGTCTTATAGCTTTGTTGATCCAGAAGTTCAGCAATTGTTATCCCCAGAGCAAGAAGCCTTAATTCTGCCAAACCCAATTTCGCGTGAAATGTCGGCAATGCGCGTGTCTTTATTACCGGGCTTGCTTACAACCATTGCTTACAACCAAAATCGCCAACAAAGCCGTGTACGCATTTTTGAAGGCGGATTACGCTTTATTCCTGATAGCCAAGCAGAAAGTGGCGTTCGTCAAGAATATGTGCTGGGTGCAGCCATTGTGGGAGATAAACGCCCTGTTCATTGGGAACAAAAAGGCGAAAATGTGGATTTCTTTGATCTAAAAGGGGATTTAGAACGCATTTTATCACTAACAAAGGCTGGAAATCGTTTGCGTTTTGTAGCAAAATCATATCCAGCGTTACACCCAGGGCAATCTGCTGCCATTATCCTTGATGATAAAGAAATCGGCTATATCGGTACGGTTCACCCGAAAGTGGTGCAACAATTAGGGTTATCGGGTAAACCGATTGTCTTTGAAATTGAATGGGCGCCAATTGCAGAACGCACTGTGCCTAATGCCAAAGAGATTTCTCGTTTCCCAGCGAACAAACGGGATCTTGCTATCGTCGTGGATAGTGCAACGCCAGCGGGCGATGTGTTAGAAGTATGTCGTCAAGCAGGCGGAAAACAGCTTGTAAACGTAAATTTATTTGATGTTTACCAAGGGGCGAATTTACCAGAAGGTAAGAAAAGTTTAGCCATTAGCTTAACCATTCAAGACACTGATAAAACCCTTGAAGAGAAAGAGATTAATGCGGTAATTTCAGCGGTATTAGACGCATTAAAACAACGATTTGATGCTTATTTGAGAGATTAATATTATGACATTGACCAAAGTTGAATTAGCCGATAGCTTAATTGAAAAGCATAATCTAAATAAACGTGATGCCAAATTATTGGTGGAAAGTTTTTTTGAGGAAATTCGCGTGGCATTGGAAAGTGGGCAAGATGTGAAATTATCTGGATTTGGTAATTTTGAATTACGCGATAAAGCTTCACGCCCAGGACGTAACCCTAAAACAGGGGAAAGCGTACCTGTTTCCGCGCGCCGAGTGGTAGTATTCAAACCCGGTCAAAAATTACGCTCTCGTGTAGAAAAATCTAAGCCAAAAGCTTAATCATTTCTCACTTAAAACTATCCGCGCAAAAAAGTGCGGGTAGTTTTTTATTCTTTTTTATTTTTAGAGTTTACAATGAATTTACTTAAAACATTGCTAATTGGCGGTGGCGTATTGCTGAGTGTAGCTTGTTCTAGCTCGAATGAAAGCTCTTCCGTCCAATATAAATCGTTTAAACATAACCGCTATCATAGCCAGTTAAACGATCCCATTATGACTATTGCGATGCTGTCAGAACATCAACGTGAATGGGCTGGCACTCCCTATCGTTTAGGCGGACAAAGTCGCCGTGGTATTGATTGTTCAGCCTTTGTGCAGACTACTTTCCGCGAACGCTTTAATATTAATTTGCCTCGTACCACAAGAGAACAAGTGAAATATGGCACGAAAGTAGCAAAAGAAGACATTCAAACGGGTGATTTAGTTTTCTTTAAAACAGGGCGCGGGCCAAATGGCTACCACGTTGGGATTTATGTGAAAGACGGTCAATTCCTACACGCCTCAACCAAAGGTGGCGTGATTTATTCTTCACTCAATAGCCCTTACTGGACACGCACTTATTGGCAAGCGCGTAGAATGTAAAACCGAGTTTATAGAAAATACAGAAATAAAAAGTGCGGTGGAAAATTTTTGATTTTTTCACCGCACTTTATTTTTGCTCTTCTTTTATTCGGCCTTTGTTTAACTCACTTCCTTGAACGCAATCATTTCATTTTGGCTGAAATCTGTTTGCTCATCTTCATCTTGGAATAATGGGGTAGTAGGCAGATCTTGTTTATCAAAAGCAATATCCCCTTCCACGCCGTCTAGGTTTTGTCCGCGTTGAATATCTTTGAAATTAAACAAATTTTTATCGCATAGGTGCGAAGGCACAATATTCTGCATTGCGCTGAACATTGTTTCAATGCGCCCCGGATATTGGCGATCCCAAGTTTGTAACATTTCTTTTACTACTTGGCGTTGCAAGTTAGGTTGCGAACCGCATAGATTACAAGGAATGATCGGGAATTGTTTGGCGATAGAATATTTTTCAATGTCCTTTTCTTTGCAATAAGCCAACGGACGAATCACAATTTGCTTGCCGTCATCACTGATCAGTTTTGGTGGCATTGATTTCAGCTTGCCGCCGTAGAACATATTGAGAAATAAGGTTTCCAACATATCATCACGATGATGCCCAAGGGCGATTTTGGTTGCGCCAAGTTCTGTGGCTGTGCGGTATAAAATCCCACGTCTTAAACGAGAACAAAGGGAACAGGTGGTTTTGCCCTCAGGAATTTTTTCTTTCACAATACCGTAAGTATTTTCTTCCACGATTTTGTAATCCACGCCAATGCTTTCTAAATATTCAGGTAAGACGTGTTCAGGAAACCCCGGTTGTTTTTGATCTAAATTTACCGCCACAATATCAAAATGAATTGGTGCGTTAAGGCGTAAATTAAGCAAAATATCCAGCAACGTGTAGCTGTCTTTACCACCAGATAAACACACCATCACCTTATCGCCATCTTCAATCATATTAAAATCAGCAATCGCCGCGCCCACATTACGGCGTAGGCGTTTTTGTAACTTATTGAAATTATAGATTTGTTTCTTTGTTTTTTCGTTTTGAGAAGTTAAATTTTCGCTCATTGGGTTTATTATTCGGTTATATCAATTTAAAAAACTTGCGTATAGTAAGGGGTAATGGGATTTTTTCCAATAGGAATGTGCAGGATTAGGTCTTTTTAGGTAGCTTTGACCGCACTTTATTATGCGGCCATTGCTGATTATACGGAATGAATATGCTGGAGAAGCACTTCATTAATACGCGATTGCCAACCTTTCCCTGTGGCTTTAAAGGCCTCAATCACTTCAGGTGATAAGCGAATAGTGATAATTTGTTTGGTTGGCGTTTTTTGTTTACCCCTTACTTTCGGTTTTATATGTCCTTGCTTTTCCATTTCTGCTTGATGTGCAAGCACCATATTGACAAAATCATCAGGCATTGTTTCTTGTAATGATTTCATTTGTGTAAAGTCGCTTTGCTGTAATTCCCGGACTTCGCCTTCAGAATTAATCAGTGGTGTGTTTTTCTCTGTTTTCATATTTTTTGATCTCCCTTGCATTTATTTAATTATCGAATAATCTCATAACAAGGCTCATAAGCCTCGCCGTCTGGCAGTTTCATTCGGTGTTGGGTGATGAAATCTTGTAGCACGTTGTCCACTTTTTCCATTAAATCCTTATCCCCTTTGAGCTGGAATTTGCCTAGCTCAGCGATGCGATCTTGGGTATCAGGCTTAATGTTACCTGCCACAATGCCAGAGAACACACGGCGAAGATTGGCGGCAAGGCTTACTTTGCTTTGATTCATATGCAAATCTAAATTTGCCATATTTTCGTGGGTTGGGATAAATGGCTGTTGGAATTCAGGATCAATTTTCAACGACCAATTAAAGCCATAAGAATCATTATTTTCATAGCGTAAATGACGAATTTCTTCTATTGAAGATTTCATATGGCGCGCCACTGCCACAGGATCATCAATGATGATTTTATACAAGGATTGCGCTTCTTTCCCTAAGGTTTCGCCAATAAAGCGATCAATCGTGGCAAAATAATCCGCACTTTCTTTTGGCCCAGTTAAAATGAGTGGGATAGCTTGCGCTTGATTTTCTGGGTTGAGCTTAATTCCAAGGATATACAGTAATTCCTCAAATGTTCCAGGGCCACCAGGGAAGATAATAATGCCGTGTCCCATACGCACAAAGGCTTCAAGGCGTTTTTCAATGTCAGGCATAATGATCAGCTCATTAACAATTGGGTTAGGTGGCTCAGAAGCAATGATTGAAGGTTCGGTGATGCCAATAAAACGGCTGTTTTTATAGCGTTGGTTGGAATGACCAATTGCCGCGCCTTTCATCGGTGCTTCCATCACACCTGGCCCGCAGCCTGTGATGATATTTAATTCACGATGACCTAATTCTAACCCCACCGCGCGACAATATTGGTATTCAATTTGATTGATGGAATGACCTCCCCAGCACACCACCAAATTCGGCAATTCGCCCACAATCAAGGCTTTGGCATTACGCAAAATGGAAAACACTTGGTTGGTGATATGCACGCTGTCTTGAATATCGCAAGGATTAATCCGTTGGCTTAGCACATTCACGAACACAATATCACGTAGGACGGCAAAAAGGTGATATTGAATATTGCGGATAATATGCTGATCCACAAACGCACTTTCAGGGGGATTATATAATTTCAGCGTAATGCCGCGTTCTGTTGCCACTAGCTCAATGTCAAAATCGGGATACTGGCTGAGCAATTTACGGCTATCGTCCGTTACCGCCCCAGAATTCAGCACCGCAAGCGAGCAGTTGCGATACAGCTGGTATAGCTCGCTTTTGGCTTGCTTGGTGAGCAATTCCACTTCAAGATGCGAGAGCTGTTCCATACTCCCACGGGGATTCACATAATGAATATTTGCCATTGCGACCTCCTATTGTCTGGCTAAGCGCACATTGTGCGGCACGGTTTCAAAGTTCGAGCGGAACGGATTAATATCCAACCCACCGCGGCGTGTATAACGGGCGTAAACGGTGAGCTTTTCTGGCTGAGCAAAACGCATTAGATCACAATAAATTCGCTCAACGCATTGTTCGTGAAATTCGTTATGCTGACGGAAAGAAACTAAATAGCGCAATAATTTCTCGCGGTCAATCCGTTTGCCTACATAATGAATTTGTAACGATCCCCAATCTGGCTGCTGGGTGATTAAACAATTTGATTTAAGCAAATGGCTCACCAAATGTTCTTCCACCTGTTCTGCGTGCGTGCAATGTTCTAAATAATTGGGATTGAATTGATAATCTCGGATTTCAATATCCTGATCATCAATACAATCTCCTTGTAAAGAATCAATCAAAGTGCGGTGGTAATTTTGCAAAGAATTTAACCGCACTTTGACTTGCCCTTTGGCGCAATCAGCCAGATCTTGCAGCAAGATCTGTTGCACCTGCTCGAAACTGTCAAAATGGCTTTGATTAAAGCTGTTGAGATAAAGTTTAAAACTTTTAGATTCAATTAAATTTTCACTGCGGAAATCAATTTCTACGTCCGCAATCGCCACTTGCGGCACGCCTTTGGGATTAAGCCAAGAGATTTCATAAGCCGTCCAAATATCTGCGCCAAAAGTAAAAGGCTGATTTTCCACAATCCCAAGCTGCGCGCGGTTTAATTGACGCGGCACGGCTTGCAATAAAGTGCGGTCGTAATGTTGTGCATATTTTGTTTCTTGCCCTAATTTTAAGGCGTGTAAACTTTCGTGGTTGTAATCCATATTTTTCCTTATTGCCAGTGCCAAGAAAGGTTGGATACCAATCGGCACTGATCACATTTAAAATCAAACAGATCAAAGAGCGGTGTTTTTAATGCCCAATTTTTATGGCAGCTTGGGCAGCGGCGTTGTTGTTCTGCGGTCAAACTTTCGCCACCAATGCGGTATAAATAATAGTAAGTTGGAATGCCGGTGTGTTGTTCAATTTCTTGGCATAAGGCATAACCGTGTTTGGATAAATTGCTGTGCAGATCAGAAATCTCACTAAGTGCTTTGCTTTCTAGGGCTGTGCCGTTCATTTGTAACTGATCGCAAGCCTGCCAATTTTCTTGCCATTTGATGAGATCTAAACTCAAGTGCGGTGCATTTTTGAAAAATTTATACAGTGGAATAGGCAAGTTATCATCGCCACTGTGCAACGGTGAGCAAGATTGTAAATAGGTGGTGTAAAGCACTTGCCAGCTTGGACGCTCGCCTTGATGAGTGAGATCAGAATTTAGGTCATCAGCAATCACTTGAAAACTATCAAAATTTATCCCCGCACTTTGTGCCACATCTAAGGCATTTTGCACCGCTGAATTATTAAATTCGGGCAGCAGGCTTTGTTGTTCGGGGCAAACCACACGCACGGCAATGCCTTGCTGGTGTTCTAATTCAGCGTGAAAAAGGGGAATTTCTCGCCCAAGAATTTGCCCGTTATAACGCCATTGTTCAATCACTTGATTAATCAATGGGTAAACCGCATTGTTGGGTTCAGTAAGGGTAAAAAAAGCTTCAATTAAATACATTCTCTGCCTTAATTTATAGGAAAGCGATTGCGTTTTTTCGCACTTGGCTTTGTGGTATCATAACGCCTTTGTTTCTGCACTAAAGGTGAACGCCACATTTTAGGCAGAATAAGATGAGAAAGCAAATTAAGGAATCCACAATGCGTGAACAAACAAAATATCAGTTACAACAGTTACAAAAAGCAATGGAAGAATTAGCCCTTTGGCAAGCCGTTGCACCGGAAGCGGCAGCATTTGACAGCGTTGAACCGTTTTGTATCGACACAATGAATGCGCACGAATGGTTGCAATGGGTGTTTATTCCGAGAATGTATGCCATTATTGAAAGCAACGAACCGTTACCGCACAAAATGGCGATTGTGCCTTATATTGAAGAAGCCTTAAAAGAAAAGGATATTGTGGAAGTGCAACGCTTAATTGAGCCGTTGAAAGATATCGAAGAAATTTGCAACGCTCAAAATGATCGCACTTAATATTCTTTATCAAGATGAATATTTGGTGGCGGTGAATAAGCCAGCGGGAATGTTGGTGCATCGTAGCTGGCTTGATCGCCACGAAACCCAATTTGTGATGCAAACTTTGCGTGATCAAATCGGGCAGCACGTTTTTCCTATTCATCGTTTAGATCGCCCGACATCTGGCGTGTTGCTGTTTGCTTTGAATGGGGAAATTGCCAAATTGCTGTGCGAACAATTTGAACAAAAGCAGGTGGAAAAAAGCTATTTGGCGGTGGTGCGTGGCTATCTCAAAGAACAGGGTAGGATTGATTATCCGCTGAAAGTTCAACTAGATAAAATTGCCGATAAATTTGCTCAGCAAGATAAAGCACCGCAAGAGGCGATCACAGATTATGAAGGCTTAAAAACAGTGGAAATGCCTTATGGGGTAGGGCGTTATCAAACCAGCCGTTATTCTTTGGTTAGGCTCATTCCACATACGGGCAGAAAACATCAGTTACGTCGTCACTTAAAGCATATTTTTCACCCTATTTTAGGGGATACACAATATGGCGATTTACATCAAAACCGTGCCTTAACCGAACATACCGGTGTGCAACGGCTAATGTTACACGCAGAAACACTTGCGTTTATCCATCCCATAACAAAAAATCGGTTAAAAATCACCGCACCTTTAGATGAACAATGGCAATGCTTATTCGATGCGTTTTCTTGGAATGGGGTAGCGTAAACGTGCAAAAAGAAAAGATGAAACATCAAATGCGTAAAAATACGAGAAATTTTCTAGGAATGTCAAAGTGCGGTGTTTTTTTCGTTTGTTTTTTGGTTAAAGCTCTTGTATAATCGCCCAACCCTGTGAATGTGTTGGCTTTCCCACCACACATTATTTTATCGAGATCCACTCGAAGGGGTGCAGATTGAGATTCATGGTTGTGTTCTTTAGAACACTGGGTATTAATATTATTTTATTGGTAATTAATTAATGAAAACTTTTGTAGCAAAACCAGAAACGGTTAAACGCGACTGGTATGTAGTAGATGCGACAGGTAAAACTTTAGGTCGTTTAGCGACTGAATTAGCACGTCGCCTTCGTGGTAAACATAAAGCTGAATATACTCCACACGTTGATACAGGTGATTACATCATCGTTATCAATGCGGACAAAGTTGCCGTAACAGGTAAAAAAGAAAGCGATAAAATTTACTACTGGCACACTGGCTATGTAGGTGGTATCAAACAAGCGACATTTAAAGAAATGATTGCTCGCCGTCCAGAAGCTGTGATTGAAATTGCGGTTAAAGGTATGTTGCCAAAAGGCCCATTAGGCCGTGCAATGTATCGTAAATTGAAAGTGTACGCTGGTCCTAACCACGAACACGCAGCACAACAACCACAAGTTTTAGATATTTAATCACGAGGTGAGAAAAATGGCAGAGAATCAAAACTACGGCACAGGTCGCCGCAAAAGCTCTTCAGCTCGTGTATTTATCAAACCGGGCAGTGGTAAAATCACTATTAACCAACGCGAATTAGACGTTTATTTCGGTCGCGAAACTTCTCGTATGATCGTACGTCAACCATTAGAGTTGGTTGAATTAACTGATAAATTAGACCTATACATCACAGTTAAAGGTGGTGGTATTTCTGGTCAAGCGGGTGCAATCCGTCACGGTATCACTCGTGCATTAATTGAATATGATGAAACATTACGTCCAGCATTACGTGCAGCGGGCTTTGTTACTCGTGATGCTCGTCGCGTTGAACGTAAAAAAGTGGGTTTACACAAAGCACGTCGTCGCCCACAATACTCAAAACGTTAATCGTTTCTTATTCAAATACAGTTCAAATGGCAAGTTTTTACTTGCCATTTTTCTTTTCTAAATTTCTTAAATCAATTCTTTTCAAGAAAAAAATTCAATTTATAATCAATAAGATAGACTGGTATATGATAAATTTACTTAGCTATTTCCCTATAATTTATGGTAAAATATTCGCCTTTAATTTTAAATGATCGATAAGTAAAAGGTTAGCGGAGGAATAAAATGAGTAGTGCAGCAAATAAACGTTCAATAATGACCCTTTTTTCCAATAAAGACGATATTTATTGCCATCAAGTTCGCATTGTTTTAGCGGAAAAAGGAGTTGCTTATGAAATGGAAGAAATTGAGCCAGGTTCTGTTTCAGAAGATTTAATGGAGTTAAACCCTTATGGCACATTGCCAACCTTGGTAGATCGTGATTTAGTGCTATTTAATTCTCGTATTATTATGGAATACCTTGATGAGCGCTTTCCACACCCGCCATTAATGCCTGTTTATCCTGTATCGCGCGGTAAAAGCCGTTTATTAATGCTAAGAATTGAGCAGGATTGGTATTCTTTATTAAACCAAATTGAGCAAGGTGATGACGCTGAAAAAGAGCAGGCTGCCAAACAATTAAAAGAAGAATTATTAGCCATTGCACCAATTTTCAACCAAACTCCTTATTTTATGAGCGAAGAGTTTAGCTTGGTAGATTGCTATATTGCGCCGTTATTATGGCGTATGCAAAAGCTCGGCATTCAATTTACCGGAGCAGGAAGCAAAGCCATAAAAAACTATATGGAGCGCGTGTACCAAAGAGATTCTTTCAAGCAATCCGTAGGCGAGGCTGCACCTAAGAACCTAATGGATGATAAATAAAAGAGAGTAGTTATGGAACGTAAATTCTCACCGAAACGCCCTTATGTTTTAAGAGCTTATTATGATTGGTTGATAGACAATGATTGCACGCCGTACTTGGCTGTTGATGCCACTTATGCTGGCGTGAAAGTGCCTGTTGAATATGTGAAAGATGGGCAGATTGTGCTGAATATTTCAATGAATGCAACAGGAAACTTGCAATTAACCAATGATTTCGTTCAATTTAATGCACGTTTCCAAGGTGTACCGCAAGAAATCTTTATTCCTATGGGCGCGTTAATTGCACTTTATGCAAGAGAAAGCGGCGATGGCATTATGTTTGAACCAGAAGAGTTCGAAGATGATCTTGCTATTCAACAAGATGAAATTAAAGATGAACAGCCGTTAAGCTTTGTTGAAGCCGTAGATAAACCTGAAACAACAGAAAAACCATCGAGTAAGAAGTCTTCTCCAAAATTACGTTTTGTTGATTAATTATTTGCAGCATTTAATTCCTTTTAAGCGCCTGTGCTAAACAAATAGTGCAGGCGCTTTTTATATTCCTTTATTCAAATAAAATCCTTATTTTTCTCATTTTTACCAATTTTCGCGAGTTATTTTTGTAACGTTGTAACAAATTGGCAGACCAGGCTTTTCTTATTTTTTTAAGACTCAAATCTTAAAGATTTCTTAAATCTCACTAATATTTATTTTGTATCCATTGCGAAAATCAATTTAAATGATCTCATCATCATAAATCTACTGAAAAGATATTTCATATAAAGAATAACCGAAGAACAGATTCCAAGATGCAACACTAAAAAACGCCATAAAGATATGCTGTAGGATATGACAAAAAAGAGCGGTGCAAAAGTTACTTTTATATTTATCTTATTTAACATAATATACATTATGCGAAATCAGTTATCAGGTTAGCAAAAACTACGGATCAATAAAATCACAGACTTATACACAGATCATTTTTACTAGTTAAACAAGGTAAAATTAAGGTTTTTGACCACGCTGTAACGCTTAGGTTTTATGAGTTACGCACTGTCAATGATGAAATGTAAAGAAAAATTAAAGAATGATGTAGATAAATATGGCAGTCAAAATAAAGCTAGATAAAAACCTAGCCTTGCCTAATTGAAGTAAAAATCAATGGAATAACATCTATAATTTTCCTGATGATTTTACTTGCCTGCTATTTTTAAGAACTTAAGAACAATGACTGGAATAAGCCTAGTTAATCTATTTAATGATTTTCCGATTTTTAGCCTTACTTTATTAATGCTAAATGATTGCGCTACGCGAAAAATAAAAAAATCGAGCAGTTAGATTGCTCGATTTTTTATTTTACGCAATTTAGCAAAATTCAATCAGATTGTTACAGCATCACAAGTCTAACCCAATAATTTCACCCCATATTCATAAACCTGCTGCAATAAGGCTAATTTTTCAGGATTATTTTGGTATTCTTCCACCAAGGCTTGTAATTCTTGTTCAAATTGCACCGCACTTTGTTCCAGCTTTCTACGGCTGTATTTATCCCAACGTAACTGCTCTGCTCGGGTTAATGTCTTGTAGAAATGACGCGCGCGATAATGAAATAACAACGCATCAATACGTTTATCTTGGAAAGTTAAATTATGCTCGGCCAACTTTTCAGGGGATAAATCGCGTAAAATGGCCATATTATTCTTGTCATTTGGACTGAAAAATCCACTATATAATTCAGTTTCTACATTATCGCTTGGTTCAAAGACGCGTTCATCAGTGAAAATTTGTAATACTTTTTCACGAATGTTGAGATCTGCACGCAATTTAGCAAGGTTTGCTAAGCAACGCTGGCGGTCAATGCCTAAGCGTTGTGCATTTTCTGGTAGCAAGGTTTTGGCTGGAGCTAAAATTGGACATTTGTTGATATGCACTAATTTTAATGGAACAGGCAAAATGCCTTGTTCTTCCAATTCCGCTTTTTTGGTATATAAATTTTGGCGTAATTTTTCCGCACTTTTATTGAGTAGATCATCAATATTGCTATCTAAATCACACACAATGACGGCATTTTTATTGGTTGGGTGCCAGGCTAAAGGGGCAATCCAAGTGGTGTTACCGCGATAATTCCCCAACATTCCTGAAACGTGTACTAATGGAGTCATTTCTGCGGTGTTAATCATTGCTTCAAGGGATTTTTTATCGCGATGCTCAAAGAAAAACTGGAATAATCTTGGCTGTTTTTCCTTGATTAATTTCGCCATTTCAATGGTTGCATACACATCAGCCATTGCATCGTGGGCATTGCTATGCTCTATTCCATTGGCTTTGGTTAAATTTTCTAAGCGGAAAGATGGCATTCCGTCATCATCATAAACCCAGTTTATGCCATCAGGTCGCAAAGCATAACAGGCACGCACTAAATCCAGTAAATCCCAACGAGAATTGCCATTTTTCCAGCTATATTCGTAAGGATCGATAAAATTCCGATAAAAGGTATAACGGGTCATTTCATCATCATAACGGATATTATTAAAGCCCATAACACAAGTGTTTGGTTGAGAGAATTCTTGCAAAATTCGCGCAGCAAATTCAGGTTCAGGCAAGCCTTGCTCATTGCATTGCTGTGGTGTGATGCCTGTTACCATCACTGCCGTTGGCGAGGGCAAATAATCATTGGTTTGCTTGCAATAGAACATCACAGGCTCGCCAATAATATTAAAATCCTTATCCGTGCGAATCCCTGCAAATTGTGTAGGGCGATCGGTTGCAGGATTTACCCCAAAACTTTCGTAATCGTAAACAAAAAAACTGAAATTATCTTGCATTATCTTACCTTGTCAAAAAAGGTTCTAAATAAAATAGGCTGAGAATGGCAGAAATACCAAACACCACGCCTACCCCATTGATTTTGCTTATTTTTTCTTTGAATACTATTGCACCGACAAGCGTGCCAAGACAAATTACGCCAATATTCATTCCCGCAAAAACAAGGGTTGGATTTTGGCTAAAACTTTGATGAGCGCGAATATAAAATAGAATATTCATAAAATTTAGCCCACCGAGTACAATGCCAGCTAACAAACTCGCCCCATTCCACTGGGTTCGTTTAATCAATAAATACATAAACATCACGCACATTGCTAAGGCAAAGGCAATAAACAAGGTGGTTGGAAAGGCGCTGCCCATTTTGGCGGTCTGCTTGAATAAAATATCAATCACGCCATAACCAAACCACACAGCAAGCAAACTCAATCCGCCTTTAACCGAAAGCTCTTGCTCGCGCGGTTTATTGATTAAACAAAATAACGCTGAAAACGCCAAGATTAAGCTGATAATACGCGATTGGCTGAGCTGTTCGCCAAATAATACAAACGCTGCCAAAATAGGCAAAAATAACGATAAACGCTGCGCTGCATCAGAACGCACTATGCCTGCAAATTCAACAGCTTTTGACATAATGATAAACACGCTAGGCAGCAATAAGCCTAAACTCAGGAAAATCGCGCTATTTTCATTTTGTACGATAAAATCGGTAAAGCCCTGCCCTTGAAAGTTCGGCTGTAATAAAAAATAGCTGAGTAAAAGTGCGATAAGATAATTGAAGGCGATTGCTTGCTCGATCACCACGTTGAATCGGCGTGCGACTTTTAGCAGCACAGATACCGCAACGCTGCAAGCAATGGCGAGAAATAAATAGTGCATTTTATTTCCTTGCGAGATTTAAAGTGAAAAGATAACGAGTAAAGTGCGGTGAAAAATTTTGTATTTTTGCACCGCACTTTTGTTTATTGCCTATTCTATTCCGTTGCGCCAAAACCGCGTAAGGCGGAAACTTGAACCATTTCTTGGTTACCAAAAATCTTACGCACCAGTTTATAGGTTGTCCCTTTCTCTGGGCTAATATTTTCAGGCGCGGCAATTAATAATTGCATATCCAAGCGAGAACAAAGTTCAAACAAGGTTGAAATGGATTTCGCATCTAAACGCGCGGCTTCATCAAGGAATAATAAGCGACAAGGCACAATGTCTTTACCACGAATACGGCGGCTTTCTTCTTCCCAGCTTTGCACCACCATTAACAAGATTGACATACCAGTACCAATGGCTTCACCTGTGGATAATGCGCCACTTTCCGCACGCAACCAGCCGTCTGCGCCACGATAGACTTCCACTTCCAAATCAAGGTAATTGCGGTAATCCAACAATTCTTCACCAATGGTTTGTGCCGTACGCTGCCCCATATCAATATGCGGATTTAAGCGCTGATACAATTTCGCAATGGCTTCGGAGAAGGTAATGCGATTATCAGAGAATAAATCTTGATAATCATCTTGGCGATCGGAAAGCGCGTCCAGCAACATTGCGTGAGTATCACGAATATTCACCACTAAACGCACCGACTTCACCTGACCAAAGGCAATATTTTGTAGCCCTTGGTTAAGCATACGAATACGATTTTGCTCACGCTGAATAGTCTTACGCATAATGTTCGCCACACTTTCTGAGCTAATCGCCAATTTTTTCTCGCGATTGGTTAATTCTGCAGTAAGGCGAGATAATTCGATTTCCATTTGTTCAATCGCATCAATTGGATCGTCCGTTTTGATGATGTCTTGACGGATACGCTCACGCAAATGTTGATAAACCGCAATAAAGAACCGCACTTTGTTTTCTGGTTTACGATTATCTTCTGATGAACGCAGAGCATCGCGCAGGTATTCATTGTCAGCCACGGCAGTACGCAACGCACCAAGGGCTTTATCTGACATTGAACGCAATTCATCGGCAGAAAGATAAGCAAGTTCGCGGCGATTTAAGCGTTTTTCCACATCACTATTGCGCGATAAACGCAACACCACACACCAGCTGGCTTTCATCGCGACCACCAATTCGCGCTGTGTTTTGTAATCACGTTCAGCTTTACGAATTCGGCGGTTAAGATTTTCACTTTCGCTTTCAATTAAGGTTAATTGTTTTTCTAAATAACGGCGGCGATTACGCACGGTGGCAAGTTGCTGTGATAATTCATCACGGCGTGTTTGAGCGCGTTGCTCTGCCCCGTCATCTGCACGTACACCAAGCTGGCTGATTTCTTCAAGTAGCTCGTTTAGCACTTTATTTTTTTCTTCATAAGAACTACGCAGTTCAATATAAACTTGATTATATTGGGCAAAACGCACTTGTTTTTGGCGCACTTGCTCGCGTTGTTGTTCGCGCTGTTGTTGCACTTGCTCTAAACGGTTACGCAGCTGTTCATTTAACTCGGAGGTTGCCGATTGCACGCTTTCTTTATAATCAAAATGCGCTTTACGCTGCGCTACGTCCGCCAAGGCAAACACACGCAACTGTACTTGTTTTTGCTGATTAACCGCTTGTTCGTATTCCGCTTTTAAGCGTTCGTAATTTTCAGGATCGCTTTGTAGAGTGTTGGCAATCGGTTCAAGCTGTGACAATGTCACGCCATATTGACGGATAAAATGTTCATCTTGCTCGGCTAAATCAAGCTGTTCGCGACATTCTTCAATACGATCTAATAAACTTTCATCATCAATTACAGCAAGCTGCGGAATTAGTTTATTTAATAACTGTAATTTTTCCTTAGCACTGTCTAATTTAAGACGAATTTGTTGCTCGGTGGTGCTAAACTGCCCTAATTCACGCTCAATTTCCCCTTGTTCACGGCGAATTTCTGCCATTAACTCTTCAGGATTTGGCTGGAATGCAAGGGCCAAGTGTAAACCAACAAATTGGCTGAAATGTTCGTGTAAACGTTGGCATTTTTGCACATCAAAGGCACATTCTGCATATTGTTCCGACACCTCATCACGTTCAATTTGCAAGGCTTCTAAATGTTTTTCCCGCGCTGCACGGCCAAATAATGGAGTTTCAGGGAATTTTGAATAACGTAATTCACGGTTCGACACCTGAACCACGACCCCTAGCTCAAGCTCTTGGGCTGACAATACGCTGTCATCAAAAGAACTTGGATCCCCTTCGATAAGGTATAAATCATCAGGGCAATCTTCAAGCTGGGCTAATTGTGCTTTCACCGCCTCTAAATCGCGCACCACAATCGCGTGACGAGCTGGGCCATATAGCGCAGAGAAATAAGGCGCATCTTCAATCGGCACGTCATCATAAAGTTCAGAAAGCAACACGCCCCCAAAGCGTTCTGCTAACACATTTAGACGCGGATCTTCAGAACCATCTGGCTGACTTAAACGGGAAATTTGCTCATCAAGTTGCTGACGTTTTTGCTCTAACTGATCGCGTTTAATGGTTAATTCACGTTCTTTTACCAACAGTGATTGCATAAAATTCATCACATCTTGGCTGTCGCTAAACTGGCTATGGCTTTGTTCTTGCAAGCGTTCAAGTGCAGACTGGGCAGTGAGCCACGCTGGCGCTTTATTGGCATTTTCATTGTAACGCGCGTTCAACTGTTCACGTTTTTGACGTAAGGTTGAGCGCTGTTCCACCTGCTCTGCCAATTCTTCATTTAGCTCATCAACAAGGCTTTCTTGCTCGGCGTAATATTCTTCAATTTCATCGGCGGTTTCGAGTTCTAATTCTGCACGCTGATTAAATTCTTTCAATAAACGCACCGCACTTTGTTGTTGCTGATAACGCTGTTCTAATTCGTGTAATTTGGCGCGAAGTTGTGGCGTTTGTTGCGCTTGCACTTTTTGGCTTGGATATTCACGCAACAAGGCTTTTGCACTTTCCCACGCGGCTGAACGCGGCATTTCCCCAGCAATTTGGCAAACGAGCTGATAGGCTTTATCAAACTGCGATTTCGCCATTTCGGAAATCGACATTTTTTGCTCTAAATCCAGCACTTTATTGGTGAGATCTTCGGCTTGCGCGGCAAATTCAGCGTGATAATCTTCTACATTTTTGGTGGAAAGATCAGCCAATCCACAAAGGGTTTTGGCTTTTTCAAGCGCTTGAATAGCTTGTTGATATTGCAACGCACGAGTTTGTTGCGCATCAAGGGCTTGTTGATAATCGGCTAATTGACCACGCAGTTGATCCACTTCTTGCTCATACTGTTCTAACTGCGCTTGGCTTTCTTCGTGCTGTTCAGAGGCTTCTTCTACGGCAAATTTTTGCTCTTCTAACTTTTCCCGTAAACTTTCTACATCATCTTGATAACGTGAGATTTTTTCTTGATGACGCAAGGCATTCAGCACTAAATTCAGATGATCAACGGCACTTTGATGATCCACTTCAAGAGTTTGTTCGCTTTCGTTTAGCTCCGCCAATTCACGGCTAAAATCCACCAAACGATGTTGCGATAAATCGCGTTCCGATTTGGCTAAATACCATTCTTTACGGTGCGCTAAAGCATTTTCCACATTGCCACGGCGTTCGTTCGCATTACGCATATAATCTGACGCCACATAATTGGTGGTTTCAGTAATTAAATGCTTGAATAAATCACGATCTGATTGCGTTACCTTAATCGCCTCAAGGGTCATACGGTTTTCGCGCAAAGCACTTTCCATATCTTGGAAAGCCTTACGCACCCCTAAGTTTTCTGGCAATAAATAATCACGCAAAGATCGGGTAATAGCGCTGGAAATCCCACCGTAAAGTGAGGCTTCGATTAATTTATAGAACTTACTACGATCAGAAGACGAACGCAGACGCTTAGGAATAATGCCTAAATCAAACATCATTCCGTGATAATCGGTGATTGAGTGATATTGCTTAAATTGCGCACCAAGTGTTTCGATTTTCTCTTTTAATTCGTTTAAGGTCAGCACACGGGCTTGACGCTCGCTGACCACTTCGGTTAGGACGCTAATTGGCGCTAAAGATAAGGGGAGGCCTTGAATAGAAAAGGTTTTTATATCCACTTTTTTATCGCGCCCTGCCACTTGTTGCAGACGTGCGCCCACTAAAACACGTTGATGACGAGAATTCACCGCATCTAACACGGCATAACAAACACCCGGTTTGAGTTTACCGTGCAAACCTTTATCTCGTGAACCTGTGGTCGCCCCTGCTTCTGTGGTGTTACGGAAATGCAATAGGGTTAAATCAGGAATTAAAGCGGTAACAAAGCCAGCCATTGTGGTGGATTTCCCTGCGCCATTTCCCCCTGATAAGGTGGTGACTAATTCATCTAAATCAAAAGTGCGGGCAAAAAAACCGTTCCAGTTAATCAGTGTGAGCGAACGAAATTTCCCACGTTCTACATTTTGCCCAACAGGTGCGGCCGTATCTTGCGATTGCACCGATACGGTTTCCATAATATCTAATTCTTCAGTTTGATGATTTTCCATTTCTTCGCTTTCAAGGGTTAAATTATCGCTTTCTAATTCAAATTCTTTGGTCATTATTCTTCCCCTTCTTCATCAAATTCTTCAATTTCTTCGCCATTTTGCACCGCACTTTTCTCATCTTGTAAGGATTGTGGTGTTGCGGCTTCCCCATCACGGATCAAGCGTAATTGCGCTTCCATTGGATCATCACCAGCACGCACTTCTGCACCAAAACGGAATACCGCTTCTGAAATCACAAATTTTCCACTATGCTGATCGCCAACGGTTGAAATCATTCCTAAACGGCGTAAGCGATTTAACGCAGCGCGGACTTTTTCTGCCAGTTTTTGTTTATCTAAATCTGAACCTGAAGAACGCTGATTCACCACTTTTAACAGCTTGCTTTCATCGGCCAAATTGAGCAATTCATCATACACTTCTTGCGTGCTAAAAATGCCTTGTTGAGCAAGGCGCTCTGGACTTAAATACAAATAGCACAGCACTTTACCAACCAACATTTCTAATTCAGAAAGCACTGAACGTGCAATCAGCGTGGTAGCTTTAGGACGCAAATAGAAAAAGCCTTCTGGCGCACGAATTAATTCCACATTGTAACGGCGATAAAATTGATCTAGCTCGTTTTGGAAATCCATCAAAAAGGCGTGATTATCCAATTGCTCTAAACTAATGTGTCGCCCCGCGCGTAATTGGCTATCCACCGTAGGAAAAAGGGGATTTGCAATGGCCTGCGCTTGTTTTACGGAAAGTATCTCTTGTAGCTGCTCTGTCATAGTTTGGTTCTCTAAAAATTAGTTATATTCATCAATGATATTGGCTTGTACTTCAGCGCCCTGCTCGTTAATTTTTTGCCATTGCGGATAAGCGCCAGTTAAATCACCACTTGCCATACCTAAGCGCATTGCTTGATCGACAATAATTCGTGCTACATCAAAATGGCGCGAAACTGGGTAATTTTCCAACTGCTCTTTCAGCACTAAACTCAAATCAATCGGACGGTTATGTTCACGGTAGGCAATTAAGAGGCTTTGCATATGTTCTACAATTTGATCGTGTAAATCAGCCAAACTTTCGTATTGTAATTCTTCTGGCAGTTCCCCGAGCGCATCTTCTTCACGCAGTACCAGTTCTTCATCACGCAAATCTACTAAACGCTCAGCCTGCGCTGTCCATAAATACCAAGGATTTTCAAAATATTGTTGAATAGACTGACGTAAACGCTGAGAAAAGACACGATTTTTGTCCATATCAATGGCGGTACGGATAAATTTATGCACGTGGCGGTCATAGCCAATCCATAAGTCAATAGACTGTTGCCCCCAGCTGATAATGCGGTCTAATTTTGCTTGCAAATCAATGATAAGCTGATCGATAAAATAAAGATTTTCCTGACCGATCACACAATCTTGAATACGCAATAATTGCGCTTGCAGTTTATCCCCCGCAGAATTGAGCGTATCTTGCAATTCACGCAGATTGCTTGAGGTTTCATCTAACAAACGCTCACAGCTTGAAATAGCGGCTTGCCAATCTTTAGTTAATAGCTCGGCGATTTCATCTTTAATGCTTTGCTGATTTTCGTCCATCACACGTTGGGAAAAATCAATGCTATCGAAAATCTCCGCCACAGAATATTTTAATGGCGCAAACACATTACGCCGCCAATGATGCTCATCGCCCCCTTCTTCCGCTGCTTCAGAAGCGCGTTGAATTTCATCTGCCACAATTGAAAGCTGAACAGAAAGGCGTAAGGCAGAAAATTCACGCTGACGAATATAATAATCGGATACGCCAACACCCAACGGCGTTAAACGATAAATCGCCAAGCCTTCGGTAAACTCACTACTAAAACGATTGAGAAAGCGCTGTTTCACTAATTCATTAATCGCATTATTGGCGCGGGTGGCAATATTATCGGGAGATTGCTCAAAGGCTGATGCCGTATGGCGGAAAATATCCACTAAATCCGTTTCCAGCATTTCACCGTCTAAGCGCTCATTGTTATAAATGGCAATCGCCAATAAAAACGCCAAACGATCGGTAGGCAAATTCAGCGAAAACTCCCGCTCCCTCGCCCAAGAAACCAATTCAGGGATTGTTTGTGATGTTTCAAGCATTGTGTATTCTCACAAGCAAATAAAAATTAGACAAAAATTGTAGTTGATTATACAGGAATTTTTACGGATCTTGTAGATCGTTTTTTTACCAAAAATGTTTACAAAAACTTGTTATTTAGCAAAATGTATTTACAATAAAGAAACGGTTATTTGATTTAACATTCAAAATGGAAATTGAATTTGATCAAAAGAAAAATCAGCGCAATATTGAAGAACGTCAACTCTCTTTTGAAATGGCACGCTATTTTCATTGGGATAGCGCAATGATTATCGCTGATGATAGAAAAGATTATCCTGAACCGCGTTTTTTAGCCGCTGGTTATGTGGGGACAACAGCGCGATTACACATTCTCGTATTTACACCAACAAAAACAGGAATTCGAGTTATTAGCTTCCGTAAAGCAAAAGTGCGGTATTAAATACCGCATTTTTTATAAAAACAGATCAAATCTTACCGCACTTTTCTTCTTAACTTCTTAACCCAACCCCACGGCTAATCAGATAATAGGCGATGCCGTAAAGTGCGGTGATAAAAATGCCTAAAACGCTGAAGGTGTAAACAAGGCTGACATCTTGAATGCCGAGAAAACCGTAGCGGAAGCCGCTGATCATATAAACAATGGGGTTAAATTTTGACACTACTTGCCAGAAAGGTGGCAGTAAGGAAATGGAATAAAATACGCCGCCGAGATAAGTTAAAGGCGTTAAAACAAAAGTGGGGATAATGCTAATGTCGTCAAAAGAGCGTGCGAAAACCGCATTGATCAAGCCCCCGAGCGCAAAACTGGCGGTGGTGAGTAATAAGGTGGCAAGAATTACCGTCCAAGAATAAATCTGTAATGGCACGAAAAATAACGAAACCAAGGTAACGAGAATGCCAACGCTCAATCCGCGCGCCATTCCGCCAACCATATAGCCTAGAATAATAATGTGCGGTGAAGTCGGCGAAATTAGCAGTTCTTCTACGTTACGAGCAAATTTTGTGCTGTAAAAAGATGACGCTACATTGGCGAAAGAATGAGTTAAAGCAGACATCATAATCAGCCCCGGCACGATAAATTGCATATAGCTAAAGCCGTGCATTTCGCCAATACGATTGCCAATCAGCTGGCCAAAAATCACAAAATATAAGGTCATTGTGATCACTGGCGGCACAAGGGTCTGCACCCAAATTCGGGTAAAACGGCGTACTTCTTTCACAAAAATAGTTTGAAAGGCAACCCAAGCTAAACTCATTATTGCACTCCTTTATTCAATGCCATTGAAACAAATAATTCTTCTAAACGGTTGGCTTTATTACGCATACTCAACACTTGCACGCCTTGTTGCGTCAGTTGTGAAAATAGATGATTTAAGCCCTGCTCTCTTTTTACTTCCACTTCAAGCGTATTGTTATCTAGCCAAGTGACGTTGTAACCCATTATTTCAGGCTTAACCGCTTGTGGTGCTAAATCAAAAATAAAGGTTTCTGTTTCCAGTTTTGCCAATAAGGCTTTCATTGACATATTTACCACTAAACACCCGTGCTGAATAATTCCAATATGACGACAGAGCATTTCTGCTTCTTCCAAATAGTGTGTGGTAAGAATAATCGTTGTGCCTTGCTGATTTAGCTCACGCAAAAACTCCCACATTGTGCGGCGCAGTTCAATATCCACGCCTGCCGTAGGCTCATCAAGAATCAGCAATTTAGGGTGATGCATTAAGGCACGCGCAATCATTAAACGGCGCTTCATTCCCCCTGAAAGTTGGCGTGATTGCTGATGGCGTTTATCCCATAAATCCAGCTTTTTCAGCCACACTTCCGCACGGTGCAAGGCTTCTTTGCGTGGAATACCATAATAACCCGCTTGATTGGTGAGAATATCAATCACGCGCTCAAATTGGTTAAAGTTAAACTCTTGCGGCACTAAACCGATATTCTGTTTTAACTGGCTTGGATTGCTATCCAAATCCGCGCCAAATACTTTCACATCGCCTGATGTTTTATTCACCAAAGAACAAATAATCCCAATGGTGGTGGATTTTCCTGCGCCATTATGCCCAAGCAATGCATAAAAATCCCCTGCTTCAACACTCAGATCAATGCCGTGTAAGGCTTTGACCCCATTTTTATATTCTTTGGTTAATCCTTTGATTTCTAATGCTAACATTTAATGTTCCGTTAAATTTATTAAAATTTTACACCGCACTTTTTAAATCATAAGGAAACAAAGTGCGGTGCAAATTTCGCTGATTTTTGACTTAAATTTTACTCACGTCAAATAAATTCAAATTAATGCAATCTGGCGTGCCGTAAAATTTAGCAAGGGCTTGGCGTAAGATTTCTGCGCGTTTTGGTAACCCTTTCGCGGCATAGCGTTTCACTTGTTCATAAACAGCGTACTTGAAAGGCTGAGTATCACCAGGGTTGCCATTGAGATTATCACTGCTCGCAATATAGCGAAATCCTGCCGCGGTGGCTAAAATCCATTCTAACGCTTGTGGCTTTACTTCCACTTGTTCAAACTCACGCTGACGTTGTTCAGAACGTCCGTCAGGTTCGTACCAATAACCAAAATCTTCTAATTTACGCCGCTCTTTGCCTGCAATCAGCCAGTGCGAAATCTCGTGCAAGGCGCTGCTGTAAAAGCCTCGTGCAAAATAAATGGCATTGTAAGGGCAATCTTCATTCGCAGGCACATAAAGCGGTTCATCGCCCCCTTTAACCAATTTGGTATTATATTCTTGCTCAAAGCATTGATTAAAAATGGCAATAATATCTTCTAAACGATGTTCCATCACAACTCCAAAAAATAATAAGGCACAAAGTCTGTGCCTGAAAATTTGAAAACGCCCTATTTTAACATTTATGGCGGTTTAGCTACATTAATTATTTTAAAGGGCGAACACATCGGCCCGCCCCTACACTCGTATATAATGATAACTTATTGTAACTAAATAAATTTTAGTAGGGACAGACCTATGTGTCTGCCCGAAAAAGCATTTATTTCAAGCTATCGCTTTGTTGCAACGCTTCAATACGCTTTTCCAACGGTGGGTGGCTTAAAAATAAAGAGGCCAAGCCGCCTGTTCTGCCGTTAATACCGAAAGCCGCAAATTGCCCTTCCATTTGTTGTGGTTCGTGAAGTTGTTGTAAGCGGCGTAATGCGGCGATCATTTTTTGTTTGCCGACTAAATGGGCTGAACCTTCGTCTGCACGATATTCACGATAACGTGAGAACCACATTGCGATCATACTTGCTAAGAAACCGAACACCACTTCTAGCACCATTGAAACTAAGAAATAAATTCCGCTGCTGCTTTCGCCGTTGTCGTTGCGATTGCTCGCCACCACGTTAGCGATAAGACGAGAAATAAAAATCACGAAAGTATTTAACACGCCTTGAAGCAACGTCATTGTAACCATATCCCCATTTTGAATATGGCTGATTTCGTGCGCTAGCACTGCTTCCGCTTCGTCTTTGGTCATTGCGTTGAGCAATCCTGTACTCACGGCAACCAGAGAATTGCTTTTACTTGCACCAGTGGCAAAGGCATTAACGTCCGCAGAATGATAAATCGCCACGGTCGGCATTGGAATATTAGCTTCGCGCGCTTGCGTAGCCACGGTGTTTAATAACCAACGCTCTTGCTCTGTACGCGGCTGTTCGATCACTTGTCCATTGACCGATTTTAACGCCATTGTTTTGGATAAAAATAAGGAAATCAACGAGCCACTGAAACCGAACAGTGCCGCCATAATAAGTAGCCCGCTAGCATCTTGAGCGCGGATTCCTGTTAGGCTCAAAATAATATTAAAGACAATTAGCACCGCCATATTGGTGGCTAAAAAAAGTAAAATTCGCATCATAAAAAGTTCCTCGCTGTGAGTATGTAGTTGATTATCCAATAAATGATTAAAGGAATAACCAATATAATTATAAATTTTGTAATTTCAAGATTTAACAGATCAGTTTTCCCATAAACTCATCTGTTTTTCTTCTTGTTGCTCGGGTAAATTAACCTGTAAACCGATTAATCGAATGGACTTATCTTGACGGCGCAGCCAAATTTGCGCCAATAAGGCACGGAAATTTTCTTGCGAAAAATCCACCGCACTTTTTTCTAAGGTGGTGATTTGGAAATCATCGAATTTTAACTTCACACCAATTTTGCGTAATTTTTGCAAAGGCAAATCAGGGCAAGCACGCTGAACACGGCGCACTAATTGCTCATAAAGCTGATTTAGCACGGCCTCACCTTGTTCAAGTGCGGTAATATTTTTCAATAAAGTGGTTTCCACCCCTACGGATTTACGCAACCGCTCGGGCTGTACTTCCCTTTCATCAATGGCGTGGCTAAAATTCCAAATACGCTGTCCGCTCTTGCCGAGTTGATTGAGCAATAAGTGCTGCTCAAATTGTTGTACATCGGCACAGGTTTTTAAGCCCATTTCCAATAAACGCTGGGTGGTTACTTTGCCCACACCGGGAATTGCACTGAGCGGCAGGTTGCGAACGAACTCGTCCACATCATCTGGCTCGATCACAAATTGCCCATTCGGTTTATTTTTATCAGATGCGATTTTGGCCAGAAATTTTAGCGGTGCTACGCCAGCAGACGCAGTAAGCTGAGTTTCAGCAAAAATGGTTTGGCGGATTTCTTGTGCGATCCAAGTGGCTGAGCCGGAACATTGCTGACAATCCGTTACATCTAAATAGGCTTCATCTAAAGATAAGGGTTCAACCAAATGGGTATAACGATGAAATATTTGCTGAATTTGTTGTGATACCTGTTTATACAACGGCATATTCACTGGTAATAAAATCAAATTTGGGCAACGTTTCAGGGCTTGTGCCGTTGGCATTGCACTATGCAAACCAAATTTTCTAGCTTCATAATTGCAAGTGCTTAACACGCCACGTTGCTCAGATGAACCGCCCACCGCCACAGGTTTGCCTTTGAGATGCGGTTTATCTCGCAGCTCAATAGAAGCATAAAAGCAATCCATATCAATATGAATGATTTTTCTTGTTTTTGACATTGTGGCGTACATTTCTAGAAAAAAATAATGGATAAAGTGCGGTGCAAAATTGGCAATATTTTACCTGTTTTTAAGGCAAATCGAAAATAACAAAAGTGCGGTAAAAAATTAGGGCGAATTTTTCGCCCTAACTGTTTTTAATGAAAGATTTAGCTTAATTTAAGTGGATGAATTTTCCAGATTTTTTTCGCATATTCTTCAATGGTTCTGTCTGATGAGAAGAAACTCATATTGACAATATTGAGCAATGCACTGTTCGTCCACGCTTTTTGATCACGGTATTTTTCATCAACCCGTTTTTGAGCTTCCACATAGCTTTGGAAATCCGCAAAGGATTGATAATAATCGTGATAACACAAGCCGTTAAGCAAATCTTGATAACGATGCGGATCATTCGGCGAGAATAATCCTGACGTGATTTGGTCAATCACACGGCGTAATTGTTCATTGCTTTGGTAAATATCGTATGGACGGTAGCCGTTACGACGTAACTCTTCCACCTGTTCTACGGTGTGACCAAAGATGAAAATGTTGTCTTCACCCACGTTTTCTAAGATTTCTACGTTTGCACCGTCCAATGTTCCCAAGGTTAATGCACCATTGAGGGCAAATTTCATATTACTTGTGCCTGACGCTTCTGTTCCTGCAAGGGAAATTTGTTCAGAAATATCGGCCGCTGGAATGATAATTTGCGCAAGGCTGACGCTGTAATTCGGGATAAACACCACTTTTAAGCGGCCTTGTAAACGCTCATCGTTATTGATGACTTTGGCCACATCGTTAATTAAGTTAATGGTTTGTTTCGCTGCGTAATAGGCTGAAGCCGCTTTCCCTGCCAGAATAAACACGCGTGGCGTCCAATCTTTTTCAGGGTGTTCGAGCATTTCGTTATAGCGTGCGATGATGTGTAATACATTGAGAATTTGACGTTTGTATTCGTGAATACGTTTTACCTGTACGTCAAATAAAGCATCTGGATTGAGTTCAATACCCAATTCTTTTTTCACATAATCCGCTAAGCGAACTTTGTTAGCACGTTTAATTGCAGGAATAGCTTTTTGCACTTCTGGATCCTCAATATGTGCTTTGAACTCATTTAATAGGCTCAGATCACGGCGCCATTCCGTGCCAATATAACGATCAAATAATGCAGATAAATCTGGGTTTGCCACTGCAATCCAACGGCGTGGTGTAATACCATTGGTAACGTTAGTGAAGCGTTCTGGGTAAATATGAGCAAAATCCGCAAAGGTTGAAGTAACCATTAAATCTGAATGGATTGCCGCAACCCCATTGACTTTGTGCGATCCCACAACAGATAACCAGCCCATACGCACTTTGCGTACATCGCCTTCTTCAATTAAAGACACGCGGCGAATGAAATCATCGTCTGTGGTTACATAAGTGCGGACATATTCTAAGAAATAATCATTGATTTCAAAGATAATTTGTAAATGGCGCGGTAAGATTTTCGCCATCATTTCCACTGGCCAAGTTTCTAATGCTTCCGACATTAATGTGTGGCAAGTGTAAGAGAAAATGCGGCGGCACATATCCCACGCGGTTTTCCAATCATAACCTTCTTTATCCACTAAAATATACATTAATTCAGGAATAGCCAATGCGGGGTGAGTATCATTTAGGTGGATTGCCACTTTATCAGCTAAGTTTTTCACGCTACCGTGCGTACGCTTGTGGCGTTTGATAATATCTTGCAGCGAGGCCGAGACTAAGAAATACTCTTGACGTAAGCGTAATTCACGTCCAGCCCAAGTGGAATCATCAGGGTATAACACGCGAGAAACGTTTTCGCTGGCGGCACGTTGTTCCACCGCACGGAAATAATCCCCACGGTTAAATTCTGCCAAATTGAAAGAATCCCCCGCGTGGGCACTCCATAAACGTAAAGTTGCCGCACTGTCATTGTCATAGCCAGGGATCATTTGATCATAAGCAAGTGCGGTGATTTCTTCGCTTGAATCCCAAACGCATTTTTTGCCTTCAAAATAAATGTGTCCGCCAAATTGGATATTAAAGCGTTTAGACGGCCGCATAAATTCCCAAGGTGCGCCTTTTTCTAGCCACGCATCAGGTTTTTCTACTTGTTTGCCCTCTTCAATGGCTTGTTGGAACATTCCATATTCGTAGCGGATACCATAGCCCATCGCGGGAATCGCAAGGGTGGCGATGGAATCCATAAAGCAGGCAGCTAAACGCCCCAAGCCCCCATTTCCTAAACCAGGATCGACCTCTTTTTCGATGATTTCTTCTAAGTCCACGTCAAGCTCTGCCAATGCGTCTTTAGCGAGCGTGTAAACGCCCTCTGCGATTAATGCGTTGGACAGGGTGCGTCCCATTAAATATTCCATTGATAAATAATAAACGCGACGGGTATCTTCACTGCGGGCTTCTTTCGCGGTGGAAATCCAGCCTTCGGTAACCAGATCACGCATCGCATAAAGGGTGGCATTTAGCCAATCACGCTGGCTTGCTTCTTGTGGGGAACGTCCAATTAAGAAAATCAATTTATACACAATCGCCTTTTTCAGCGATTCTGTGGTTTGCTCAGGTTGGTTATAAGAAAATGGAAAATCGGTATTATCCATTGTCATAGATGGCTCTCCTAATCTATTTCAATTTAAAATCGGCGTATTTTTACGCCTTTTGCATAAAAATACAACAAAAATTAGCCTAAAATCGCAGATTTTTCCACCGCACTTAGATTTTAGGCAAAATATAATGACGCTATAAAATACGTTGATATAAATCTTGATAATGTCTGGCCGCAATTTGCCAGCTGAAATCTTGCTCCATAGCAACCACGCGCACGCTTTGCCATAGGCGTTGTTTTTGCCAAAGTGCAAAGGCGTTGTTAATCGCCCAACTTAACCCTTGCGCATCGGCATCATTAAACACAAATCCTGTGGCTTTGCGCGCTTTGATGTTTTCAGAATAGCTATCCACCACTGTATCCGCCAAGCCGCCTGTGGCGCGCACTAATGGCAATGTGCCGTATTTCAAACCATAAAGTTGGGTTAAGCCGCAAGGCTCAAAACGGCTTGGTACTAAAATCACATCACCACCCGCAATAATTAGGTGTGATAAGGCTTCATCGTAACCAATTTTTACTGCGATATTTTCAGGATAACGTTCTGCAAGGTGGCGTAATCCTTCTTCTAAATGCGGTGCGCCTGAGCCAAGTAAAGCAAGCTGACCGCCTTGTTGCACAATGGTTTCGGCACTTTGAATAAGTAAATCTACGCCTTTTTGCTCCGTGAGGCGGGTAACCATCACAAATAATAATGCCTCTGGATTTTGTGGTAAGTTGAAATAGGCCTGTAATTTTTCTTTGTTTTTGCGTTTGCCTGTCATTGCTTTTAATTTGTAATGATCTTCAATGTACTGATCCACATTCGGGTTCCAAATTTGCTCATCAACCCCATTTAGAATACCGACTAAGCGCCCTTGATGCGCTAAGGTTTGTAGCAACCCTTGCAAGCCGTAGCCAAATTCTGGCGTGGTGATTTCTTTGGCATAGGTTGGGCTAACGGCGGTTACCACATCGGAATAATAAAGCCCTGATTTTAAATAGGAAATTTGCCCGTGTAGCTCTAAGCCATTAATATTGAACATTTCCCAAGGTAGCCCTAACTCAAATAAATGATGATAAGAAAATACCCCTTGATAGGCGAGATTGTGAATGGTAAACACCGATTTTGCGGGGCTACCTTTCGCCGCCAAGTAGGCACTGGCTAAGCCTGCGTGCCAATCGTGGGCGTGTACCACTTCCGCTTGCCACCAGGCATCTAAGCCCACCGCAAGCTCTGCCCCAACCCAACCGAGCAAAGCAAAGCGTTTATAGTTATCAGCGTAATCGTTATACCATTGATCGTGGTAAGGATTGCCCTCTCTGGCATACAAATGCGGCGCGTCAATTAAATAAACGCCTAGCCCGTTATATTCGCCATAACGTAGCACAATATGCCCAGCAAAATTATCAAATTCCGCCACCACAACGGTGTTAGGAATACCTGCGGCAATGGCAGGATAAGCAGGCAGTAAAATTCGGGTGTCCATTCCAATTTGCTGTTGCGCAAAAGGCAATGCGCCCATCACATCAGCTAATCCGCCTGTTTTGAGTAACGGATAAAGTTCTGAACAAACGTGTAAAACTCTCATTCTTTTTTATTCCTTAAAACAGAGAAATACGGTGAAAATCCATAAAAATTCCACCGCACTTCTCTTAGCTTTGTATTAATCTAAATGGGCTTCAAAGGCGATTTTTTCACCATTGAGCTTCTTTAACATTGAAGCGGTAACTAGCACGACGCCGCCGCTACTCACTCTAAAGCGTTTACTATCCAGTTCTAAATCCACGCCAATTTGCATTCCGTCTGGAATCACACTGTGGCGATCGATGATACAGCGTTTGAGCGTACAATTTTTACCAATGGTGACTTGTGGTAGCACTACGCTGTGATCCACCAATGAGCCTTCTTGCACGGTAACGCGATCAAACAGAACAGAATAGCTAATGGACGCATCAGTAATCACACAACCGCCCGAAATCAAACAGTTATCTACTGGTTTAATGTCTGATTTGCTATAAAAGAATTTTGACGGGTAAGTTTGCGTTGGATTACCGCGAATTGGCCAGCGCTGATCATAAATATCCAACTGCGGATTTTCAGAAACCAAGTCAATGTTGGATTGCCAGAAGCTGTCCAATGTTCCCACATCACGCCAGTAAATTTCACCATCAGTGTTGCGTCCCATACAAGAACGGCTGAATGGGTGGGCATAAAGCGTGCCTTCTTCTAAACATTTTGGCAACACATCTTTACCGAAATCGTGGGAAGTGTAAGGGGTGTTCACTTCACGCTCTAAAATATCGTAGAGGTAATCGGCGTTAAACACATAAATCCCCATTGAAGCCAAAGACACATTTGGTTTGCCTGCCATTGCTGGAGGATCTTTTGGTTTTTCAACGAAAGCTTTGACCTTAAGATTTTCATCTACCGCCATTACCCCAAATTCACAGGCTTTTTCGCGTTCCACTTCAATACAACCCACGGTACATTTTGCATTACTTGAAACGTGATCGAGCAACATTTGGCTATAATCTTGTTTATAAATATGGTCGCCTGCTAAGATTAAAATATATTTCGGGCAGTAATGATCACGAATAATTGCCATATTTTGATACACCGCATCTGCCGTGCCACGATACCAAGTGGAATCATCAATTTGCTGACGCGCTGGCAACATATCAATAAACTCACCACGCTCTTGTGGCAAGAACGACCAGCCTTTTTGCAAATGGCGTAATAATGAATGTGCTGCATATTGGGTAACCACACCAATATGGTTTAGCCCTGAGTTAATACAGTTGGATAACGCAAAATCAATAATTCGTCTGTTGCCGCCAAAATAAAGTGCCGGTTTTGCTCGTTTATCTGTTAGCTCATAAAGTCTTGAGCCACGTCCCCCTGCTAAAATTAACACCAAGGTATCTTTCACAAGATCATATTTATTTGGTGATTTTGATATACTGTTGCTCATTGCATTTTCCTCGCATTAATTTATTGATTGCTCAATAGTCATTTCCTTTTCTCGTGCAGCATACGAATGCGAGATCATTTACAGCCCATAGATTTCCTTGCATTTGTACCGATGCACCGCTATACACAACTTCCCATTTCCCATCTGGCAACAAGAATGTTTGTAATTCTGCTTTTGCATTGATTAAAAGTAACCAATTTTCATCTAATTGAATTTGCATTGCTTTGCTATGGGGATTGTGCCAATCTTCCACACGCATTAATTCCCCTTGTGGATTGCGCCATTGCACATTGTCATCTGTCCACCATTGATCCCGTTGTAAGCTTGGGATCGTTTTACGCAATGCAATAAATTGTTTTACCGCTTCAAATAAGTGCGGTTGAAATTTCTGCCAATTTAACCAAGTGATTTCGTTATCTTGGCAATAGGCATTATTGTTGCCTTGTTGGCTATGCCCAAATTCATCACCAGCTAGCAGCATTGGCGTGCCATTGGCTAACAATAAACTGCCTAGCAAGCCACAAGCGCTTAGAAAGCGTTGATATTTCACGTCATCAGGGATATTTTCCACGCCCTCTATGCCGTGGTTATAACTATAATTTTCGTTACGCCCATCACGGTTTTGCTCGCCATTGGCAAGATTATGTTTTTCGTTATAACTGGTGAGATCGCACAGGGTAAAGCCATCGTGCGCCGTGATAAAATTCACCGAATTATGCGGCTTGCGATCGCCATTTTGATAAATATCGCTTGATCCTGCGAAACGTTGCGCAAAACCACCTAATTCACCACTTTTCCACAGCCAAAAACGGCACATATCATCACGGAAACGGTCGTTCCATTCGGCAAAATAGCTCGGGAAATTGCCTACTTGATAGCCCCCCTCGCCAATGTCCCAAGGTTCTGCAATAAATTTACAGTGTTGTAAACGTGGTTCTTGAGCGATTTCTGCAAACAGCTGTGTCTGTGGGTTAAAGTCTGGGGTTTCTCTACCTAACACTGTGGCGAGATCAAAACGGAAACCGTCAATATGACATTCTTCCACCCAATAAATTAAGCAATCCAACACCCAACGGCGAGTAATATCATTGGCTAAATTTAAGGTATTGCCGCAGCCTGTGGCGTTTAGATATTCCCCTTGCGCGTTTTGCCAATAGTAAGTTCGATCATCAATTCCACGCTGGCTAAATGTCGGGAAGTGTTTTTCTGATTCCATACTGTGGTTGAATACCACATCTAAAATCACTTCAATGCCCGCTTGGTGAAGTGCGCGAACCATTGTTTTAAATTCACTTAATGGCGTTGTGTCAGCTTGTCCCGACCAATATTCCGATTCCACCGCAAACATCGCTAAAGGGCTGTATCCCCAATAATTGGCTAAGCCTTTTTCCTGTAAATGGGGTTCATCAAGGTGATAATTTATGGGCAAAATTTCCACCGCACTTATGCCGAGTTCTTTTAAATAGGCAATCATTGTGGGGTGCGCTAAACCCGCATAAGTGCCACGAATGGCTTCAGGCAAATCTTCTCTCAGTTGCGTGAAACCTTTAACGTGCAATTCATAAATAATGGTTTCTGCCCAAGGTGTGGCTAAGGGTTTATCACCTTGCCAATCAAACGCTTCGCTTTCCAATACGGCTTTTGGGGCAAGATGCGCGTTATCTCTCAGATCACTAAGCAAAAACCATTGCCGTTTTTCATCGCTACTTAAATCTGGCTTGCCGATGACAGCTTTGGCATAAGGATCAAGCATTAATTTTTGTGGGTTGCACAATGCACCGTCTTTTCCCGTAATACGAAAGCCATATTGCGTGCCATAAGGCAGATCGCCCACCCACAAATGCCAAACATCACCGCTTTGGTACATTTCCAGTGGCAATTCTTGTCCATCAAAAAATAAACATAATTTGACGTTTTCTGCACAGGAAGAAAATAAGGCAAAATTCCACCCCACTTTTTTCTTACCTGAAGCATATTGCAAAATTTCAACGCTACTTCCTAAGGGATAAGGCTTTCCTACTGCCGTGCTGATCATTGTGCTATCCATTTATCCGTTTTACTTATGCTTTTTTCTTCGTGGCTTTTTTGCTTTTAGCTGTATTGGCTTTCGTTACGTTTGCCGCTTTTACTGTTTTCACCTTTTGTTCTTTTTCCGCTGTATCCGTTTTTTCAGTTTTTTTCACTTTTTCTGCTTTTGTACTTTGCGCTTTTTTTGTACTTTTTGCAGGCTTTTTCCATTTTAAATAAATGGTTGCCAATGGCGGAATGGTTACGGAAATAGAATGATCTTTATCGTGGCTTGGAATTTCTTCACTCACCACTTCCCCTTGGTTGCCTACGTTAGAACCTTGGTAGAAATAAGAATCCGTATTAAGAATTTCTTCATACACGCCTGCTTCATTCACGCCAAAGCGATAATCATAACGAGGCACTGGCGTGAAGTTACTGATTACAATAATGCGCTCATCATCGCGGCTGCAACGCTCAAACACGAACACAGAATTTTGATAATCGTCCACCACAAGCCAATTAAAGCCTTTTGGATCGCAATCTAATTGGTATAACGCAGGGTGATTTTGATAAGTGCGGTTTAAATCTCGCACTAAATTTAATACGCCTTTATGCCAGCCACCGCCAATACTTTCATCAAGCAAGAACCAATCTAGGCTTTCTTGATAATTCCATTCACGTCCTTGCGCAAATTCATTGCCCATAAAGAGCAATTTTTTACCCGGATAGCCCCACATATAGCCATAATAAGCACGCAAATTAGCAAATTGTTGCCACGCATCGCCCGGCATTTTGCCGATCAGCGAGCCTTTGCCGTGTACGACTTCATCGTGAGAAAGTGGCAATACAAAGTTTTCGCTATATTGATACATCATTCCAAAAGTCATTTGATCGTGATGATGTTGGCGATAAATCGGATCTCTTTTCATATAGGCAAGGGTGTCGTTCATCCAGCCCATATTCCATTTGAAATGGAAACCTAAACCGCCATCTTGCGGTGGGTGGGTTACGCCAGCAAAGGACGTGGATTCTTCCGCAATGGTGATTGCGCCCGCATTTTCCGTACCAAGTACATAATTGGTATGTTTTAAAAACTCAATGGCTTCTAAATTTTCACGGCCACCATATTGATTTGGAATCCATTCACCGTCTGCTCGGCTGTAATCACGGTAAATCATTGATGCCACTGCATCGACACGCAAGCCGTCTAAACCAAAGCGTTCAAGCCAATATAAGGCATTGCCTGATAAGAAGTTTTTTACCTCGTGGCGACCGTAGTTATAAATTAACGTATTCCAATCTTGATGATAGCCCTCTCTTGGATCAGCGTGTTCATACAACGCCGTGCCGTCAAAGGCCACCAAGCCGTGGGTATCACTTGGGAAATGGCCCGGTACCCAATCTAAAATCACATTAATACCAGCTTCGTGGGCTTTATCGACTAAGCGTTTAAAGCCTTCTGGTGTGCCAAAACGGCTGGTTGGCGAATAAAGTCCAATGGGTTGATAACCCCAAGAGCCGTCAAATGGGAATTCCGATAAAGGCAAAAATTCAATATGGGTAAAGCCCATTTCTTTCACATAAGGAATAAGCTCGTCTGCAATTTGGTCATAATCTAGCCAGAAATTATTTTCCAGATTACGCCGCCAAGAGCCTAAATGCACTTCATAAATAGAAATTGGTTGATCGAACTGGTTCGCTTTGCGGCGTTGTTCGGTCATTTCCACCACATCTGGCAATGGGCTAATTTGTGAAGCCGTATCAGGGCGAAGCTGTGAGCTAAAGGCATAAGGATCGGCTTTTAAGCGTAGCTGATCGTTGCAATCTAACACTTCAAACTTATACAGTTGTCCAAGCGCTGCTTTTGGCACAAACAATTCCCAAATCCCACTGGACGCGTGAAAACGCATTGGGTGGCGGCGACCGTCCCAATAGTTGAAATCGCCCACCACAGAAACCCGCTTCGCATTCGGCGCCCATAAACGGAAATTCACGCCCGACACGCCTTCACATTCCATAAAATGCGCCCCGATAATTTCATAAGGACGTAAATGAGAACCTTCTGCCAACAACCAATTATCCAGCTCTTGAATCATTGGGTGGAAGCGATAAGGGTCTTCAATAATTTGTGGTTCATTGCCCCAATAAACTTCAAGCTGATAAGCAAAAAAACTGCGTGTATCAGGCACTACACCGGCGAAAAAACCACGTTCATCAAGACAATCTAATTCGCACACCTTTTGTTGATTTTCTTTATTAACAATCACGACTTTATCCGCATCAGGCAATAACACGCGGATTTCAATGCCTTTTTCGGTTTCGTGCATACCTAACACGGAAAACGGATCGGAATGTGTGCCGTTGAAAAACGCATTAATGGTTTCTTGTGGAAGGAATTTATTCATATAAACCTCTTATCGCAGACGCGCTTGGTTAATTTCGGTTAAAAGTGCGGTGATTTTTTCGTCAGAAAAGATTTCTTCAATGGAACGAGATAATCTCATTCGCCAATTTGGATATTCCAATGACGTCCCCGGTAAATTGAAGGAAATTTCTTGCTCCAATAAATTTTCTAACTGCACGCCAATGAGCTTGGTTTGGCTTTCTGCCAAATAAAGGTGGATCACCCGCATTAAGTTTTGGTGCATTGCCATACTGAGCGCATCGCCCCAGTAATCATCAGGCAAATATTGATCACGGTGCAGACTATTGAGTAAGGCCTGTTTGTCAATGACACGCTGATCATATTTCTGTTTCAACACGTCCCCTTGCAACACGCCAAGTTGGGCGAAAAGTTCCAAATCGCGGCAATGCCAAAAGCTACTTAAAGACGGAACATCGTGCGTGCCAATAGTGGCAAAGGCGTTAATAGGGAAAGCGTGCTTATCAGGATATTGCAAATTACGTTGTTCAAAATACAGCACAAAATAGGAAAAAATCTGAAATTCATTTAATTTCCACCGCACTTCATCTGGCACTGTGCCTAAATCCTCGCCCACCACAAGACATTGATTACGCTGACTTTCAATGGCTAAAATTGCCATTAATTCAGCAAAAGGATAATGCACATAAAGCCCATCTGCGGCGGTTTTTTCAGGGGGAATAAGCCATAAGCGGAACAGCCCCATAATGTGATCAATACGCAGCACACCAAAATGCTGCATATTGGCCCGCAATAATTCAATAAAAGGCTGAAAACCTCGGGCTTTTAATTCAGTAGGGTTGTAAGGCGGAATATTCCAATTTTGCCCCACTGGGCCAAGTGGATCAGGCGGAGCGCCCACAGAAGCATCAACGCAATAAAGCTGCGGATCAGCCCATACATCAGCACTGCCCCTTGAACTACTTACGGCTAAATCGCCATAAATACCTAAGCGCATTCCTTTCGCTTGGCATAAGGTTTGCAGATGATTGAGCTGTTCTTGCGCCAGCCATTGTAGCCAGCAATAAAACATCACTTGGTCTTTATGCTGACGGATTAATTTATCCCGTTGTTTATCATTAAGTTGTTGATATTGTTGCCAACCAAGCCAACCAATTTGATTTTCTTGCTCAATGGCTTGATGAGAACTTTGGCGATCTAAGCATTCAAATAGGCCTTGATATAACAAGCCTTTGCCCTGTTGTTTAACAAAATCCGCAAAGGCTTTTTGTCGTTGCTGCATTTTTGCCGCACTGCTACGTTGGAAATAAGCATAAAGTTTCTCAAGTGCGGTGAATTTTAGCTGCGTAATTTCTGTATAATTCACTTGCTCTGCTTGGCGTAAGGCCGCAAGTTGCTGTTGAATATTCTCTTGATTCAGCCAATTTTGCACGGATTTACACAATTTATATTCAGGCAGCTGGTCAATGGCAAGGTAAAGCCAATTCAAATAGCGTCTTGATGCTGAACTATAAGGGCTTGCCCATTCAGGCACAGCGGAATACATTGCGTGTAAGGGGTTAATCCCGATAAATTCTGCCCCATACATCACGCCCTGTTCCACCAAATAAGCCAAATCAGCAAAATCCCCAATCCCCCAATTTCGTGCTGAGCGTAAACTATAAAGCTGAACATTCAAGCCCCACGCTTTTTGCTGTTGAAAAATCGCAGGTTGATAGGCGGTTTTCGGGCTAACGAAAAGGCGAACGTGGTAGTTTCTTTCGCGGCTGGAAAGCTGTAAAAGATAATAGCCAAAAGGCTGCGCAGGAAAAGAAAGTTGATGATTAGAAAAGGAAAGTGGTGTTACAGGCTGATGTTGTTCATTAAATAAGGTAACTTGAAGAATATGGCTGTCGAGATTTAACCGTGCAATATCATAAACAATGGTTTCCCCCTCCAGCGCCACAAAAACATCATCAAATTGCACCGCACTTTTATTTTCTATGTCCTCTGGATTTTCTCGCTGTAAGAAAAGCAGCTCAATAAAATACGCCAAACTCTCTGGATTGGCATAAATCAAATTGCCATCAATATCATAATGAGAAATGGCTATGCCTAATTTCTCAGCCTTTGCTTGAAGTGTTGCGCTAATATCCATATGCTTTTCCAACAACCATAAATACTGGAGAATTAACTTCATTCTACAAATCAATGAGTTAAAAGCAAACGGTTTCCTTTAAATTCGTGATCTTCGTCAAATAAAGATTGTTCGGTATTAAGTGGAAAATATAAAGTGAATTTTGCATAGACAAATCAGATTATAAGAAATATTCAATTTGATAACTACAGTTTACAAATAAAGATTTAGCGCTATAATGCATCTATTCTCAATTCCCTAATAATCACGATGATTTCCATAAAGCGTACTGAAACCTTTGATAAATGGTTAAAAAATCTTAAAGATCAACGTGCGAAAATCAAAATTCTTGCACGATTAAAACGTTTATCATTTGGCAATTTTGGTGATGTCAGGCCTATTGGTGAGGGCTTATCAGAGCTGAGAATTACTGAAGGAAAAGGTTATCGGGTATATTTGAAAAATCATAATGGTGAATGGGTTATTTTGTTATGTGGTGGAGATAAATCCACTCAATCTAACGATATTTTAAAAGCCAAACAATTAGCTAAGGAGCTGGGAGTTTGAAAATGGAAAAATTAACTGATTTTGATGTGGCTGAATATCTCAATAATGAAGATGAAATGCAGCTTTATCTGAATGAAGTTTTACAAGAAGATAATATGGAACTTATTCTTTCTGCACTTGGTGATATTGCCAAAGCAAGGAATATGAGCCAATTATCGAGAGAAACGGGTATTAGTCGAGAAGGATTATATAAAGCTTTATCTGGGTCTGGCAACCCAACTTTTGCAACGGTACTAAAAGTGATGAAAGCCTTAAATCTTACCTTTCAAGTAAAACCGAGTGTCAGTCTGTAAAATAATTTGCACTTAAGGCTAAGTGCAAATTAGGCATCATCAATCACAAACTCAAACCAATCAATCACGTCTTTTTCGTGAATGCCGTTTTCAATGGGAATATGCGCGAGCTTTACGCTATTGGGATCGCCAGAAATTAACGGATGCCAATCAAACAGCGGTTTATTTTCATATAATAACCGATAGGCACAGGTGGCTGGCAGCCAATGGAAATCAGGCAAATTCTTTTTGGTGAGCTTGGTACAATCTGGCTCAAGCTGGAAACGTTGCGCATAATTACCGCACTTCGCGCTGTCTAAATCAAGCAAATTGCAGGCAATGCGAGTGAAATACAGCTTTTTGCGCCGCCCACGGCCCTCAATAAATTTACGATAACAGCATTTGCCGCAACCATCACACAGAGCTTCCCATTCTGCTTCATTCATTTCTAACAGTGATTTATGCTGCCAAAAGTTTTTTTCTAATTGCATTGTGATTATTCAATAAAAAAGTGCGGTAAAAATTTTCTCAATTTTTCACCGCACTTATTGTTTAGAAAAGAATTAGAACCCTTCTTTCAAACTTACGGTTAAGTTGAAAATCAGGTGTTCTGGGTGGCTGTCTTTGCTATCAGTACAGAAATAGCCTTCACGTTCAAATTGGTAGGCTTTTTCTTCTTGTGCGTTAGCTAAACTTTTTTCCACAAAACCGTGTTTTACCACCAAAGAATTTGGATTTAACACTTCGTAAAGCTCTTCTGCCGCACTTGGGTTTGGCACAGTGAATAATTTGTCGTATAAACGGAATTCAGCTGGCACATTATCTGTGGCAGAAACCCAATGAATCACGCCTTTGACTTTACGCCCGTCCGCAGGATTTTTGCCTAAGGTTTCAGGATCATAAGTACAATAAACGGTGGTGATGTTGCCCTCAGCGTCTTTTTCCACACGCTCCGCCTTGATCACATAAGCATTACGCAAGCGCACTTCTTTGCCTAATACTAAACGTTTATATTGTTTATTGGCTTCTTCACGGAAATCCGCTTGATCAATATAAATTTCTTTAGTAAATGGCAATTGGCGATGACCTAATTCTTCGCGATTTGGGTGATTTGGCGCAGAAAGCATTTCTTGTCCGTCAAAGTTTTCAATCACGATTTTTAATGGATTAATCACCGCCATTGCACGCGGTGCATTTTGGTTAAGATCATCACGAATACAAGATTCTAGCGCACTAAATTCCACCACGTTATCTTGCTTGGTTACCCCAATACGGCGGCAAAATTCACGGATTGACGCTGGCGTATAACCACGGCGGCGTAAACCTGAAATGGTCGGCATACGCGGATCGTTCCAACCATCAACCACTTCATCTTCCACTAATTTCAACAATTTACGCTTAGACGTGAGGGTATATTCCAAGTTCAAACGTGAAAATTCATACTGATGTGGCAATGGGCGTTTAATGGAAATGTGCTCAAGCACCCAATCATATAAACGGCGGTTATCTTGGAATTCCAAGGTACATAATGAATGCGTAATGCCCTCAATCGCATCGGAAATACAATGGGTGAAATCGTACATTGGATAAATGCACCATTTATTCCCTGTATTGTGATGTTCCGCAAATTTAATGCGGTATAACACTGGATCTCGCATTACCATAAACAGTGATGCCATATCAATTTTGGCACGCAAGCTAGCTTTTCCTTCGGCAAACTCGCCATTTTTCATTTTTTCGAATAAGGCTAAGTTTTCTTCCACGCTACGATCACGATAAGGGCTGTTTTTTCCTGGTTCGGTCAATGTGCCTCGATATTCACGCATTTGTTCAGGCGAAAGCTCATCAACGTAAGCCAAACCTTTCTCAATTAATTCAATGGCATAGCCGTAAAGGGCATCGAAATAATCAGACGCATAACGTGCCTTGCCCTCCCAATGGAAACCAAGCCATTCCACATCTTGTTTAATGGAATCGACATATTCCACATCTTCTTTAACAGGGTTGGTGTCGTCAAAACGCAAGTTACACAAGCCTTTGTAATCTTCTGCAATACCAAAGTTTAAGCAGATCGATTTTGCGTGGCCAATATGTAAATAGCCATTTGGCTCAGGTGGAAAACGGGTGTAAACGTGGTTTACTTTCCCTGTTTCCAAATCTTCATCAATAATATGACGAATAAAATTGGTTGGTTGATGTTCGTTCTCTGTAATATGGCTCATTTTGACCTCAAAATATTCTCGATTTTTGTAAAAAAATTGTTGTCCATTCTACTATGTTTAACGGCAGAATTCAAAAGTGCGGTTGATTTTCCTTAGATAAATGATACAATTCACGCCCTAAAATGAACGAACGTTCATTCAGTGTAAATTTATTTTTCTTAAGGTCTTCTTAAGAAAGGTTTTCTACTATAATCATCGAATAAAACGATTGTTATTTTTCTCGGAGTTTTTATGCGTAAAAAAACGATTTTTTCCCTACTTGCCGTTGGGTTAGTGGCATTTGGTGCTTATAGTTATTTCAACCATTCTAATCAACAAGAAACCACCTATTTAACAGAAAATGTGCGCCGTGGCGAAATCAAAAAATCCGTCATCACCGCAGGCACCGTTCGTGCTTATAACCGTGTGGAAGTGGGCGCGCAAGCCTCGGGTAAAATTGAAAAAATTCACGTTGTATTGGGGCAACATATCAAACAAGGGGATTTAATCGCAGAAATTGACTCTAAAAATCAAGTGAATGCGTTAAATTCAGCACAAGCGGAATTAAAAGCCTACCAAGCTCAGCTAAATGCAAAACAAGTAGCTTACAATGTGGCGAAATCTGCCTATGATCGCCTTGCGAAATTATATGCGAGTAAATCCACTTCTTTAGATGAACTGAATGCGGCGAAAAATAATTTATCTGCTGCCAAAGCGGCGATTTCTGAAGTGGAAGCTGCCATTCAGCGTGCGGAAATTCAAGTAGATACAGCGAAAACCAATTTACAATATACCCAAATTCTTTCGCCTTTAGACGGTACAGTGCTGTCCATTCCCGTATCCGAAGGGCAAACGGTGAACGCCAACCAAACGACCCCAACCATTGTACAAGTGGCGGATTTAAGCAAAATGCTGATTAAACCTGAAATTTCTGAAGGCGACATCACCAAAGTGAAAGCTGGAATGGCTGTGGAATTTACTACCCTTTCTGAGCCAGACAAAGTCTATCATTCCACCATTCATTCCGTTGATCCTGCCATCACCACGCTCACGGATAACGAATATAAAGAAAGCGTTTCAGATACTAGTGCGGTTTATTATTATGCTAATGTCTTAATAAATAATCCTGATAACCAACTGCGCATTGGAATGACGACACAAAATACCATTATCATTGCCGATGCACAAAATACGTTGCTTGTTCCTACTATCACGTTACACAAAGATGGAAAGGAAACCTTTGTTAATATTTTGAAAGACAACGATAAAGTAGAAAAACGTACCGTTGTTACAGGGTTAAGCGATGATATGAATACGCAAATTTTAAATGGTTTGAAAGAAGGGGAAAAAGTGATTTCCTCGCAAGTAACCAGCGATGAAAAAGTGGGAAATACTTTCCGCGGTCCTCGAATTTTATAAAGTGCGGTGGTTTTTTTATGAATATTATTGAATTAAGCCACATCAATAAATTTTTTGGTGAAGGAGAAAACCGCACTCAGGTGTTAAAAGACATCAATTTAAACATCAAAAAAGGCGATTTTATTGCCATTATTGGCCAATCAGGTTCAGGCAAATCCACCTTGATGAACATTATTGGCTGCTTAGATACAGCGACATCAGGCTCTTATAAAGTCGATGGTTTAGAAGTCAGCCAACTCAATCGTGATCAGCTTTCTGATTTACGGCAGAAAAAATTTGGCTTTATTTTTCAACGCTATAACCTGCTTTCAACCCTAAGTGCGGTGGAAAATGTGGCACTTCCTGCCATTTATGCAGGCATCGATCAGACTACTCGCCTACAACGAGCCAAACAATTATTAGAAAAATTAGGCTTAGGCGATCGCTTAGAAAACAAACCAAATCAGCTTTCAGGTGGCCAACAACAACGTGTAAGTATTGCACGTGCCTTGATGAATGGGGGCGAAATTATTTTAGCCGATGAACCTACTGGCGCGTTAGATAGCAAAAGTGGCGAAACCGTGATGGATATTCTCACTCAGCTACACAGCGAGGGCCACACCATTATTTTGGTAACACACGATAAAAACGTGGCAAATTTTGCTAATCGTATTATTGAGATCAAAGACGGCAAAATTATTGAAGATCGCCGTAAATCGGAACACATTACGCAAAAACAAGACATCATACCGCAAAGCAATAAAAGCCGATTACAATTTTATAAAGATCAATTTTTTGAATCCTTCAAAATGTCTATTAAAGCCATTGTGGCGCATAAATTGCGTTCCTTGCTGACAATGTTAGGGATTATTATTGGTATTACTTCAGTGGTTTGCGTGGTTGCCTTGGGTAACGGCTCGCAACAAAAAATCCTTAGCAATATCAATGCGATGGGAACAAACACAATGGATATTTATAACGGTACGGGCTTTGGTGATCGGCGCGCGGCGAAAAATCAAAACCTTACCGTGGCGGATGCCGATATGCTTGCCAAACAAAGCTATATTGCCAGTGTTACGCCAAATAGCTCGGTGAACGGCACGCTCACTTACGGTAACCGAAGTTTCACCGCCCAAGTGCGTGGCGTGGGTGAGCAATATTTTAATGTGCGCGGTTTAAGTAAAGCAGAAGGCTCATTTTTCAGCGCAGACGCTGTAAAACATAGCGAACAAGTGGCCGTGATTGATGAAAACACGTTACGCGAAGTGTTCAACAATCAAAATCCCTTTGGCAAAGTTTTAATGATTAATAAAAAACCATTGCGTGTTATTGGCGTGGCAACGAGCAATAATATGGGAATGAATAGCTCAAGTTTGAATATTTATATCCCTTACACAACGGCGATGAACAAAATTTCGGGCAATCAAAAAATTAGCTCAATCACGGTAAAAATTCGTGATGAAATTAGTTCTAAAGTGGCAGAAAAAGATCTCACTCGCCTGCTCACCGTGCGCCACGGCAAAAAAGATTTTTTCGTGTTTAACACGGATACGATCAAGCAAACTATTGAAAGCACAACAAATACAATGAAGTTGCTGATTTCTTCCATTGCCATTATTTCCCTTGTGGTAGGCGGCATTGGGGTGATGAATATTATGCTGGTTTCGGTAACCGAGCGAACCAAAGAAATTGGCGTGCGAATGGCGATTGGCGCGCGGCAGTTTAATATTCTGCAACAATTTCTCATTGAAGCGGTGCTAATTTGCTTGATTGGTGGCATCACTGGCGTGGTGCTATCAATGGTGCTAGGCACAGTGTTTAATTGGCTGGTGAAAGATTTTACGATGATCTTTTCCACCTTCTCGATTATCGCCGCCCTGCTCTGCTCAAGCTTAATTGGGGTGATTTTTGGCTATATGCCAGCAAAAAATGCTTCGCAATTAAATCCAATTACCGCTTTAGCTCAGGAATAGTTTTTTGATAAAATTTCAACAATCAGGCAATAAAAAATCGGCAAAATTACACCGCACTTTATTTGCTTACGATTTTATTTAATAAGGAAAAAATGATGTTAAAACAATCCAAACTCTCACTTGCTATTGGCTTGTCTGTGTTGTTAGCTGGCTGTGCGAATCTTGACGATTCTTACAAAGCGTCACAACAAGATTTCCAACAATATGAAGAATTAACCAAACAATACAACATTCAAGAAAATTGGTGGACGATGTATAAAGATCCACAGCTTAATCAATTAGTTGAGCAAGCTTTGGAAAATAACAAAGATTTAGCCAAAGCAGCCATTGCTGTAAATACGGCACTTTATAACGCGAATTTAATCGGCGCAAATTTAGTACCAAATTTCAGTGGTTCGGTATCTTCTTCGGCTAACAAAAATATTCACGATGGCGGCTCTTCCGTGATTAGCCACGGTGGTGCATTAAACGTGAGTTACACCCTAGATTTATGGCGTCGTTTAGCTGATTCAGCTTCTGCCGCAGAATGGCGACACGCTGCTAGCGAACAAGATCTTGAAGCAGCGCGCATTTCATTAATCAACTCCGTAATCTTAACCTACTATCAACTTGGTTACTTAAATGATGCGATTAGCACCGTGAATAAAACCATCAATTACTATTCCGAAATTAACCGCATTATGCAAAATAAATTCCGCCAAGGCGTTGCAGATCGCGCAAGTTCCGATCAAGCGCAACAAGCGGTTTTAACAGCGCGTAACAGCTTAATCAATTACCAAACGCAAAAGAAAACAGCAGAAGCCACCTTGCGTAACTTATTGAATTTAAAACCAAGTGATCCATTAAAAGTGAATTACCCGCATATTCTTAAAGTAAAAAATGTGGGGGTAAACCTTAATGTGCCTCTTTCTGCCATTGCTAATCGTCCAGACGTAAAAGGCTATCAATATCGCTTAAACAGCGCTTTCAAAGATGCCAAAGCAATGCAAAAAAGCTGGTTCCCAACCATTACCTTAGGCGGAAGTTTAGGTTCTAGCGGCAATAAAATTGACAACGCATTCAACACCCCTATCGCAGGCGGAACAGTAGGAATTAGCTTGCCATTCTTGAGCTGGAACACCGTGAAATGGAACGTGAAAATTTCAGAATCGGCTTATGATCTTGCACTTGTCAACTTTGAACAAAGCATTACCAAAGCCTTAAATGATATTGATACCAACTATTTTGCTTACAACCAAGCGCGTCAAAACTTCGCCAACTTGCAGCAAACCTACAACTACAACAAACGCATCACGCAATATTACAAAAACCGCTATGATGCAGGCATTGCAGAACTAAGAGAATGGTTAAACGCCGCAAGCACCGAACGCAACTCCGAGCTTTCCATTTTGAATGCAAAATACAACCTCATTCAAAGCGAAAACGCCGTATATAGCGCAATGGGTGGCTATTACTCCGCAAAATAATTGTTATTGAATAACGATTAAAACAAAAGTGCGGTGAAAAAATCAGAAATTTTTTACCGCACTTTTTCTTTTGGCTCTTATTTAGAAGAGTTAGATCTCATTAATAATACGATATACCCAGTTTTCTAATGGATCCTTATACTTCAGCATTTCTGCCCGCATTTCTTCTAACATTTCTTTTTTCACTTGCTGATATTCTGGGTCATAAAACAAATTATGTAACTCCTCAGGATCATTGCGAATATCATACAACTCTCCTACATCACTTGCATTGAAGACCAATTTATAATCTTTCCTACGCCACATTCTCTGTTCAAAATAAACAAAATGCCCTGCAAGTTGAGCTAATATCCCCTTACGATCATTGGATTTATTTTCTCGCAAAATCGGCAATAGGCTTTCGCCCTGGAAGGTTTCTGGAACGGCTTGCCCAGCAACATCAAACACAGTTGAAGTCAAATCGTGCAGATAAACTAAATTATCGTCCACTTCATTGATACGTGAAGATTCAGGATCTTTAATAATCAATGGAATATTGTAGGTGGTATCAAACATAAACTCACCTTTTTCAATCATTCTATGTGCGCCCATTGCATCGCCGTGATCTGCGGTGGCAACAATAAAACAATCCTGATAAAGATTATGTTTTTCAAGGAAGTCAAATAATTCACCGATAGCATCATCAATTAAGGTGATATACCCCCAGAATTTGGTGATCACTTCCTTCCAGCGTTCTTCACTCGCTTCCCACATTCCCCACATTTTAGAAATAGTACGATAATGGCCGGGTTTACCTTCTAAAGGTTTAAAGAAACTTTCATCAAGGACGACATCTTTTGGATCATACATTGAATAATAAGGCTCAGGAACAATGCAAGGCGTATGCGGCCCCCAGAAATTAATCCAAGTAAAGAAAGGCTTATGCTCAGCAAGAGATTCTAAAATAAAGCTTTTCGCCTCATCAACAATAAAATAGGGAATCGTTTGTTCTTTTGTTCCTGAAAGTAAACCGCACAATTCTTGTACTCTTAAATGTGGGTTATCACCAAAATAAGCTAGGCTGACTTCTGGCGTAGGGAAGCCTTTTTCTGCAAGCCATTCAGGGTAACGATTTGGCTGGGTAGGTGATTGATCAAACACCAAATTTTTATAAACGTGGCTGCCTGGGTAGCCATATCCGTCAAAATTATGCCCTTTAATACCGTAATCTCTTGGAACAGATCTCGTGCCAACGTGCCATTTTCCTGCAACATAGCAATTATAGCCATTCAGTTTTCCGATATGTGGTTGTTCTGCCGGAATTTCTCCTGTTCCACCTTTTTCACCATTTCGAATAATGCCATGGGTAGAAGGCATTTGCCCTGTAAAAAGTGATGTTCTAGCAGGGCCACAAACTGAAGCTGGCGTGAAGGCATTATCAAAACGAACACCTTCTCTCGCTAAACGATCTAAATTCGGCGTTTTTACAATCTTATGTCCATAAGTACCAAGCATATCTTTTCTAACTTGATCTAAAAGAATATAAATTACATTTTTCATTGGTTACACCTTTTTCTTATTTCGACCAATTACCACAAATAAAATCACTTGAAGAATTGCGTAAGCAGCAAGTACCCAAAGTGGTTTACCATTTTCTGAAGCAAGCCCAATTGGAGAAAGCAACGCATAAAGAGAAACTAAACCTAATGCAAGTGATGCCACAGTGATATTAACATATTCCCAGTTGCTTAAATCTACATTGCTTTGGTTCGATACGTTATCAACATAAGGTGTTTTTCTGCGTAAGAACGAGCCTAATACTAGCATTAATACGACATCAAAAACGAATAGTGCAGCCATTACATACACAAAATTCACTTTTACATTAAATACCCAAACAATAAGGAAATATAAAATAACATGTACCAATAAGGCAATACGCGCTGCTAGTCCCGATACAGTTTTATTGAATAATCCCACTGCAAATAGAGCAACAATAGGAATATTCACAAAACCTGCAAAACGTTTAGTCAGTAAGAAAATACCATCTGTACCAAACATAAGCAATGGTCCAATAATGATGGTGATAACTGCCATGACTGCCGAGACTTTTTTCGCATAAACAATTAATTCAGTTTCGCTAAAGGTTCTTTTGGTTAGTGAAGGCAATAAGTCTTTACAATAAATTGTTGCTGCTGAATTTAAGAATGAATTGAATGTACTTAAAATTGCACCAAATAAAGCCGCAATAAAGAAGCCTTGTAGGACTGTTGGCAAAACGCGATTAACTAATTCAGGATAAGATAAATCAATTGGATTTAGTCCTTCACCTAAAATATGGAAACTCAGCAAACCCGGTAAATTAAGAATAATCGGCAATAAGAGCAAGAAAAGCGCAGCAATTAAAATCCCTTTTTGTCCCGCTTTTAAATCTTTCGCACCTAATGCACGTTGCACAATCGCTTGATTAGTTGTCCAATAGAAAAAGTTTACGATCAAAATCCCCGTAAACATTGCGGGCCAAGGTACAGCATCTGTCGCACTACCAATAGCATTAAATTTTTCAACGTGCGTTGTACCAATAATATGCAAACCTTCCATAAAACTGCCATTGCCTAAATAAATTAAGGCAAAAATTGGTACTAAAATTGCTCCAATAACCAAAATAATTGCATTCGCAGTATCTGATACTGCCACCGCTTTTAAGCCACCAAAAATAGCATAAATCGCACCAATAAAACCTATCGCCATTACGGTGTAAACAATGGATTCACCATAGCTAATTCCAAATACTGTTTCTAAATTGAAGATTTTATTGAAGGCAATTGCCCCTGTATAAAGTGCGGTGGGAATAACGATAAATAAATAGAATACTAAAAATAACCCTGACATTATTAAGCGTGTTTGACGATCAAAACGGCTTTCAAAGAATTCTGGAATTGTCGTGTAGCCATTACGAATATATTTCGGTAATAAATACAAAGCCAAAAAACAAAGCGGAATGACTGATTGAACCGTCCAAGCAATAATAGAAAAATTGCCTTTATAGGAATTGGCATTGACACCAATTAATTGTTCAGTAGAAAGTGAAGTTAATACCATTGAACAACCAATGACAACTGCACTCAACCCTCGTCCAGCAAGAAAATATCCTTTAGCTGTTGATAAATCATCATTTCTGGTTTTCCGCCAAGAAATCCAAGCAACAAAGCCTGTGACCAGTAAAAAGCTCAAAATGGTTAATGCCATAATAACTGCTCCTTAATTGTGAGTTAAATCGAGTATGAGATTAATTCATTTTGAACTATCATAGTTATGATAATAATCATAGTTATGCTGTGATACTGATCACAAATTTGTAACATAAAAAAACTGGCTTTCACCAGTTTTTTATTTTACTTAATGTTGTCTATAATCATTCGCCTGTTGTAATAATTGGCGGCTTTCTTTTAAGAATTGTTCAGAATAATCACCGAACCAATCGCGTACTTGTTCGAAAGCTTGGATAAAACCTTGTTTGTCGCCTTGTTCAAAGAATTTTAGGCTTTCTTCATAGCTTTGTTTTAGGCTTTCGATCACTTCAAGATTTTCTGGTTTATCCATAATAATATCCGCGTATAATGCACCGTCTTGGGCGAACAAGCGTCCGATCATTGCCAGTTCTAAGCGGTAAATTGGCGAAGATAAGGCTAACAGTTTCGCCAATTCCACAGGTTGTTTGGATAAATGCAATCCGTTGGCAAAAGTAGCAAAGTGGCGTAAGGCTTGAATGTAAGTCATACTTTGATCGTGTTCGGCGGCGTCTGCTTGATAAATTTTCGCGCCCCAAATGCTAATTTGATCTAATAGCCATTGATAGCGTTCTGGATAACGCCCATCACAACGTACCACCACTTGTTTTGCCATACTTGCAATATCTGGCCCGAACATTGGGTGCAAGCCCACCACTGCCCCTTTATGCACTTCCAGCATTTTGGCAAGCGGGGCTTTTTTCACCGAGGTGAGATCGGTGAGCAACATATTTTCTGTTAAATAAGGTGCAAGACGTTCAATGGTTTCCACCGTGTTTACGATAGGTACGGACACAATAACTACATCTGCGCCCGATAAAATCTGCGCGGCGTTGTCCCAATCATTTCGCCCTAAACTTTCTACTTGATAACCAGAAAGTTGCAGATAACGTGAGAATAATCCACCTAGCTTGCCTTTTCCGCCCACAATCACAATTTTTTTGATGTTGGGATTAACGGTTTTAAAGCCGAATTGATTTTCTCTGGTGTAGGATTCGCGCATTAAACGGCGTAGTACATCTTCGATTAAATCTGGCGGTACACCAAGTTTTTCTGCTTCTTGCCGTCTTGCTTGCAACATTTCTGCTTCACGATTTGGCACATAAATGGGTAAGCCCTGTTGATGTTTGATTTCTCCCACTTTTTTTACCAATGCCAAGCGTTTTGCGAATAATTGCAATAATTCTTGATCCAATGTATCAATTTCTGTACGCAGTTCTTTTAGGGCGTCCACGTTATTGTCCTTATTTCTTTACAGTCTGATGATTTTTGCCAGTTATTTTTTGCTCAATGCTTGTGCCATTTGACGTAATAGTTGCTCGCTGGTTTCCCAATCAATGCAAGCATCAGTAATTGACACACCATATTGCATTTCGCTTACTGGCTGTTCAGCACTTTGATTGCCTGCGTTGATATGGCTTTCTAGCATCACACCAATAATGGATTTATTACCATTGGCGATTTGCTGCGTAACATCTTCTGCCACAATCGGCTGGCGGCGGTAATCTTTATTCGAATTGCCGTGGCTGCAATCCACCATAATGGCGGCTTCTAAGCCTGCTTTTTGTAATTCTTGTTCTGCTTGTTGAATAAATTCCGCTTGGTAATTTGGCGCTTTTCCACCACGCAAAATAATATGTCCGTTTGGATTGCCTGCGGTGTTGAGCAAATTCACCTGCCCTTGCTGGTTGATACCAATAAAGCTATGCCCCATTGCGGACGCTTTCATTGCATTAATCGCTGTGGCAATGCTACCGTCCGTACCATTCTTAAACCCCACCGCCATTGATAAGCCTGATGCCAGTTCACGGTGAGTTTGTGATTCCGTGGTTCTTGCGCCAATGGCTGACCAGCTGAATAAATCTGCCATATATTGTGGCGTGATTGGATCAAGCGCTTCGGTGGCAAGTGGCAAGCCCATTTCCGCCAGCTCTAACAAAAGTTCACGCGCAATGTGTAAACCGTGTTCTACATCGAAACTGCCATCAATTTTCGGATCGTTAATTAAGCCTTTCCAGCCCACGGTAGTACGCGGTTTCTCAAAATATACACGCATAACAATGTACAGCTCGTCTTTTAGCTCATCAGATAAAGCTTTCAAACGTTTAGCATAATCCAACGCAGAAAGGGGATCGTGAATCGAACAAGGGCCGATCACCACTAATAAACGGTTATCTTTTTTATGAATGATATTGGCAATATCAGCGCGCGATTGCTCAATTTGATGACGTAAATGTTGCGGTAAAGGTAATTTTTCTTTTAGTTCACTTGGCGTGATTAGCACTTTTTCATTAACAATATTTACATTATGAATACTGTCTTTGTGATTTACATTGTTCATTTTTCTTTCCTACTCAAAATTAAAGTGTAAATTTTTATATACAATCAATGTAACGCATAAATTACACTTAAACCAAGGTAAATTCAACTTGTTTTACAAGGAATTTACAAAATAGTGCGAAATTTCTGCCAAACAGGTGGTACATTTTCTGGCAATTCAAGAGAACGTCCTAATTCAATCCAACCACAAGGGAAATGGAAATCCGACCCGACAGAGCCAAGCAACCCTTGTTCAAGCGCCCAGCGTGCGAGCAATAAGCGCTGATCTTTGGTCTGCCCGCAGCCAGAAACTTCAATGGCATCGCCACCACTTTGGGCAAAATCCGCAATCAGTTTTTTGAGCCATTTGGTGGTTAAGGTATAACGCAATGGGTGCGCTAACACCGCCACCCCGCCTGCTTGGTGAATAATGTCAATCGAGCTAGGAATATCCACCCATTCCGCTTTTACATAAGCTGATTTCCCTTGCGCTAGATAACGTTTGAAAGCCTGATTAATATTAGAAACTTTGCCGATTTCCACTAAATAGCGCGCATAGTGCGCTCGGGTAACTTCCCCTTGGGTGAATTTTTTCGCTCCATCAAAGGCATTTTCAACACCAAATTTTGCTAATTTCTCACCAATTTTTACCGCTCTTTCTAAGCGTTTTTCTGCTTGCTGGTGCAAAAGTGCGGTCATTTTTGGGTGAGTTTTATCAAAATCTAACCCCACGATATGAATGGCACGATTTTCCCATTGAGTAGAAATTTCCACTCCATTAATCAGTGTGATCCCTAATAAGTCTGCCTGCACTTGTGCTTCATCTAAACCTGCCACACTGTCGTGATCGGTTAAAGCCAGCACGGACACTTGATTATCATAAGCGCGTTGCACCACCTCTTTAGGGCTTAACACCCCGTCTGATGCACTGCTATGGCAATGTAAATCATAAATTTTTTGCATTTTTGTTCCTAAATAAAATGAAAAAGTGCGGTCATTTTTTTGTGATTTTCCGCCTTAAAAAGATAAAAAATAAAGGCGGACATTCGCCCGCCCTGTTAATCGCCTTATTCCTTAATATAGGCTTGTTTATTGCCATTTCAAGTACTGTGTAAATCTCTCGCCTGCCGCATCAATTAACAATGCTTAACCAATTCTTTAATTAACGCCGGCCCTTGATAAATCAATCCTGAATACACTTGCAATAATTGCGCACCTGCTGCGATTTTTTCTTGCGCGCTGTCAACGCTGTCTATGCCACCACTGCCGATAATCGGGATTTCGCCGTTTAATTCTTGATGTAATCGTGCGATGATTTGCGTGCTTTTTTGTTGCAACGGCTTACCGCTTAGTCCACCGATTTCTGTCGCATTTTTCAAGCCTTGTACATTGTCGCGTGCAATGGTGGTATTGGTGGCAATCACACCATCAATCTTGTTACGTCGTAACGTATCGGCAATTTGTACCAATTCAGCTTCGGTTAGATCTGGCGCAATTTTCACTGCAATCGGCACATATTTATTATATTGGCTTGCCAAAATTTGCTGGCGCGCCTTAATTCTTTGCAATAAATCTTCTAACGCATCGCCATATTGCAACTGGCGTAAATCAGGCGTGTTGGGCGAGGAAATATTTACCGTAATGTAATCCGCATAATTATAGGCTTTATTCAAACAATAAAGATAATCTTCCTTGCCCCGTTCAATGGGGGTGATTTTGTTTTTACCAATGTTTATGCCGATTACGCCGTCAAAGCGTGCTTTCTTGACATTTTCAATCACATAATCAATGCCCTGATTATTAAAGCCGTTGCGATTAATAATGCCTTCCGCTTCAATTAGACGAAACTGGCGTGGTTTGGGATTGCCCTCTTGCCCGAGCGGTGTTACCGTTCCCACTTCAATAAAGCCAAATCCCAGTGCGCCAAAGCCGTCAATGGCTTCGGCATTTTTATCCGCCCCTGCGGCCAAGCCAATGGGATTTTTAAACTTCACGCCCATTACCGTTCTTTCCTGCCCTTGCGGACAGCCTAACAAGGCTTTCATTAGGGTAACAAAAGGCGGTTTGCCAGCCAGTTTTAATAGCTGAATAGTTAAATTATGGGCATTTTCAGCGTCAAGGCTGAAAAGCGCTTTTCGGATTAAAGGATACATATTCACTCGTTTATCTCACTGGATAGTTAAACTGTAAAAAAGTGCGGTGATTTTTGACCGCACTTTTATGTTGGATTATTGTAAGGCTTTTTCGATTTTTTCGAATAAATCCTTAGACAGATTTTCTACTTCGCTCAAGCGTTCTAAGGCACGTTTCATCAAGGTTTGACGCTGCGCATCATAACGTTTAAAGCGAATTAATGGCTCAATTAATCTTGATGCCACTTGTGGGTTGGTTTCGTTTAAACGAATTAAAATATCCGTTAAGAAACGATAGCCCGAGCCGTCCGCGGCGTGGAATGCGCGTGGGTTTTGGCTGGCAAAACTGCCCACTAAGGCGCGTACACGGTTTGGATTGTTAAAGTTAAAGCTTGGGTGATCCATCAACTGCACCACAATTTGTAGTACATCAGCATCAGGGCGTGTCGCTTGCAAGGTGAACCATTTATCCATCACCAAGCCATCGTGCTGCCATTTTTGTTCAAAATCCGCCAATAATTCATCACGGCAAGGCAACTGGGCTTTGGTCGCCACCGATAACGCCGCTAAACAATCGGTCATATTATTTGCGTTTACATAGTGCTTATACACTAAATTATTGCCTAAATGAGTGTAAGCCAAATAATTCAGGCAAAGATTACGCAAGGCACGCAAGGCAATATCTTGTTGCACCACACGATAATCTTCCAAATGAATTTGCTGATAAATTCGGAATAAATCTGATTTCAAATAGTCCGCTAAAGTACGCAACATAAACTCACGCACCACCGCGATGCCTTCAGGATCAATGGTTTTGAATAACTCCGCAAATTCCGTTTCTTTTGGTAAGGTCAGAATTAAGGTGGTTAATTCAGGATCTTTCTGATGATTTTCTAACACTTGATGAAATGCGGTCAGAATTTCTTGAGAAAATTCAAGAGGCTGCCCTTGCTGATATTGCGATAAGTTACGACGTAACTCATTGCTAAATAGCATTTGCGCGGCGTCCCAACGAACGAAGTCATTTTTCGCAAATTTCAGTAAGGTGATAAGCTGCTTAGTACTGTAATCATAATCTAATCGCACTGGCGCAGAAAAATCACACAACAAGGCTGGCACTGGACGTGAATAAATATTATGAAATTCAAAGGTTTGCGTTTGTTCCGTTACATCTAGCACATCACTCACTAATTCGCCATGATATTGCAAAGATTGCATAATGCCTTGCTCATCATAAAGGGCGATTTTTAATGGAATGTGTAAATTTACTTTATCCATTTGATCAGCGGTTGCCGGCGTATGCTGTGAAACTTGCAGACGATAAGTATGAGAGCGCTCATCATAGCTATCACTAATGGTGAGTTCTGGCGTACCGGATTGGCTATACCAACGGCGGAACTGGCTAAGATCAACGTCATTGGCTTTTTCCATCGCTTGCACAAAATCTTCACAGGTGGCGGCTTTACCATCGTTTTGTGAAATATACTCTCGCATTCCTGCTTGGAAGCCTTGTTCACCTAGCAAGGTATGCAACATACGAATCACTTCTGCCCCTTTTTCATACACGGTTACGGTGTAGAAATTATTCATTTCAATCACTTTTTCAGGGCGAATTGGGTGCGACATTGGGCTAGCATCTTCCGCAAATTGCACGGTACGCAAGAATTTCACATTATTAATACGATTTACCGCACGCGATCCCGTATCAGAAGAAAATTCTTGATCACGGAACACGGTTAAACCCTCTTTCAAACTCAGCTGAAACCAATCGCGACAAGTAACACGATTGCCCGTCCAGTTATGGAAATATTCGTGTGCGATCACGCTTTCAATGGCTAAATAATCTTCATCTGTGGCAGTTTGTGGGTTAGCCAACACGAATTTATCGTTGAAAATATTCAAACCTTTGTTTTCCATTGCGCCCATATTGAAGAAATCTACCGCAACGATCATATAAATATCTAAATCATATTCTAGCCCGAAGCGTTCTTCGTCCCATTTCATTGATTTTTTCAGGCTGTGCATTGCCCAATCGGCACGATCTAAATTGCCGCGATCTACATAAAGCTCAAGTTTTACTTCACGGCCGCTTTGGGTGATAAAACTGTCTTGTAAAACATCAAAATCCCCTGCCACTAAGGCAAACAAATAGCTCGGTTTTGGGAAAGGATCTTGCCATTCCACCCAGTGAAAACCATTGTCTAATTCACCGCTGGCAATGCGGTTGCCGTTAGATAATAAATAAGGGTATTTAGCTTTTTCTGCGGTGATTTTAGTGGTGTAACGGGCTAACACATCGGGGCGATCAAGCATATAGGTAATTTGACGAAATCCTTCTGCTTCACATTGTGTACAAAGGGCATCGCCTGATTGATATAAGCCTTGTAATGAGGTGTTCTCGGCAGGTTTCAGATAGGTTACAATTTCTAACTCAAATTGCCCCGCACTTTCTTTCAAACTGCTTAAATCTAATGTTAGACTTTCGCTATCTTGTTGATAATGTTTGAAATCTTCCCCATTTAAACGAATCGCCGCAAATTGAAAGCTATGACCATCTAAACGCAAACTGGTTGCTTCAGGGTTTAAACGTTGATATTGGCTTTTGGCGGTTACCACGGTTTTTTCTGGATCTAATTGAAAATCCAAGAAAATATCCGTTACGGTAAAATCTGGCGAGCGATAATCTTTTCTATATTTAGCTTTTGTCTGCATATATGACACCTAGTATGCTTGTTGTTTTAAGAAGGTTATCCAATATGAAATCTTTTAAGATTAAGGTAGAAAAATTGTTGTTAGGATAAGATTTTTAGCCCAAAGTTGCAAGAAAAACAAACTGTTCTGCGATTACTTAATTCGCTTATCTCACTCATTTTTCACCGATCAGTCCTCTTGTAAGCATCCTAGGCAATCGTTTGCTTACAGGACTTAAGATATGCTATTCTAGTGCGGTTGTTTTTTGTTAATTTTTGTTGTGAATAGGAAAAACTATGCCAGACCAAAAACCAAGCCAAAATGCTGAAATTGCCATTGTAATGGGGTCAAAAAGTGATTGGGCGACAATGCAGGAAGCCGCCCAAATTCTCACGGATCTCAATGTTCCCCATCATATTGAGATTGTTTCTGCTCACCGCACACCAGATAAATTATTCCAATTTGCTGAAAATGCCGAAAAAAATGGCTATAAAGTGATTATTGCAGGCGCAGGTGGCGCAGCACATTTACCGGGAATGATCGCCGCGAAAACCCTTGTTCCGGTGCTGGGTGTGCCAGTAAAAAGTTCAACCCTAAGTGGCGTGGATAGCCTTTATTCTATCGTGCAAATGCCAAAAGGCATTCCTGTGGGAACATTAGCCATTGGTGCGGCGGGTGCTGCTAATGCGGGATTACTCGCAGCTCAAATTTTAGCACGTTTTAACCCTGAATTGGCTGAGCGTTTACACCAATTCCGCCAAAATCAAACACAAATGGTGTTGGATAATCCTGATCCTAGATTGGAATAGCCTATTGCGATTCGTTTATCGGTTTGGTTTGAAAGTAATACGGCGTTAGCTCGCCGTATTATCGCAATGAAGCTAATTTTGCTCGCATTTATTTTCCCTCATTTAACATACGATACACATCACACCCAATTTGCTCCCCATTCTCACAAGCTTTGCCCGCCCACATTTTGGCAAGATTACGATCTTGTTTAACACCTTGCCCTAAGGCATACATTGTCCCCAACATTGCTTGAGCCTGTGCATTTCCCTGCTCTGCTGCCTTTTGATACCATTTAAATGCTTGGAAATAATCCTGTTTGACCCCTCGCCCAGTGCTATACATATTCCCCAAATTAAATTGAGCCGATGCATATCCCTGCTCTGCCACTTTTTGATACCATTTAAACGCTTGGAAATAATCTTGCTTTACTCCTTGTCCATTTTCATACATCACACCCAAATTCAATTGAGCCTGTGCCAATCCCTGCTCTGCGGCTTTTTGATACTATTTCACCGCTTGGAAATAATCCTGTTTTCCCCCTCGCCCAGTGCTATACATATTCCCCAAATTAAATTGAGCCTGTGCATCTCCCTGCTCTGCGGCTTTTTGATACCATTTCACCGCTTGGAAATAATCCTGTTTTCCCCCTCGCCCAGTGCTATACATATTCCCCAAATTAAATTGAGCCTGTGCATCTCCCTGCTCTGCGGCTTTTTGATACCATTTCACCGCTTGGAAATCATCCTGTTTTACCCCTTTTCCATTGTCATACATCACCCCCAAATTAAATTGAGCCTGTGCATCTCCCTGCTCTGCCGCTTTTTGATACCATTTCACCGCTTGGAAATAATCCTGTTTTACCCCTTTTCCATGGTCATACATATACCCCAAATTCAATTGAGCCTGTGCATCTCCCTGCTCTGCGGCTTTTTGATACCATTTCACCGCTTGGAAATCATCCTGTTTTACCCCTTCTCCCTTACGATACATCAAAGCTAAATTAAATTGAGCATCTGCATCTCCCTGCTCTGCCGCTTTTTGATACCATTTCACCGCTTGGAAATAATCCTGTTTTACCCCTTTTCCATGGTCATACATCACCCCCAAATTAGATTGAGCCTGTGCATATCCCTGCTCTGCCGCTTTTTGATACCATTTCACCGCTTGGAAATAATCTTGTTTTACCCCATATCCGTTGTAATACATCAGCCCCAAATTAAATTGAGCCTGTGCATCTCCCTGCTCGGCTAAAGGCTTCCATAATTGCAATGCGGTAGTAAAATCACCACGTTGAGCAGCCTCAACGCCTTGTTGAAGCTGTATTTCTTGTGCTGAATTTGCATACGCCATTTGCGTGGTGCTCAATACAGAAAGTGAAAAAAGAGCGGTGGTAAGTAACGTTTTTGTGAATTTCATTGTGTTTTCCTTATATAAAGCAATTTAAACCAACGATTGAAACGATAAGGCAAAGAGTTTTGTTCTCTTTTTACCCTTCAGTTAGGTGCGGAGGGATAAAATGTGAGTGCCTCAATAACGCTGAAACTCACTTTCTCCCCAACGCTGAAAAAGTTCTCGCTCAAGCTCGATGCCGAATTGGTCGCATAGGCGGTTAATGCTTTGGTTGATGATGTCATCAAGGCTTGCTGGGCGGTGGTAAAAGGCGGGCATTAGAGGCATTATGGTTGCCCCAATTTCTGCGGCTTGGGTCATTAAACGCAAATGTCCTAAATGTAACGGGGTTTCTCGCACACACAGGAAAAGCGGTTTGCGTTCTTTTAAGCACACATCAGCGGCACGGGTGATGAGATCATCGGTGTAGCTGTGGGCGATGCCCGATAAAGTTTTGATTGAACAAGGTAAAATCACCATTCCTAAAGTGCGGTATGATCCTGAAGAGATTGCCGCACCAATATCCCGCACGTCGTAGGTTTTATCCGCGAGGGCTTTCACCGCTTGAATGCTGTAATCCGTTTCTGCCGTGAGGGTTTGTTTGGCAGCATTGCTGATAATCAGGTGGGTTTCGATATTGGTTTGGGATCGCAAAACTTCAAGCAGGCGTATAGCATAAATCGCCCCAGAAGCCCCTGTGATCCCAATAATTAAACGTTGTTTTGTCATTAGCTCTCGTTGTGCATTTCAAGATTGGTTGCGTCTTTTTCACGCTTTTTCTTTGCACTATCATTGCGTAAATCCGCAATTTGGTCAAGATATTCGGCGGTAATATCGCCCGTAATATATTCGCCTGTAAACACAGAACAATCAAAACCTTTAATGGCTGGGTTCTCTTGTTGTACGGATTGGGTGAGTGCATCTAAATCTTGGAAAATCAATTTATCCACGCCGATGAGCTTCGCGATCTCGTCCACATCCCGTCCATAGGCGATCAGCTCGTGTTTGGTTGGCATATCAATGCCGTACACATTGGGATAGCGAATTTCAGGTGCGGCAGAGGCAAAATAAATTTTCTTCGCTCCCGCAGCCCGTGCCATATCCACAATTTGTTGCGAGGTTGTGCCACGCACAATGGAATCGTCCACTAACAGCACATTTTTCCCTTTAAACTCAGAAGAAATGGTGTTGAGTTTACGGCGTACCGCACTGGCTCGCTGGGTTTGCCCCGGCATAATGAAAGTGCGACCCACATAGCGATTTTTCACAAAACCTTGACGATAAGGTTTATTTAAAATGTGAGCAATGCGTAAGGCAATATCATTAGAAGTTTCAGGCACGGGGATCACCACATCAATGTCTAGATCTTGCCATTCACGGGCGATTTTTTCCCCTAGACGTTCCCCCATATGTACTCTTGCCCCATAGACAGAAACGCCGTCAATATAAGAATCTGGGCGGGCAAAATAAACATATTCAAAAATACAAGGGTTGAGCTTTGGATTGTCTGCACATTGCTGGGCATAAAGTTTGCCGTCAAAGGTGATATACACCGCTTCCCCCGGCTGAACATCACGCACAAATTCAAAGCCCACCACATCTAATGCCACGCTTTCTGAGGCAAACATATATTCTGTTTTGCCTTTTTCCTCACGTTTGCCTAGTACCAATGGGCGAATGCCATTCGGGTCGCGAAAAGCCACCATTCCGTGTCCGATAATCATTGCGATGCAAGCATAAGCCCCACGAATGTCATTATTCGTAGCTTTAATGGCGTGGAAAATATCTTCGGCGGAAAGGTGTTGGGTGTAAATGTGGTCGAGGTGGTAAGCGAGAATATTAAGTAGCACTTCAGAATCTGAATTGGTATTAACGTGCCTTCTCGCCCGTTCAAATAAGGTTTTCTTCAGCTGTTCCGAATTGGTTAAATTGCCATTATGCACTAAGGTTAAGCCATAAGGCGAATTGACATAAAAGGGCTGAGCCTCTGAAACGCTTGAACTTCCCGCTGTCGGATAACGAACGTGTCCAATCCCTGCATTGCCTTGCAAACGCAACATATGCACTTGTTGGAAAACATCGCTCACCAGCCCATTGGCTTTGCGTAAGCGAAAACGATTTTCATCGTCAATGGTTACAATTCCTGCGGCATCTTGCCCGCGATGTTGCAACACGGTTAAGCCATCATAAATAGCTTGGTTTACTGGACTTTGACCGATAATACCGACAATACCACACATTTCGTGTTATCCCCTATTGAGTTAATGTTGAGTTTAATAAACTAGAATTTTCCTGAATTTTTTGGAAGAACCATTCCACAATAAAACCAAAGTGCGGGATTAATTTTGACTCTTTCCATACATCACTTTGTGCAAAACCTGTAAAGGTATCAACAAAGAATAATAATGCTGCAACGATGAGGACACCTCGCAACAAACCGAAACAGCCACCTAATACGCGATCAGTACCTGATAAACCTGTTTTATCTACCAATTGGCTAACTAAATAATTCACAATCGCGCCAATAATTAAGGTGGCAATAAATAAAATGGCAATCGCCGCCCCATTACGCATATAGTTGGATTCAATTTGAGTAAGGAAACTGGCGACATAAGGATAAAAATGATTCGCCACTAAAAAGGCAACCACCCAACTGGCTAAAGACATCACCTCACGCACAAAACCACGCAGTAAGCTGACAATAATAGAAAAGGCAATAATTCCGATAATAATAAAATCTATATAGTTGTTCACAGAAATCATCTCTCAACAAAAAGGAGGATATTTATGACCGCACTATTCTAGCAAAAAACGAAAACGTTTGCGTAGCATTATTTGCAGTTTTTTATCCTAAGGGTTAAAAAGTGGCGTACTATATCACTCGCTCCAGGTAGGATCAACAAAGCACGCATTAAGAAAATTATAAGGATTGCCAAAAGTCTGCGGGCAGTTTTTGCTCGGCTTTTTTTAATACTGATGCCAAATCTTGATAAGTGGGATTATCTGGCACATTAACACCACTACCCGCTTTTTCCAATTGCTGACAAATTTGCGAAAATTGCACCGCACTTTGTGGCGGTAATGGCGTTTGTGCGCGTTTGCCAAGCCAATAAAGCCCTTGCAAAGGTAAACACAAGGAAAAAAGTGCGGTTAAAATGGTCGCGGCTAATGCCACCATATCCCCTTTGGCATAAATTTGTTGCCACACTAACGCAAACACCGCCAGAAATGGCATCAGTTTTTGCGAAAATTGGGTGGCTTTGATAACGCGGTTTTCGGGAAAAATCATACCTAATTTAGGGATTAACGGCCAAGTATTGAGATATTGTTGCCCTTGTTGAAGTGCGGTGAAAAATTTCATCTTTTTCCTTGTTTATACTGAGTTATGCTGATCGGTAATCAATTTGCTCATTATAGCTCATTCTTTTCCTTCCCTTCTTCTTTACTTTGAACTTTGATTTTATTTTTTATAAAAAAATTTTAATTTTTAATCATTTTTTTGATAAATGTCGCATTTTTTCCACCTTGAGAATTTATTTTATCTGTTGAAAGGTGTATCCTATATAAGTTTAACGGCTTTATAAATGTCGCTCCGTTTAGGCTATGTTAGACGGATTCCTTTTAACTTAATTAAAGATAGGTTACTTATGTCTCAAAAATTAGTTCTCGTACTTAACTGCGGTAGTTCATCACTTAAATTTTCTATTTTAGATCCTGTAACAGGTGAAGAAAAATTATCTGGTCTTGCAGAAGCTTTCCACCTGCCAGATGCGCGTATCAAATGGAAATTGCACGGTGAAAAAGGCAATGCGGAATTAGGTGCTGGTGCGGCACACAGTGAAGCCCTTGCATTTATTGTGAACAATATTTTCCCATTAGATCCATCATTAAAAGATGAGATTGTGGCAATTGGTCACCGTATTGTTCACGGTGGTGAGAAATTCACTTCTTCTGTAATCATCAATGATGAAGTTATTCAAGGGATTAAAGACGCGATCCAATTTGCGCCACTACACAACCCTGCGCACTTAATCGGTATTGAAGAAGCATTCAAAATGTTTCCGCACTTAAAAGATAAAAACGTGGCGGTGTTTGATACAGCATTCCATACCACAATGCCTGAAGAAGCGTTCTTATACGCTATTCCTTATTCTTTATATAAAGATCACGGTGTTCGCCGCTACGGTGCGCACGGTACAAGCCATTTCTATGTAAGCCAACAAGCAGCTGAGCGTTTAAACGTACCTGCGGATCAAGTAAATGTGATCACTTGTCACTTAGGTAACGGTGCATCAGTAGCTGCCGTTCGTCACGGTAAATGTATTGATACATCAATGGGCTTAACCCCATTAGAAGGCTTAGTGATGGGTACACGTTCTGGTGATTTAGACCCAGCAATCATTTTCTACCTACACGATAACCTAGGTATGAGCGTTGAAGAAATCAACACCTTATTAACCAAAAAATCAGGTTTATTAGGTTTAACAGAAGTAACCAGCGACTGTCGTTATGCAGAAGATAACTATGATGCAGAAGCCGCAGCAAAACGTGCTTTAGATGTATTCTGCTACCGTTTAGCGAAATATATCGGTTCATATATGGCGGTTATCGGTGAGCGTTTAGATGCTATCGTGTTTACGGGTGGTATTGGTGAAAACTCAGGACTTGTTCGTGAAAAAACCTTAGAGCATTTAAAACTCTTCGGCTATAAACTAGATAACGACAAAAACCTTGCAGCACGCTTTGGTAACGAAGGCGTGATCACCGCAGATAACACCCCTGTGGCAATGGTTATCCCAACAAACGAAGAATTAGTAATCGCACAAGATACTGCAAAACTTTGTAGCTAATTTTATAAACAGACTGCCGAATTATTCGGCAGTTTCTTTTTCATCATTTAACCTAAAGGTTTATTATGTCTCGCACAATTATTCTTATTCCTGTGAGTGCTGGCGTTGGTTTAACCAGTGTTAGCCTTGGTTTAATTCGTTCGCTTGAAGAAAAAGGCGCGAAAATTGGTTTTATGAAACCTATTTCACAACCAAATACTGGCGAAGATAAACTTGATCGCAGCACTTCTATCGTTCGTACTAGCACTTCTATTGAAACCGCTGAGCCATTTATGCTAAGCGTGGCGGAAAGCTTAATCGGACAAAATCAATCTGATGTTTTATTAGAGAAAATTGTTGAAAATCACCAACAATTAGCTAAAAACAATGAAATTATCATTGTTGAAGGCTTAATCCCAACGCGCAAACATAGCTATGCCAACAGCATTAACTATGAAATTGCCCAAGCGCTAGATGCAGAAATCATTTTGGTTGCTGCCCCTTCAACAGAAACGCCAGCGCAGCTGAAAGAGCGTGTAGAAGCCGCTGCTTCACAATTTGGTGGTAAAAATAACAAAAACTTACTGGGTGTGGTTATCAACAAATTCAACGCACCAATTGATGAATCTGGCCGTACTCGCCCTGATTTAAGTGAGATTTTTGACGCTTATCAACATAGCCATAGCAACGTGGCTGAAGTGTATAAATTATTTGAAAAAAGCCCAATCAAAGTACTTGCTTGTATCCCTTGGAATGCAGAACTTATCGCAACTCGTGTGATTGATTTGGTGAAACACTTAGGCGCAGCCATTATCAATGAGGGGGAAATCCAAACTCGCCGTATTCGTAGCATTACGTTCTGTGCAAGAAGCTTGCCAAATATGGTGGAACACTTCCGCAATGGTAGCTTGTTAGTTACTTCTGCAGATCGCCCTGATGTATTAGTTGCTGCGGCCCTTGCTGCAAGCAATGGCATTGAGTTAGGTGGCTTGCTTTTAACTGGCGGATACAAATTAGATAGCCAAATCAAAAAACTGTGCCAACCTGTTTTTGAAAGCACAGGATTGCCAATTTTCCGTATTGAGGGCAACACTTGGCAGACAGCTCTTGCATTACAAAGTTTCAACCTTGAAGTGCCAGTCGATGATAAAGAGCGTATTGAAAGCATTAAACAATACACTAGCCAACAATTTGATGCAGACTTTGTTAATTCAATTGTGGCTGAATCTTCTCGCCAACGCCGCTTATCACCACCAGCGTTCCGTTTCCAATTAACCGAATTAGCACGCCAAGCGAAAAAACGCATTGTGTTGCCTGAAGGGGACGAGCCGCGTACCATCAAAGCTGCTGCCCTTTGTGCAGAACGTGGTATTGCAGAATGTGTGCTTTTAGCTAACCCTGCTGACGTTCAACGTGTGGCAGAAGCGCAAGGCGTACAATTAGGCAAAGGTATCACCATTATTGATCCTGCAAGCGTGCGTGAAAACTATGTGGCCCGTTTAGTCGAATTGCGTAAAAACAAAGGTATGACCGAAGCGCTTGCCCGTGAGCAACTAGAAGACACCGTGGTACTTGGCACAATGATGTTAGAAGCCAACGAAGTTGATGGCTTGGTTTCAGGTGCGGTTCACACCACAGCGAACACCATTCGTCCGCCAATGCAAATTATCAAAACAGCACCGGGTAACTCCATTGTTTCTTCAATCTTCTTTATGTTATTGCCAGATCAAGTGCTTGTTTATGGTGACTGTGCGGTAAACCCAGATCCAACGGCAGAACAGCTTGCAGAAATCGCAATTCAATCAGCAGATTCTGCGAAAGCCTTTGGTATCGATCCAAAAGTGGCAATGATTTCCTACTCTACGGGTACATCAGGTAGCGGTGCGGACGTTGAAAAAGTGAAAGAAGCAACGCGCCTTGCGCAAGAAAAACGCCCAGATCTTATCATTGACGGTCCATTACAATATGATGCGGCAATTATGGAAGATGTGGCACGTTCTAAAGCGCCAAACTCACCAGTTGCGGGTAAAGCCACCGTATTCGTGTTCCCAGATCTGAATACAGGTAACACCACTTATAAAGCGGTACAACGCTCTGCGGATCTCGTTTCTATTGGGCCTATGCTACAAGGTATGCGTAAGCCTGTGAACGATCTTTCTCGCGGTGCATTAGTCGATGATATTGTGTACACCATTGCATTAACAGCAATCCAAGCAACGCAATAATCCAAGCTTTATCTGATAAAAATCTCCATTAATGTCAAACACATAATGGAGATTTTTTATTTATCCAATGCTCAAATAGCATTACTCACTTGGTAGCATAGCTTGCAACAACAAGGCTAACCCACTTTGCCGTTTGGTTGGCTTTTTCACTGCCGTTTTCCAGCTTTGCTCCGTGCTAAACACGGTGGCTCGGCTTTTGGCGCGAGTAATGCCGGTGTAAACCAACTCGCGGGATAAAATCGGGTTGGGTTCAGTGGGCAACACCATAAAAGCATGATCAAATTCAGAACCTTGCGATTTATGTACCGTCATCACAAAAGCGGGTTCGTGGCTTGGAATACGGCTGGCTAACTCCCGTTTGCCATTTTCAAAATAAAAATGTCCGCGTGCCTTTCCTTGTTCATCAAAATTCAATAAATACAACCCAACATCACCATTATACAAGCCCACGTTGCTGTCATTTTGCGTAATCATAATAGGCTTGCCGAGATAATGCTCACGCGCTTGATTAAATTGCACTAAGCCTTTTGCACGCAACCCCTCTGCAATGCCTTGATTGAGTTTTTCACTGCCCAACTCCCCTACGCGTAATGCGGTGAGATAACGCACTTTGTTAAATGCGGTGAAAATTTGCTGAATTTTTTCTGAATCTAACGGCTGATTTTGCGCCTTAATTTGCTGAATTAAGGTTAAAAAATCGGCGTAATTTTGCACCGCACTTTTCACAATCAGATTGGCACAATATTGCTGATACGCCACCGTATTCACGTCCATCTCTTGGGCAAATTGCATAAAATCCACTAAGGTTAAGGGTGAATTTGTTACAACATCACTTTTTGCCAAATCCCCTGCTTGCAACAGCTGCCAGCTTTCTTCGGCTTTGCCTTGATTAATCAGTTTCGCGAGCTGACCAATGGCGGAATGTTCATCAAAACGATGGCTTTGGGTTAAATGGCAAAGGTGATCGCGAATTGGATTTCCTTTCTCCACCGCTGGCAAATGTTGCCCTGTGGTTTGTTGTAAATAAGCCACAAAATCAGGGCTATATCCCTGCGCAATAAATTTGCCTAACTCTGCCAAAATTGCCCCTGCCTCCACGGAAGCAAGCTGATCTTTATCGCCTAACAAAATCAATTTAGTTTGCGGTTTTAAGGCTTGTAACAATTTCGCCATTAGGGATAAATCAATCATTGAAGATTCGTCCACCACCAACACATCAATGAGCAAAGGGTTTTGCTTATTATGACGTGGCATTTCTTCATAAAAACGCACGCCAAGTAAGCGGTGCAAGGTTTCAGGCTGGGTGGGAATAGCTGCAATTAAGGCTTCAGGCAAAGCTAGCTCTGCTTGCAAGCGAGCTAAGGAATTGTCCATACTCTCTTTTAACCGCGCGGTGGCTTTGCCAGTGGGCGCAACCAGTTTGATGCGTAAACCTTGCTGATACAACTCCTGCAAAGCAAGTAACAAGCGTGTTACGGTGGTGGTTTTGCCCGTTCCCGGCCCACCACTGATTAAGGTGAAAGGCTGCTTCAGCGCCATTGCCACCGCAATTTCTTGCCAGTTAATTTGCGTTGGTTGTGGTGAAGCTGGAAAATATTTTTGCAAAATGGTCGCAATAGCTTGCGGATCAAAAGTGCGGTCAAAAATTCCTAAATTTTGCACCGCACTTTGTTTGGTACTTTGCTGCTTTATTCCGTGTTCGGCACGTTTAATAGCATTGGCAAAATATTCCGCCACGCGATATTCATCTTGCCAAATGCGATAAAAATACAAAGCGTTAAACTGGAATACCAAAGGTGAAACCTTGCTTTTCGGATCAGTGGTAAACGCAATATGATCCTGCAATTCCGCAATCCATTGGCTGGCTGGCAGAAAGCCAATTTGTTCATTAATACGGTTTGCGTATTCTCGTTCGCTGTAAGGCAACAAATTCTGTAGCAGATTTTCTTCAAGCAACAAACAGCTATGCCCTTGCGAATAAGAATAGTTGCACAACGCCGCCAATAAAATTGCTAAATTTTGTTGGCGTAAGGAATAGGATTTGCCTTGTTGTTTTTCAGCAATCAGCCGTGCAAAATGGTAATCAGCCTCGCTAAACACGCCTTTTTCTTTCAGTTCTTTAATTAGCCCAAGCATTAAAACAATTCCTCCAAGGCTTGAATTAGCCGCCAATCTGGTTTATCAAAATAAATGCCATTTTGATCTTGCCCATTCATTCCACGCAAGAACGTGTAAATCACGCCACCAAAATCTCGCTCATATTGATAATCTGGATCGCGGCTTTGTAAATAACGGTGCAACGCCAAGGTGTAAAGCAAATATTGCCAGTCATAGAAACCGTTTTTCATCACTTCAGGCAACTGCGCAGGCTGATAATTTTCCAGTTGATGACCAAGTAAATTTGATTTGTAATCTAACACATAATATTTGCCTTGATGACGAAACACGAGATCGATAAAGCCGCGCAACATTCCTTGCAAGCGCTCAAAAATCAGATTTTGCGAAGAATGTGGGTGATAATCTTGCAAAGCTCGGTTAAACGCCGTGGCGTCAAAGGCTTTATTGAGTTTCAAATAAAATTGCATTTCTTTTAAGCAATCTTGTTGCTGAATTTGGGCAAGGGTTAGGCTTTCCCCTGCCAATAATGGGCTGTGATAAATGGCATTAAACCATTGTTGCAAGGTGGAAATCCACTGCTCATCAAGTTGTAACAGCTGGCATAATTTGGCAAGGTTTTGCTCATCAAGGGCGGATTGTGCGGTATTTTTTTCTAAATATCGGTGCAAAATCGTCCCCACGCGCACGCCGCTTGGCAAATCAAAAGGGCTATAGCCTTGCGGATAAGTATTTTCATTTTCTTGTGCTGGCGTATTTTCTTCGCTTAAATTTGCTGTTGGCGGCAGGTTGAAATCGTAATCCTTACCTTGATCAAAAACTGACGAAATTTGCCCCGCACTTTCATTTTCTGCCTGTAATTTTAATTTATTACGCTGATGCTTATGCACCATATCGGTGAAGCTGGTTACCCCCCAATGATATTCAATATTGCCGTTAAATATAGCTGGGCTAAAGATTTTATCTTGAGAAACTGAAACCAAAGGCGCGCTTGCTTCAAGATCTTCGATGCTGCGAATGGCAACATTCTGCTCACCCACTTTTTGCTGTAAGGCTTGCAATAATGAGTGGGTATCATAGGCTTCGGAGAATGTTATCTTTTCGCCAATCGCCCCTTGGCTTAAAGCATAAAGCAAACCATTCCATTTTTTCTCAAAGGATTGCGGCAGACAACACGCCACTTGGTATTTAGCGCGGGTGAGCGCCACATAAAGCAGCCGCATTTCTTCTGCCAAATTTTCTTTTAAAACTTGCGCCGACTGCTGCTTTTCCATATCCCACAACACTTGATCTTGTTCTGCGGCGTAATAGGTGGTGATGGTACCTTTGACGCCTTTCGCAGGGGAGGCAATAAAGGGCAGCCACACCAAATCGTAAGCCAAGCCTTTTGATTTATGAATCGTCACGATTTTCACTAAATCTCGTTCGCTTTCTAAACGAATGCTTTCTTGCATTCGATCTGTGCCTTGAATTTGTTTTTCAAACCAACGCAATAAGGCGGCTTCGCTTTCATTTAAGCGGCTGGCTTGCTGCAACAGCTCTGCCAAGTGCAAGAAGTCGGTTAAAATACGCTCCCCTTGGCTACGAGTAAGCAAGCGTTGGGTGAGTGGATTTTCTTCATTTAACAATAATTGGTGCAACATCACCAAAATGCCTTTTTGTTGCCAGGTTTTTTGATAGGCAAAAAAGGCTTCCACCCAGTGTTCCCACAGATTTTCATCTTGCTTGATTTGATAAATTTCCGCACTGGTTAAGCCAAATAATCGGGTGGCAATGGCGTTGAGAATGTGGCGTTCATTCAATGGGTTTAAACAAGCCTGCAAAATTAACGCCAATTCCTGCGCGGTTTCACTGTCAAACACATTGCTTTTATCCGACAAATACACCGAAGCAATGCCTAAATTTTGCAAGGCAGTTTTAACGCTCAGTGCTTCTTTCCAGCTGCGTACCAGCACGGCGATATTTTTGGCTTGCAATAGCTCATCACCAAATTTTGCTTGATTTTGCACCGCACTTTTTAACCATTGTTGAATGGAAATGGCGCAGGTTTCGGCAAATTGCTCTTGATTATACGCATCGCCTAAATAGCAACTTAAAGCTGGCTCATCTTGTCCGTTAAGGTTAAAGTGCGGTAGATTTTTCCCTGCTTTTACAGGCTCAAACTGAATTTCATCAAATAAAAATGGCGCTGGCTGTTCAAAATCAAAAATCCCATTAACACATTGAATTAATGCGGCGGTGGAACGCCAGTTTTCTTTCAGTGTAAAACGCTGATTGGCTTGCTGTGAAGCCTTAAAATAAGTAAAAATATCTGCGCCACGGAATTGATAAATAGACTGCTTCGGATCGCCAATCATAATAAAGCCTGAGGCTGTAGACTGCGATTGTTGTGGCGGATTTTCGATATAAATTTTAGAAAAAATTTGATATTGCTGAGCGTCCGTATCCTGAAATTCGTCAATCATTGCAAAGGGATATTGATTGCGAATCAACGAGGCTAATTCTTGCCCATTCTCACCACATAAGCCCTCTCGCACCAAACGCAACAAATCATTAAAACCTTTTTGCGTGTGATGTTTTTTGTAATCAAACAATTTTTGTCGAATGGTGCGAATGGAATGGTAAAGCACAATGGGCAACGTGAGGGAAATGCCTTCCGACTGTTCAATCAGTTTTTCCGCTTGGCTGAATAAAGGGTGTTGCAAAGGCTCAAAATCTGCTTTGGTTTTGGCTGCAATATCTTTTTCCGTAAAATAAATGAGAATATCAGGTAAGCTATAATTATCAGGATCTTCCGCCCACAATCGCATTTTCTCAAAGCGCCCTAGCATATAATCTGCACGGTAATTTTTAATTTGCGCTTTATTCTTTGCTAGAAATTCTGCGAGTTCTTGCTCATTCGCCAACCATTCTTGCTTAAATTCTTCAATCGCCTGATAGCGAGCCAATAAATGTTGTTGGAAAAATTCATCAAGAGAAAGCTCAAGTAGGCTTGGATCAGAAAGTGCCACATCAAAGGCTTCTTTATCTAAATAATCCTTAATTTTTTTCAGTAATTCCTGTGGCGATTTTAAGTTTTCATAAACCCATTTCGCCACGATGACAGGCTGATGATAAAAGGTTTCACGCCAAAATTCATTGGTTAAGCGTGCGAGCAAATCACTTTCATCAGTAACCAACTCTAAATTAAAATGCACGCCCGAATTAAAGGCATATTGCATTAGCATACGGCGACAAAAACTGTGGATCGTGTAAATCGCAGCGGTATCCATACTCTGTTCTGCCCAGTTAAGGCGTTGAATCGCCAAAGGAATATCCGGCAAACTTTGTACAAGCTCGCCAAGCAAGGGATCGCCACCTTGGCTAAACACATCTAAATCCTGCGTGGCTTGATATTGCAAAAGCAGCTGTTTGCTATGGTAAATCCTTGCACGAATACGCTCGCGCAGTTCTTGCGTTGCCATATCGGTAAAGGTAACCACCAAAATTTTATCCACGGGCAACGGCTGGTCAAAGCAATTTTCGCCCGCTTGTAGCAATAAACGAATATACAATGAAGCCATTGTGTAAGTTTTACCCGTTCCCGCGGACGCTTCGATCAGGCTAACGCCCTGCAACGGCATTGTGGCTGGATTGAGAGTTTGCGTTTTTGTCGTCATCATAAATTAAAAATTCAGTACCTTATCTGCTTCCATTGTCCAATCTGCAAGCTCAATTAATGTGCCAATTTCTACCCCATCAGCAAGTGGTGCATTGTGAATGCCGCGCGCATTGGCACAAGTTTTGCATAATTTAATGGTCGCCCCTTGTGCAGTGAGAATTTCGATCATTTGTTGTAAATGATAGCCCTCCGCTGGCTGCTGCTGAGCTAAACCGCCCACCACGGCATCAGACATAAAAAATAAGCGTAATTGCACCGCACTTTTATGTTGTTCTTGTAACTGCAAGGCAAGGCGTAACGCGCTGAAAAAATGTTCATCGCCATAAGGGGAAGAATGCACAATAAATAAGATGTTTTGCATAAGGAACTCCTATGAAAATTGTAGATACAAAAAAGTGGGCAAATCGCCCACTTAGTTTATCAAATTTGTTTTAGCCAACCCAAACGAATTTGGCAATAAAGAGTAAGGAAACCACCCAAACTGGTGCATTGACTTCTTTCCAGCGTCCTGTGCAAACTTTCATCACACAGTAGCTAATAAAGCCAAAGGCAATACCTTCCGTAATGGAATAAGTGAACGGCATCATTGCTGCGGTGATAAAGGCAGGTGTGGCTTCAGTTAAGTCTTCCCATTGAACACGAATTAAGCTTGAGGCCATTAGAATCCCCACGTAAACCAAAGCGCCAGCGGTGGCATAAGGTGGAACAACGCTCGCTAATGGCGAGAAGAAAATGGTTAATAAGAACAGCACGCCAACTACAACGGCGGTCATTCCTGTACGCCCACCAACGGAAACCCCAGCACCACTTTCAATATAGGTACTGATCGCGGAAGTACCGAGATAAGATCCCGCCACCGCACTTACGCTGTCCACATACAAGGCTTGTTTCATTTTCGGGAAGCGGCCTTGTTCATCGCTAATCCCTGCTTTATCAGTTACGCCAAGCAATGTGCCTGAAGAATCGAATAAATTGACGAGCAAGAAAGAGAAGATAATGCCGAGCAAGGCGGTATCTAATGCGCCGACAATATCCACTTTGCCCACCACTGGCTCAAGGCTTGGTGGCATTGAAATGATCCCGTGAAACACAACGCTATCATCAAATAATAAGGCTAAAGTTGTAACTACTGCGATAGAGATCAATACGCCAGAATAAATATTGCGTGCCGCTAGCACAACAATAATAAAGAAGCCCAAAATCCCCATTAACACTTGCGGATTGTGTAGCTCACCTAATGCCACTAAAGTTGCTGGGTTTGCCACCACTAGGCCCATATTTTTAAAGCCGATCAGGGAGATAAAAAAGCCAATCCCCGCCCCGATGCCGACACGTAAACTCAGCGGAATAGACGCCATTAACCAATAGCGAATTTGGAACAGCGTTAGCACGAATAAGCCAACCGATCCCCAAAAGATCGCCCCCATTCCCACTTCCCAAGAATAGCCCAATTTTCCCACCACCACATAGGCGAAAAAGGCGTTCAGCCCCATTGCGGGGGCGAGTGCAATAGGTAAATTGCTGAATAAGCCCATTGCAATCGTGCCGAAAGCGGCGATTAAACAGGTGGTAACAAACACCACTTGTTTATCCATTCCCGCATCACCTAACACGGACGGATTAACAAAAACGATATAAACCATCGTAAAAAAGGTGGTAATCCCTGCGATAATTTCTGTTTTTGCTGTGGTATTTTTTTGATTTAATTTAAAAAGTTTTTGTAGAAAAGACTGATTTTCCATTTTTTAATCCAGATTAGTTGATAAAAAAGATGAAAAACGCAACTTAAAGAAGGGTGTTTTTCCTGCCAATTCTAGCAGAAAGCAAACGATTTCGCGATAGGTTTTTTAGCAAAAAAAATTGCACGATAAAACCAATTTTAGTCTTAATATCACAATAGAATTATAAAATTTCTATAAAAATCACCGCACTTTCTTGTAGAATAGAATGCAATTCTTGATTGAAAAAGGACAATTTATGTTAAGCATTGAACAAGCTTTGAATGAAATGTTGGCACAGCTTCCTGCGCCGCAACAAACGGAAACTTTGCCGCTTTCGCAAGCCAGCCAGCGCATTTGTGCGGCGGATATTATCTCTCCGATTAATGTGCCATCTTTTGATAATTCTGCGATGGACGGCTACGCGGTGCGTCTTGCAGATCTTGCCCAATCACGCACACTCAGCGTGGCTGGCAAAGCTTTTGCAGGCAATCCTTTTAATGGCGAATGGTTGCCACAAAGTGCGGTGCGAATTATGACTGGTGCGATGATCCCAGCTGGCGCAGACGCAGTGGTGATGCAAGAAAATGTGCAACTTAACGAAGACGGCACAGTTACTTTCAACGAAATGCCAAAATTAGGGCAAAATATTCGCCGAGCCGGTGAAGATGTAAAGCAAGGGGACGTGGTGCTAAAAATGGGTGAAAAACTCACCGCACTTTCCTTGCCATTGCTTGCTTCCTTAGGTATTGCGGAAGTGCCTGTATTTCCGCGTTTGAAAGTGGCGATTTTATCCACTGGCGATGAATTAGTTCCTGTTGGCGAGCCATTGAGCAGCGGTAAAATTTACGATACCAATCGCTTTACCGTGAAATTATTACTGGAAAAATTGCCCTGCGAAATTTTAGACTTCGGCATTCTGCCTGATGATGAAGCGCTATTTGAAAAAGCCTTTTTGCAAGCGCAAGAACAGGCGGATTTAGTGATCACCAGCGGTGGCGTGTCAGTGGGTGAAGCGGATTTCACCAAGACGATTTTAGAAAAACTGGGGGCGGTTAATTTCTGGAAAATTGCGATGAAACCGGGGAAACCTTTCGCGTTTGGTAAATTAGAAAAGGCGTGGTTCTGCGGCTTGCCGGGCAACCCTGTGTCCGCCTTGGTTACCTTTTATCAATTAGTGCAGCCTGCCATTGCCAAGCTCAGTGGTTACAGCCAATGGCAAGCGCCACAACAGCTTAAGGCAATCGCAAGTGAAAATCTGAAAAAAGGCGTGGGTCGCAAAGATTTCCAACGCGGTTTTTATTGGGTCAATGCGCAAGGACAACTTGAAGTGAAAGCCGTGGGTTTCCAAGGTTCTCATCTCTTTAGTGCTTTCATTGAAAGCAACTGCTTTATTGTATTAGAAGCAGAACGTGGCAACGTGCAAGCGGGTGAAATGGTGACCATTGAACCTTTCAATGAATTATTGGGTTAATAAATTATTAGGCTGATTATGATCGAACTCACTGCTGAAGAAGAACTGCGTTACAATCGCCAAATTGTGCTGAAAGCCATTGATTTTGACGGACAAGAAACGCTGAAAGACAGCACAATGCTGATAATGGGCTTGGGCGGTTTAGGCTGTGCGGCGAGCCAATATTTAGCCGTGGCAGGCGTTGGCAAATTGATTTTAGTGGATTTTGATACCGTTTCTTTGTCTAACTTACAGCGCCAAGTGTTGCACGATGATAGCCGTCTGGCAATGCCCAAAGTGGAATCCGCCCTGCTCAGTTTACAGCGTTTAAATCCGCACGTTGAGCTGGAAACCATCAATCAACAATTAGATGATGATGCCCTACTCGCATTATTGCAAGGCGTTGATGTGGTGCTAGATTGTACCGATAATGTGGAAACACGCAATCAGCTAGATCGTTGTTGTGAGCAAAACAAAACGCCACTGGTTTCTGGTGCGGCAATCCGTATGGAAGGACAAATTTCCGTGTTCACTTATGAAGAAAACACGCCCACTTACCGCCAACTTAGCCAGCTTTTCGGCAATGCGCCATTAAGCTGTGTGGAAACAGGCGTGCTTGCGCCAATGGTGGGTATTGTCGGCTCAATGCAAGCCCTTGAGGCGATCAAAGTGCGGTTGAAAATCGGTGAGAATTTATGTGGACGATTATTGCTCATTGATGGCTTCACAATGAAGATTCGGGAAATTAAAATCCCCGTTTAGCCTAAATTAGCGAAACAAAGCGGCATTGATTGCCGCTTATTTTTTCTTTTTTCTGTTATTTTTTCTCTATCGCTTCGTTTGTTCGAGCTTAGACGATTTCTTAAGATGAACGAGCTAAAATTAACACGCGCGTGAAAAGCTGTTTAAACAAACGCGGAATGGACGCAACCCCACGCTGTTTTATCTCATTGGATAACGCCACCGCAAGATCGGGCTTTGATGTGCGTTGTATAGCACGTTGAATGATGCGATGAGCTAAATATTTCTGTGAATGATCTTGCCAGCGCGCCAATCGAATAAAGGTTTGTTCAAAACCAGCATAATAGAAAAAATGCTCAATGTCTTTTTTCGGCAAATAAGTAAGCCGCATTGCTGGCGGTTCCTTATCATTGAGCAGACTTTTCGCCGTTGCAGAATATTTTTTGCCTGCTTCATCGCCATCAGTCAGCACATACCACTCAATCCCCATCGCTTTGGCATAATGAATCAAAGGGCGCAAGCCACACTGGGCAAATTCCACGATCCTGATGCCTTCCATCGCAAGATCAATACCAAGCAATTCTGCCAATTCAGTTAAAATCCAAACTTCCGTTTCGCCCTCCACCAACAGCCACATTCGAGAAAATAATGCAAGGCTACGATTATGCCGAATATGAAAACTCAAACGGCGTAATTCTTCTTTATTTAATTGATGTGCAAGCTGAAAGGCTTGGGTACGCTCTGCATTTCTCACTAAACGGCAAATGGACTGCAAAGGGATTTGTGAAAGCAATTCGACGGAATTCGTGGTGGTGATACGTTGGATCGGCAAATAACTGACCAACTCCCAAATAATCGCCACCATTCTTGGGTGCAGGCGGGCATCGGGATCTTCAAATAAAATAATCGGCCGCAAGCTGTGAAAATCGCGTAATTCATCGGCAGAAACAAATAATTGGGTTAATTGTTGCAATAAAATATGGCGTAATGAATGATGCTGCTTTTCACGCAATTTTAGGCAAAGGGATTTCACATCGTTCCAAAGTGCGGTGGTATCTTGCATTAATTCTGCTGCCATCGCACGATTGAGAAAATAATGTTGCAGCAAGTGCAGTGTGGATTGAATTTCACGATTGACTTTCGGATCATCTAACAAGGGTAACGCTGAAAAATGTTGGTGCTTGGCTGATGAATTCAACCTTGCATCACGAAAACGGTAAACAGGGTGCTGCGCAATTAACGCCATTGCCATTTGTTCAGGATTTTCCAGCTTAAGTACATTCCCTTCGCCATCTAAAAAATGATAGGTGGTGAGAATCTCTGCCCCTTGCATTTCCCCTGTAATCTGAAAATTAATTTTGGCGTAGGGTTCATCATCAAAAATAGCCAATTGGTTATAAGGAAAATGCGTTAAGGATTTAGCTTCACGATGAACACTAAAGGTAAAGAAAAGGGTGATTTCTTTCGCCGTAAAGGCATTATTTTCGTCCTGATAAAAATCCGTTGCTTGGAATTGATAAAGGCGTTTCTCATCATTAAAAATTAAGCTCAACGCCGCCAATAAACTGGATTTCCCCCACGCATTTTCACCAATCAACACCATATTCGGTTGCAAGGTAAATGAGAGACGGTTTATGCCACGAAATCCTACAATATCTAATTGACGCAAATACATCACCGCTCCTTCTATCCTTGGTTTACTTGGTATTTTCAGTTCACTTGCGTAAAATAGCACAATAATTTCATCATTTTAAGGAAAAAACTGTGTTTGAAGGGTTACTTATCGTCCTTGGCCCAATGTGTTTGGGGTATTTTTTTAAGACAAAAAACACCGCACTTTTGCAGCGTATAAATCAAATTGTAATGCTGTTGCTCTATGTGATTTTATTCATTATGGGCGTATCTTTAGGGCATTTGGACGATCTTGCCAACACCTTACCGTTAATTGGTATTTCTGCTTTCACTTTTGCTTTAATCATTCAAGGCTGCAATATTCTCGGCTTAATACTGTATGACAAACTACGCCCACAGCCACTTAAACATTTAGGCAAAGATTTACCTTCGCGCGGGAGATTATTATTAGACAGCGCCAAGCTTTGCTCAATGGTGTTGATCGGTTTTGTGGTGGGAATTTTGACCAAAGAATGGCTTGCTTTCCCTTTTAGTACAAGCACTTATGCCTTAGTACTGTTGATCTTTTTTGTCGGCATTCAGCTGCGTAATAACGGCATTGCGTTGCGTGAAGTCATCTTCAATAAGCGTGGGCTTTATACAGGCCTGGTTTTTATTCTCACTTCATTGTTAGGTGGGATTATTTCCGCTTATGTACTGGATTTACCCGTTACACAAGGCCTAGCCATTGCTTCGGGCTTTGGTTGGTATTCCCTTTCCAGCGTGGTAATTAATGATGCTTGGGGGCCTGTTTTTGGTAGCATTGCATTTTTTAATGATCTTTCGCGGGAAATTGTCAGCTTGTTCATTATTCCCTTTTTTATGTTTAATTATCGCTCTACCGCCGTTGGAATGGCAGGTGCCACTGCATTAGATTGCACCTTACCGATTATTCAACGTTCTGGTGGCATTGAAGTTGTGCCACTGGCCATTAGTTTTGGCTTTGTAACCAATATCGTACCGCCTATTTTACTGGTATTTTTCTCGAGCATTCCCCTTGCTTAAAAGTTCACTTTCAGCCTGTATATTGTGATACAGGCTGAAAAAATTCACCAAATTTCCACCGCACTTTATTTTTTACCATTTGGCAATAAGAACGATTCTCTCAAACAGAATAATTATTATTAAAATTCTCTTTAAAAATTAATAACTTACAAATATTTTTAGTTGCAAAAAAGAAAAAACTGGTTAAACTATGCCCACTATATTTTATTGACCATTAAGGAAAGGAGTGGCTATGTTACAAGACGCGATTATTAAAAAACTAAACGAACAAATTAATTTGGAATTTTATTCTTCCAATGTGTATCTACAAATGAGTGCTTGGTGCTCAGCAAACGGCTATGAAGGTGCCGCAGCCTTTTTGCTTCGCCACGCCGATGAAGAAATGATGCATATGCAAAAATTATTCACCTATGTGAATGAAACCACAGGTATGCCATTATTAGGCAAAATTGAAGCGCCAAAAAATGATTACAAATCCTTGAAAGAAGTGTTTGAAATCACCCTTGAACACGAAAAATTCGTTACCGCAAAAATCAATGAATTGGTAGAAGTTACCTTTGAACACAAAGACTACTCTACCTTCAATTTCTTGCAATGGTATGTGGCAGAACAACACGAAGAAGAAAAATTGTTCAGCAGCATTATTGATAAATTCAACTTAGTGGGCGAGGACGGACGTTCCCTTTACTACATTGACCGCGATTTAGCCACATTAGAATAATCAGAATAAAGGAGAGAAAAATGTTATCAAACAACGTAATTAAATTATTAAACGATCAAATGAATTTGGAATTTTATTCCTCAAACTTATATTTACAAATGAGCGCTTGGTGCGAACAGCAAGGTTTTGAAGGAGCGGCACAATTTTTATCTGCCCACGCTGCAGAAGAAATGCAACATATGCGTAAATTGTTTACCTATTTAACTGAAACAGGCGCCTTGCCAATCATTAGCGAAATTGAAGCGCCGCCGCACGAATTTAGCTCATTAAAACAAGTGATTGAAACCACTTACCAACACGAAAAGCTGATCACCAGCAAAATCAATGAATTAGTCGGCAAAACCTTTGAAGAAAAAGACTTCTCTGCCTTCAATTTCTTACAATGGTATGTAGCAGAACAGCACGAAGAAGAAAAATTATTCAGCGGCATTTTAGATAAACTGAATCTTCTTGGCGATGACGGCAAAGGATTATTCTTAGTGGATAAAGACCTTGCAAAACTTGCTGTGAATCACGGTTAGTTGTTTAGCCTATCTTCATTCTAATTTTATTTAGAAAGCGCTCATCTTAACGTGTTTATTAAATACAAAAAAATGATGAGTGCTTTTTTATTTATATCGAGAGTAAGACATAAAAAATCTGCCTTTTAATCAGTAAGATATACTCTAACTGTTAAAGGCAGATATTATCCTTTCCTAAAACCCAATAAAATTATTGCGTTACATTACGGCGTGCTAGTACGGCATCGGATAGAGCTTGTAGTACGGCTTCAGAATCTTCCCAGCCGATGCAGGCATCAGTGATACTTTGTCCGTAAACTAATTCCTTGCCTTCTACTAGATCTTGTCTGCCTTCCACTAAATGACTTTCGATCATTACGCCGAAGATTTGGTTTGAGCCTTGTGCAATTTGCTGACAAACATCTGCACAAACTTCTAATTGTTTTTTGAATTGCTTATTGCTGTTTGCGTGGCTGAAATCCACCATAACGTGCGGAATTCGACCGCTCTTTTCGATGCTTTCGCAAACTTCATTAACATCTTTTTCGCTGTAATTTGGCCCGTTGTCGCCGCCGCGCAAAATAATGTGGCAATCTGCATTTCCTTTAGTGGAAACGATCGCAGAATGGCCAAATTTAGTTACAGAAAGGAAATAATGCGGTGCTTCTGCTGCGCCAATGGCATCTAAGGCAATGCGCACACCACCATTGGTAGCATTTTTAAAGCCTACGGCACAAGATAAACCTGAAGCTAATTCGCGGTGAACTTGCGATTCTGTGGTTCTTGCCCCAATTGCTCCCCAGCTCATAAAATCTGCCACATATTGTGGTGTGATCATATCCAAAAATTCGCCTGCGGTTGGCACTTCTAAATTATTAATATCTAACAATAATTTGCGTGCGATGCGTAAACCATCATTGAGCGCATAGCTATTGTTTAGGTAAGGATCATTGATTAACCCTTTCCAACCTACCGTTGTACGCGGTTTTTCAAAATAAACACGCATAATAATTTCTAGGCTGTCTTGATATTTCTCACGCATTGCTTTGATGCGTTGTGCATATTCCAAAGCCGATTTTGGATCGTGAATGGAGCAAGGCCCAATCACGACAAGTAAACGATCATCTTTGCGATGAATGATATTGTGCGCTTGTTGGCGAGCTTTTTTTACGGTGTTGATCGCCACTTCGCTTGCTGGATATTTTTCAATTAACGCAATGGGTGGTAGCACCTGCTCTACTTTGCCAATTCGGGTGTCATCGTTAGCAATATAAATGTCATTTTTGCTTTTTGTCATACATCACTCTCTTACATCTTAGTTTGTATTTTATAGTTACTTGCTTATCCGCATTGCGAATACTTCATTGTGTGTCAATGTAACACGCATTTTTGTACTAGTAAACTAGTTTAAAAATATTATTGATAAATTTTTAATGACTGCTTAAAACTTGCGCAGGTTGTAATTTCGCGGCGCGACTTGCTGGGTATAAACTGGCGATCAAACTTAGTACTAAGGCCACCACAAAAACCACCGCAATATCTTGCCAATGAAGTTCACTTGGCAAAAAATCCACGAAATACACACCATCTGAAAGCAGTTTTCTGCCAATTAAAAATTCAATGCCTTTAATTAATTGGGTGAGATTTAATGCCGTTACGCAGCCTAACAGCAGCCCGATGACACAGCCTTTCATTCCAGCTTGTAAGCCATACCAAATAAAAATTCGCTTAATAAAGCCATCATTTGCGCCAAGGGTACGCATAATGGCTATATCGCCTTGCTTGTCTTTCACCGCCATAATCAAAGTTGAAATAATATTAAAGCACGCCACGCCAATCACTAGCACCATTGCTAAATACATCACGGTGCGAATAAGCTGAATGTCGCGGTACATATAGCCAAATTTACTAATCCAATTTTGCGCGGACAAAAATTGTGGATATTGTTGCAAGGTTGGATAATCCAGCTGTTGCACAGCGAAAGGCTGTTGCACTTTTAGCTCCACGCCGCTCGCTTCATCGGCTGAATAATCCAAAAACTGCTGCGCAGTTGCAAGGGGAATTAAGGCATAACTGTGATCGAGCTGGCCGTCAAGGCGCAGAATCCCTGTAATTTGCATACGCTCACGCATTGGCTGGGTAAAATTATTGGTGCCGTCTGATTGGGAAATCAACAGCGTTACCCAATCCCCTTCTTGCACCGCTAATTCACGCGCAATGCCAGAGCCTAGGACTAACCCGCCTTCACGAGAGAAATTTTGCCAGCCATCGCCTAATACAAATTGTCCTAAGGCACTCACTCGATCTTGCTTGTCTGCTTCAATGCCTTTCACTTGCACCACTTTTAACTTCGTGCCATTTTCTACCAACGCGGTAAAGCTGACAAAAGGGGAACTCGCCACCACGCTAGGATCTTGTTTTAAAAGTGCGGTTAAATTTTGCCAATTTTTTATTGGCGTACTCTCGCCTTGTTCAGAATAAGCAGAAATTTCAACGTGTGGCACAACCGCTAAAATGCGTTTATTTAGCTCACGTTCAAAGCCGTTCATCGCACTTAGCCCCACGATCAACACCATCACACCAAGGGCGATGCCAAGGGTCGAAAACATTGAAATCAGTGAAACCAAACGATTTTTCTGCTTACCACGCTGATAACGCCAGCTAATAAAAAAGGGTGCGTTCATCTAGCTTTCTCCACGCAAGACACCATCTTGCATCACCATTCGGCGAGAAAGTTTCTCCGCCAACTGCAAATCGTGCGTAACCAATAAAAAGGCAATTTTTTGCTCTTGGTTTAATTTCAAAATAAGCTCAAAAATGCTTTCTGTGGTTTTGCGATCTAAATTCCCTGTGGGTTCATCAGCTAGCACTAAAGCAGGATTATTCACTAAAGCACGGGCAATGGCGACACGCTGACGCTCACCGCCAGACAACGCAGAAGGGCGATGATTAATGCGATGCGATAAGCCCACCGCCTGCAACATTTTTTCGGCACGGTCTTGCGCCTCGCTACGATTTTGCTTACCAATCAACATCGGCATCATCACGTTTTCTAGTGCGCTAAAATCTGCCATTAAATGATGAAATTGATAGACAAACCCCATATATTGATTGCGCAATTTCGCCAATTCATCAGCGCTTGCCTTTTGCAAAGATTGCCCTTTAATGAACACTTCACCGCTGGTTGGCTGATCTAAGCCGCCTAGGGTATGCAATAAGGTACTTTTGCCCGAACCTGAACTGCCCACAATCGCCACCAATTCTCCTTCTTCCATTGAGAAAGTAACGTCTTTTAGCACTTGCGTTTGGTTTTCCCCTTCTTGGTAAACTTTGGTTAAATTTTGGCAGCTGAGTAAAATTTGCTTCTCTGTCATTCTTTTCTCGTTGTTTTTCTGTTTCGTTTTGTAGTAAAAAATTTCGTAAAAAAGCACCGCACTTTGTTACGCATTATTCATAGCGCAAGGCTTCTGCTGGCTCAATTTGTGCCGCGCGGTACGCAGGATAAATCGTTGAGCATAAAGAAAATAATAAGGATATCGCAACAATAATCACAATCTGCGAAAGATTTAATTCTGTCGGCAAACGAATATTTTCTGCACTAAACCACGCCATAATGGAATCTAAATTTAACGTGGTTAGCACGCCAAGCAGTGTGCCGATCAAAGTTCCACTAATGCCTACTAATAGCCCCTGCCAAATAAACAGGCTGCGTACTTGCGATTTATTCAGCCCTTGGGTTTGCAAAATGGCAATTTCCCCTTGCTTATCCACCACCATTAAGCTGAGCGACGTGATAATATTTGAAATGGCGACTACAATAATCAGGCTAATCAACAAGCCCATCATATTTTTTTCCATTTTTACCGCTTGGAAAAACTCCCCTTTTTGGCTACGCCAATCGGTTATCTGCCATTCATCGGCACTGAAATAGTTAGGAAGTTCGGTAATATCAAAAGGATCGCGTAAAAATAAGCGATAACCTTGCATTTGCTGTGGGCCAATACGCATCAATCTACCAATATCGGAAAGATTGGCAAATACGGCATTGCTGTCATTTTGCCCTGAAGAAAAATAAATATCGCTAATGGTAAATAAGCGTTGCACAGGCACACGACCAAAGGGCGTGTATTGGCTATTTTCCGTGATCATTAAACGGATTTTATCGCCAATTTGTAAATGTAATTTTTGCGCTAATTGCGATCCCATTACCAATTTAAATTCGCCTGCGGGTAATAATTGTTCAAAAGATTGTGTTTGAAAATGGCTTAATAAAGGATCGTCAGAAAAATGTTGAATACCTATCACTTGCCCTGCACTCACGCCTTGTGGTGCTTGTAAAATCACATTAGTGGTGTTAATCGGAATGGCGCGCTGCACAAAAGCTGGCATTGTCGGTGTTGGTGCTTCACGGGATAAATGGCCTGACTTTGGCATAATTATGGCGTGGGGAATGGTGGAAAGCACTTGTTTTTTTTGTTGATTTTCCAAACCATTCATTACCGAAAGCACGATGATTAACGCCATAATACCCAGCACAATCCCCATCATCGCAAGGTTGGTAACTAATCGCCCAAAACGATCCGCACTTTTCGCTCGCCAATAACGCAGGGCAATAAATAAAGAAATCGGTAAATTCATCATTATTATTTAAGGGTTGAAATAACAAATTTCCCCTGCATAACAGGGGAAATTTCGTTCGATAATAAATTTATTTGCCCGTTGCGACAAATTCTTCCATATTTTGTGTTACTTTTTTCACTAAAATTTCCACCGCACCATCAGATGCCCAAGCAACGTGTGGGGTGATAATTAAATTTGGTAAACGCGTTGCCGCTTGAATAAGTGGATTATCTTTCTCAGGCGGCTCTTTCACTAACACATCTAAAGCCGCGGCTGCGATTGTGCCATTTTCTAACGCTTCTGCTAAGGCTTTTTCATCGACTAAAGGCCCGCGCCCTGTGTTGATTAAATATGCCGTTGGCTTCATTAATTTTAATGTTTCGGCGTTGATCAAATTGGTAGTTTCAGGCGTTAAAGGACAATGTAGGGTAACAATGTCCGCTTCTTGCAACACTTGCTCAAAAGGTAAATAACCCTCACGCACTGTTGTCGCCCCTTTGCGTTCCGCATAAATCACCTTCATTCCTAGCGCTTCGGCTAAACGGCCAATTTCTTTACCAAGATTGCCTTTACCCACAACACCTAAGGTTGAACCTTTCACATCGGTGATCGGGTAATCAAAATAGCAGAACTGTTTGCTATCTGCCCATTTGGCGCTGAGCTGATCTTTATACCAATTCATTAAACTATGTTTTAAAGCAAAAATTAACCCTAAAACGTGCTCAGGCACGGTAACAGAAGAATAGCCTGTAACATTTTTCACTGCGATGCCTAACTCTTTTGCCGCCTCTAAATCTACATTATTTGTGCCTGTGGCGGTGATCGCAATTAACTTTAAGTTCGGGAGCTGTTTCATTGTTTCACGATCAAACACGACTTTGCTAGTAATCACAATATCCGCATCTTTCGCGCGCTCAATGGTTTGTTCCGGCGAAGTATGCTCATATTCCACCCATTGATGTTCAAAGTTAGGGCGTGGAATAGGAATGTGTTTTGGAATGGCTGTGCTATCAAGAAAAACAATTTTCATAAAATGCTCCTTTAATCTTATAAATAGAAAAATGCGGTAAAAACTTACCGCACTTTGGTAAGAGAATTTAGATTTTATCGCATTAATTCGCGGTATCTAATTCCTCAAAAGACTTAACCAAATCATCTACTGCTTTCATTTGGCTTACAAAGGCTTCTAATTTAGCTAATGGCAACGCGGAAGGCCCATCGCATTTGGCATTTTTCGGATCAGGGTGTGCTTCTAGGAATAATCCTGCTAGCCCTACAGCTAGCCCGGAGCGTGCTAATTCTGTTACCTGTGCGCGGCGACCGCTTGATGCTGCACCAAAAGGATCACGACATTGCAAAGAATGGGTTACGTCAAAAATCACAGGGCAACCTTTGGAAACCTTTTTCATTACGCTAAAGCCAAGCATATCTACAATAAGGTTATCATAGCCAAAGTTAGTCCCACGATCACAAAGGATCACTTTATCGTTACCACATTCTTCAATTTTTTCTACGATATTCCCCATTTGCCCTGGGCTTAAGAATTGTGGTTTTTTCACGTTGATCACCGCCCCTGTGCGCGCCATTGCTTCAACAAGATCGGTTTGACGCGCCAAAAATGCTGGCAACTGAATTACATCAACCACTTCAGCCACAGGTTTGCATTGATAAATTTCGTGTACATCGGTAATCACTTTAACGCCAAAGGTGTCTTTTAATTCTTGGAAAATTTTCAACCCCTCTTCCATTCCCGGCCCACGGTAAGAATGAATTGACGAGCGGTTCGCTTTATCAAAAGACGCTTTGAACACATAAGGCACATTGAGTTTCTGCGTTACTTCAACATATTTTTCACACACTGCCATTGCCATATCACGGCTTTCTAACACATTCATTCCACCAAATAGAACAAATGGTTTATCATTAGCCACTTCAATATTGCCAATGTTGATGATTTTATTTTGCATAATTTTCTCTTTATATTTAGAAACAAAACCACGACAAAGCGCCCCATTTTCTTTGTTCAGCTTTGCCGTAGCTCAAAAATCATTTTGATGTAAACCGCGTTATTACACCATTTTATGCGAGAAATAATTTTACTCTCGCAGTATCCGGCACTATTATTGTGTTTCTAAAAAAAAATAGCAACCATAGCGATTATTTATGTACAAATTATCATCAAAACTACTGCCTTTTGCATTAGGCATTTCCTTTGCTTTGCACACGCCATATAGTGCTGCTGAAGTGGACGTGGCACAACTCAGCACGCAGCTTCCTGCGGGAACGAGTCTTTCTTTTGTGGCGAAAAATTTAAAAACGCAAGAAATTCTCACCGCACTTAATCCACAAACCTTTATGCTTCCTGCAAGTACGCAAAAAGTATTTACTGCGCTCGCTGCCAAACTGACTCTTGGCGATGAATTTCATTTTGAAACAAGTCTGCTAGGCCAAGGTGATATTAAAAATGGCGAGTTACGCGGTAACTTAATTATCAAATTTACTGGCGACCCAGATTTAACCAGTGATCAACTATATCAGCTACTTGCCCAATTAAAACAACAAGGTATTCAGCGCATTACGGGTGATCTTATTTTAGATACTTCCGTGTTTACAGGACACGATCGTGGCTTAGGCTGGATTTGGAATGATTTGTCAATGTGCTTTAATTCACCCCCTGCGGCGGTGAATATCAATCACAACTGTTTTTATGTGGATCTTGATGCCAATTTGCCTACGGGTGAATTGGTGAAATTCAATGTGCCAGCGCAATATCCTGTGCAAGTGTTCGGTCAAGTGCGTGTGGCAAGCAAAGAAGAAGCGCCTTATTGCCAACTTGATGCCGTGTTGCACGACAACAATCGCTATCAAATTAAAGGCTGTCTTGCTCGTCAAAGTAAACCTTTTGCGCTCAGTTTTGCTGTGCAAGATCCCAATGCTTATGCAGCAGCCATTATTCAACGTCAATTAAACCGTCTTGGCATTGCATTTAATGGCAAAATCCAACAGCCTCGCACCGCACAAAAAGAGCAGTTTTTAGCGCAACATTTGTCTAAGCCCCTACCAGATTTGATCAAAAAAATGATGAAAAAATCTGATAACCAAATTGCCGATGCCCTCTTTCGCACCATTGGTTATCACTATTACAAACGCCCTGCGTCCTTTCAACTTTCCGCGAAAGCAATGCGCCAAATTTTGCAATCTCAAGCAGGGATAAAATTTGATAATAGCGTTATCGCCGATGGCTCTGGGCTTTCACGCCACAACTTAATTTCTGCTAATATTATGTTACAAGCCCTTGAATATATTGCCAATCACGAAACGCAACTGCATTTATTAGACAGCTTTCCCATTGCGGGAGTAGATGGCACATTAAGCGGACGGGGTTCGATGATCAATCCCCCTTTAGCGCAAAATATTTCCGCGAAAACAGGTGCGTTAAAAGGGGTTTATAATCTCGCAGGTTTTATGAAAAATGCGAAAGGAGAACATATTGCCTTCGTACAATTTATCAACGGCTATTCCACGGGCGATCTGGAAAACAAAACCAAACGTGCACCATTAGTACGTTTTGAAAATGCCCTTTACAACCAACTTTATCAGGATTAAGCAATGAAATTACAGCATATTTACTTATACCCCATCAAATCTACGCAAAGTTATGAAGTGGCGCAAGCCGTGGTTCAACCGCAAGGGCTGAATTTTGATCGCACCTTTATGCTGACAGAATTAGACGGCACCTTTATCACAGCACGCAAAGATGCGGGACTTTACCACTTCCACGCATTGCCAACACCGCTTGGTTTATATATTCAGCATAAAGACGGTTCAACCATTCAAGTTCAATATACGGATTTTCAGCAAAGCCAAGCCTGCGAAGTGTGGGGGAATGAATTTAACTCGTTGCTTGCGCCGCAACAAATAAATCAATGGTTTAGCGAAAAAATGGGCCGTGCCGTGCAATTGCGCTGGACAGGCGAACACACGCAACGCAAAATTAAACGCTACCCCGACCAACCGCTTTCTTTTGCAGATGGCTACCCACTTTTACTCACCACTGATGCGTCTTTTAACGCGGTACAGCAAGCTTGCCCAAGTTCAATTTCACCGCTGCAATTCCGTCCAAATTTAATTATTGACGGCATCGCCCCTTTTGAAGAACAGCAATGGGGTGAAATTCAAATCGGTGAAGTCAAATTCTTACACAGCAAACCTTGCGAACGCTGCGTTCTCACCACTCGCAACCCTACCACCAACCAAGCCGATCCGAAAATGGAACCTTTCCGCACGCTGAAAAAACTCAACCGCAACGAACAAGGCGCACCACTTTTCGGCATTAATTTAATTCCGTTGAATACGGGGATTATTCGCGTAAATGATGAAGTGAAAATTTTGACATTGAAATAAAAAAGTGCGGTAGTTTTAGGGAAAACTTTCCTAAAAACCACCGCACTTTTTATATCAACCATTTTACTGTGGATCAATGAGATCCACTAATTTCATCACCACTTCATCTACCAAATAAGATTCTGCCATAGTAGCAAATTTTGCATTGCGAGCGCTCAAATCAAGCGATCGTATTTGATGACAAAGAATAACGCCAGTTACCTTTCCTGATTTCGTGCTAGCCCCGTCTAATGCAACGGTAATGCTTTGCGAACGTGCCGCGTTTCCACCACTAGAAATAGGACAACAAATTGCTACGCCCAATGCCTGATTCAATACCTGTTCAGAAATCACAATAAAATAATGGGGATTACGTAGTTCTCGCCCTGATGTTGGATCAGGATCTACATACCAAATCTCCCCTTTTTTTGGCACGCGCATTACCATACTTCTTTACCTTTTGCAGGGCTTTCCATCACTTCAGCAACATCAGCGTTTAACGCTGCAATTTCTTGGCTATCAATGCCTTCTAATAGCTGAGCAAGATTTTTTCGCCCCTTAGGCTGACGCTTAGCCGAACTTAGCACGACCGTTTCATTTTTCGTTTCAATATTCAACACATTGCCTGCTTGCCAACCCATTTGAAGGGCAATAGAATTTGGCACGGTTAAAATAATCGCCCCACCTTGTTGTCTTAATCTGCCTTGCATCATATTCCCTTTCTATTTCCTTTATTCGTGTTACTTTGTAACACATCATAAAGAAATTTTGTTAACTTCACAATCAAATTCATTCTTAATCAAAATAAAAAAGTGCGGTGGTTTTAGAGAAAATTTTCCTAAAAACCACCGCACTTGGTTGGTTATTTGGTTGGTTATTGATGATTAATGAATATCACCAAACTCACCTTTGTTAAACGCATTGAATTTTTCAATTAATTCTTCGCGGGTGTTCATTACGAACGGGCCGTAGGCCGCAATTGGCTCATCAATTGGCACGCCGCTGAGTAGCACCATTTTCACGTTTTCATCACCTGCGGTGATTTTTACTTCGCCGCTTTCGTGGTTGAAAATCACCAATTCTGTTGGATTTGCACGGTCGCTGTCGTTGATCACAGCAGATCCGCGTAATGCCACCAACATTAAATGATGGGTTTCTGGCACGTTAATGGTGACACTGTGGTTTGCGTTAATATCCATTTCCCACATATTTAACTCAGTAAAGGTGCGAGCGGGGCCTTTTAGGCTGTCAAGCTCACCAGCAATAATGCGTGCTGTTCCTGCATTATCCGCAAAGTGATAAGTTGGAATATCTGCCGCTTTAATGCTTTGATAACCCGCTGGGGCGTTTTTGTCTTTCGCTGGCAAGTTTACCCAAAGTTGTAGCATTTCAAACATTCCGCCTGTGCGGCTGAAGTTTTCGCTATGGAACTCTTGGTGAACGATCCCATTTCCTGCGGTCATCCATTGCACATCGCCCGAGCCAATTACGCCGCCGTTACCATCGCTATCACGGTGTTCTACTTCACCTTGTAATGCGATTGTGACGGTTTCAAATCCTGCGTGTGGATGTGCCCCTACACCTCTTGGTGCGCCGTTATGAGGTTTAAACTCCATTGGCATTGCGTAATCTAGCATTAAAAACGGGCTAGTTACTTTATCCTGTTGGCTATGTGAAAATAAAGGTGATACATAAAAGCCATCGCCCACCCAATGTTGTTGTGGTGCTTGATATACTCGATTTACTGTACGCATAATTTTTTCTCCTAAATTTAATCAATTCTGTTTTTTGTGATGCCCTGAATATTCAGGGCGGTTACTTCATTAATAAGTGGCAACTTGCATTCCACTACGTTGTGCTTCACGCAATTTAGTTGGGGTAACATCATTGCCATCTGGATCAACCACACTTACGGTGGATAAAATATTGGTTAATTGTCCACGGATTGCTGCTAAATAACGCTGACGTAACGCACTACGCTCATTTAATTCCGCTTCAGAAAGTGCGGTAACTTTTGCTTTGCGAGCTAATTCGTTAATTCTATCTAATTCCAAAATACGCATTTTCTTTCTCCTTCTCTATATAAACTGTTTGCTTATTTCTTGTGGCGTAGTTTATACTTGTTCTATACAGTGAACAATAGTCAAATTTGAAACAAAAGGTTCTATTTATGCAACAAATCGATCTTAATGATATGCGCTTTTTTGTTACCGTGATCCAATCAGGTAGCCTAACCCACGCGGCGGAACAGCTGAACGTGCCAAAATCTCGCTTAAGCCGCCGTTTGACAGAATTAGAAAACCAACTGGGCAGCAAACTGCTCGATCGCAATCGTAATGGGGTACGTTTAAATGATCTGGGTGAACATTTTTATCAACACGCTTTAATTGCGGTGGAAGCGGCAGAAAGTGCGGTGAATTCTGTGGCAGATTGCTTAGCCACGCCTCGTGGGTTGCTACGTCTTTCCATTTCTAGTGAAATTTTGCGTTATTGGCTCACACCACATTTATCGTACTATCTGCAACAACACCCTGATGTTGAACTGAATATTACAATGGAAAACCGCCGTGCAAATTTATTGCAAGAAGGCGTAGATATTGCCTTGCGTATTGGTGAGCTTGATCTTGATGATGTGGTTGCCAAACATTTATTAGATATTGATTCTGGGGTTTACGCTTCACCTCATTATTTAAAGGAAAATGGCACGCCACACACCCCACAAGAACTGAAAAACCACCGCTTGCTGCATAAAAGTGATGGCAAAAATTGGCTTTTCAAGCAGGGCAATCAACGAGAATTAATTCAAGGGAAAAAAGCCTTACAAGCCAATGATGCTTCCGTGTTAGCGCAGCTTGTTGAAGATAGCTACGGCATTGCCCTGCTGCCTGAGCTTTCAGGCTTAATTCAACCTCATTGGCAAAAATTATTACCCGATTGGCAAGTGGAAAGCGTGCCTTTATATGCCATTTATTATAAAAATCGCGGGCTGGCGCCAACGGTGCGAACATTTGTTAATTTTTTAAGCGAAATAGCAAAAAATTCGCAAAAATAACACCGCACTTTCTATTCAGGCGTTGAGCAAGGCAAACAGATAAAGTAAGATTAACGCCCTTTTGAAAACAACTTAACTTATAACAAATACAGGAAAACACAATGAAAGTATCCATTATCGGTGCAGGCGCGGTGGGCGTAGGCATTTGTAATTATCTTCTGACTATGGGTGAATGCCAAGAAGTAGTCTTGGTGGATCTCAACAAAGAGCGTACTCGTGGCGAACAGTTAGATTTCAGCCATACCAGCGCATTAACCTTCGCTAAAAACACCAAAATTATTTCCGGTGAATATGAAGATACCCGTGATAGCGATGTGGTGGTGATCACCGCTGGCGCACAAATTAAAGTGGGGCAAGATCGCTTAGAAATCGGTCATATCAATGCGAAAATCACCGTGGATATTGCCCGTCAATTAGAACGCTACACGCCAAATGCGATTATCATTGTGGTCACCAATCCTTGTGATATTCTCACCCACTTCATTATTCGTAATACGAACTTCCCCGCTCACCGTGTGATTAGCGCAGGTTGTGTGGTGGACACGGCGCGAATGATGAAAATTATTGCCGATAAAGTAAAAATCGATCCGAAAAACGTATTCGGTTATGTGATGGGCGAACACGGCGCCAATAGTTTTATTCCTTGGAGTATCGTCAATATCGCTGGGCAAAAAATCGATGATTTTTGCCAGCAAAACGATGTGCCGATGCTCGATCCACAAGAGCTACTCAAAGCCACCAAAGCCATTGGTTTGGAAGTGTTCAGCTTAAAACTCAACACCAACCACGCCATTGCAGCGAGCGTGTTCCGCATTATTCGCGCCATTAGCATTAATGAATATTCTGTCTTGCCCGTTGGCACAATGCTCAACGGCGAATACGGCTTAAACGATGTGGTGGTGAACGTGCCAATGGTCATCAGCAGCAAAGGCGTAGAACGCATTTTGAAATACAAACTGCCTGCCAATGAGCTAGAACAACTTCACCAATGCGCCAAAGCCTTACGCCAAGTGGTTGAGCAAGTGGCAGAAAGCACAGGGTTGAATTGTTAATTACAGAATAGGCGGACAAAGTTCGCCTATTATTTTAGAAAAAACCACCGCACTTTTAGGAGATACAATGAAAACCATCAAACAACTCACCCCAGCATTAAGTTTGCAGCAATATAATGAAATCCCTGTGATCGCGTTAGATCACCCAGTGGGCAAAGCTTTAATCTCGCTTCAAGGCGCACATTTATTTAGCTGGCAGCCGAAAGGCGCGCAGAAAGACGTGCTTTGGCTGAGTGAAATTGAACCTTTTACCTTAGGCAATGCCATTCGTGGTGGCGTGCCAATTTGCTATCCTTGGTTTGGTGGCGCAAAATCCCCCGCGCACGGTTATGCGCGCATCAGTTTATGGCAGCTCAGTGATTATGAAATTGAAGAAAACAAAGTGCGGTTGGAATTTTGCTTATTTTCATCAGATCATTTAATTGAAGCCAAAACCACAATGATCTTTAGCCAAGATTGCGAAATTATTTTTCAGCATTACGGACAAGAACCTGCCCAACTTGCTTTGCACAGTTATTTTAATTTAAGCGATGTGGCCAATGTGAAAGTGCAAAACTTGCCTACGGAATGTTTCAACGCATTAACGCAGCAGCAAGAAAATGTGCCTTCCCCACGTTTAATTGATCAGCATATTGATTGCATTTATACCGTGCAATCTCCTGTTTCGCATCAAATTGTCGATAAAGGGGACGGGCGTACAATTAATGTGGCACATCATAATGCAAGCAATGTGGTGCTGTGGAATCCTTGGCATAAAGCCACTGGTGGAATTAGCGAAACAGGTTATAAAACAATGGTTTGTTTGGAAACTGCAAGAATTGCACAACCACTCCAACAAGGCGAATGCTGTGCGGTGAAGATCTCGCTTAACCCATAAAGTGCGGTGATTTTTTAACAAATTTTAGGGCGAAGATTTTCGCCCTTTTGTTTTTTATTAAACGTTATGCTTACACCCAACCCATTTGGTGCAAAATGGTTAAGCCCAAAGCAGAGATAAACATTGATGCGAAAGTGGTAATGCCAATAATGTTCGCTGCCGTGTTGGCGTTGCCGCCCATTCCACGCACCATTGCATAAGCCGCAGCCGCCATTGGGGTGGCATTCATTAAGAAAATCACGCCTAAATTCACGCCGCTAAAGCCAAATAATTTGCCCAGCAACACCATAAAAATCGGTGCAACAATCACTCGTCCTATGCTTGCCCATAAAGAAATGCCTGAAATTTTATACAAGGCTTTTAATTCAATGCTGACACCAGCACAGATCAACGCAAGCGGTAAGGTCATTGTGGCGAGATATTGGATTGTGGTGAGCATAAATTTAGGAATGGCCAATTTTAAATAACTGGCTAAAAAGCCTAATACTATGCTGATAATTAAGGGATTTTTTACCACATTTAAGATCATTCGTGGAATATTCACTTTGCCGTCAGAAAGGGAGCGGCTTAAGGTGATCACCCCTAACACGTTGTAAATAATCGCCGTGGTGGCGGCATAAATGGTGGCTGGCACTAATGCGGCATCGCCATAGGCATTTAGGCAAAATGCTAGCCCTAAAATACTACAATTTCCGCGATAAACCCCTTGCACGAAAGTGCCACGTTCTTGCTTTTCTTGCACAAATTTTGCGGCGAAAATTTCTGCACAAAGGAACAATAATAAGGTTCCTAGCACGCACGCCCAAATCATCACCAGTTGTTCATTCAGTTCAGCAATGGGATTTTTAAACACGTTAAGAAAGAGTAAGGCGGGCAAGGTGATTTTGAACACCACGCTGGTGGCTTGCTGGCTGAATTTATCGTCAATGATTTTGCGTTTTCGCAGCCCGATGCCGAGTATTAACAACAATAAGGTCGGTAAAGTTACGCTTATGGAAAAAAGCGCGGAACTCCAAAAATCATTTTGCATATTGCCCCCATATCGCTGTTGCGTGCCGTTTACTGAATATTGCCACATCGTAACACAGAATGCGATTAAAAAAGTGCGGTGAAAAATTTCGTAATTTTCGACCGCACTTTAGTTTTTCATTTTATGCCATTATTCACCACGGCTGGCTAAATAGCGTTCTACCGTATCCACAATGGCTTGGGTTTGTGGATCGATTTCAATATTCACTAAATCCCCCACTTCACGCTTGCCGATCAAGGTGCGATGAATGGTTTCTGGAATAAGGTTTACGCAAAACTCGTTACCTTTCACTTCGCCAATAGTCAGGCTGATGCCGTCAATGGCGATAAATCCTTTAGTGAGAATATATTTCATCAAGGCCGGATCTGGCAACTCGAACCAAATTTGCAGGTTATTTTCTGACACAATACGCTGCGAAACCTTGGCGGTGGTGTAAACGTGGCCAGACAAAATATGTCCGCCGATTTCATCGCCCATTTTCATCGCACGCTCAATGTTCACCCAATCCCCTTGGCACAATTCGCCTAAATTGGTAATACGTAGGGTTTCCGTCATTAAATCAAAGCTGACGAGATCCCCTTCAATTTTGGTTACGGTTAAGCAGACACCGTTATTTGCCACAGACGCACCAATTTCCAGATTTTCGGTTAATTCCTGTGGCATTTTCACTACCTGTGTTCTAAAATGAGATTTTTCATCAATAGAATGAATTTGGGCTACGCCCTGCACGATTCCTGTAAACATAATTAGCTCTCTTATCTTAAAAATCATCACCGTAAATTCGGTAAAACTTGCAATAGTATATAACAAATTCGGATATTTTTATGTTATTTAGTTTCATTCAACATCATCGCCAAGAAATGGGCAAATTGGTGGCGATCGCCTTCCCCATTTTACTGGCGCAAATGGCACAAAATTCAATGGGTTTTGTGGATACCATTATGGCTGGTCGCGTCAGCGCGGCGGATATGGCGGCGATTTCGGTGGGTGCGTCCATTTGGTTACCGCTAATTTTATTAGGACACGGTTTACTGCTTGCCTTGCCGCCGATTATTTCTTATCTCAATGGTTCAGGCCAACGCCAGCGGATCGCTCATTATGTGCGACAAGGTATGTGGGTGGTAGTGCTAAGCTGTATTCCTCTTGGTTTGTTTATTTATTATAGCGATTATGTCATCAGCCATATGAAAATGGAGCCAAGATTGGCACAAATTACTATTGATTATCTGCACGCAATGCTGTGGGGCTTACCCGGTTATTTGCTAATGATCAATTTTCGCTGTTTAAATGACGGTATCGCCAAAACGGCGCCAACAATGCTGATCACCTTTGCGGGATTATTTCTTAATATTCCGCTTAATTATATTTTTATTTACGGCAAACTTGGTGTGCCAGCCTTTGGTGCGGTGGGCTGTGGCATTGCAACGGCAATCGTAAACTGGGCAATGTGCTTAATGATGATTAGCTATTCACGTCAAGCTCGCAGTCAGCGTGATATTCATCTTTTTGATAAAATCATTGAAAAACCTGACTTTTCCACCTTAAAAAAAGTGCTAGGCTTAGGCTTCCCTATTGGTATTGCGTTATTTTGTGAAGTGGCATTATTTGCCCTTTCTTCCCTTTTGCTCTCCCCACTGGGTACAGATGTGGTAGCAAGCCATCAAGTGGCTTTAACAACAAGTTCATTTATTTTCACCTTCCCCATTTCCTTAGGAATGGCAACCACCATTTTAGTGGGGCAACGTTTAGGTGAAGGGCAATTAAAGCAAGCCAAAGTGGTGTTTCACTCTGCCCTTGCGGTGGGATTAGCCTTAGCTTGTATTACCGCGTCTATCATTGTGTTATTCAATCAACAGATCCCGAAAATTTATGTTACCGATAAACAAGTGATCCTAATCGCCAGCCATTTGCTGTTAATTTCTGCCTTATACCAATTTTCCGATACCATTCAGGTGATCACCGCAGGGGCATTGCGTGGCTATAAAGACACCAAATCTATTTTATACATCACAATGTTCTGTTATTGGGGCATTGGAATGCCATTGGGCTATATTTTATCGCGTACCGATTGGCTAATGCCAAGCATTGGCGCGGCAGGATTCTGGGTGGGATTTGTGGTGAGTTTAACGGTCGCCGCCGTGCTGCTTATCCAACGTATTCGCAAAATTCAGGCCTTACCTGAACAGCAAATTTTGCAGAAATTAAAAGAAATTCAATAGGAAAATCAAATGGAAAAAATCATTAATGTCGCCATTGCAGGTTTTGGAATGTCCGCCAAAACCTTTCATATGCCTTTTTTAGATCTCGATCCGCGTTTTCAAGTGCGTAAAGTGTTTGAACGCAGCAGCGAAAAAGCGAAACAGGCCTATCCTTATATTGAAGTGGTACATCAGTTTGAACAACTGCTCAGCCCAGAAATTGACTTGGTGATTATCACCACGCCTAATCTCACCCATTACGAAATGGCAAAACAAGCTATTTTGGCAGGCAAAAATGTCATCGTAGAAAAGCCCCTTGCGGTTTACCCTGCGCAAGCACAAGAGCTAGACGAACTCGCCAAACAACATAATGTGATGCTTTCAGTTTACCAAAATCGCCGTTGGGATAATGGTGCTTTAACGGTGAAAAAACTGCTTGAACATCGAATGTTGGGCGACATTGTGCATTATGAAATGCGTTACGAACGGTTCAGCCAAAAACCTAATAGCAAAGCGTGGAAAGAAACGGGCGAATTTGGCTCTGGGCTAGTTTATGATTTAGGCGTGCATTTGATCGACCATTGCGTGGATTTATTCGGCATTCCCACCGCACTTTATGCGGATATGAAAGCACAACGTGCAGGCGCAAAATCAGAAGATAACTTTGAAATTATTTTCTATTATGCGGACAAAAAAGTGGTGTTATCTTCCACCAAATGCGCCCGCGAACCTGCCCCTTATATTATGTTGCAAGGCACTAAAGGGAGCTACATCAAAGCCACAATGGATAACCAGGAAGCCCTATTGCTCAAAGGCATAAAACCACAAGGCGATTGGAACGCTGAGCCTGAAAAAGACTGGGGACTACTGCACACCGAAATCAACGGCATTGTAATCCGCAGCCCCATCGAAACCGAACGCGGCAACTACCAAGCCTATTACGACAACATCTACGCCGCTCTCCGCGAACAAGCCCCATTACAAGTTACCGCCCAACAAGCCACTGACGTGCTGAAATTGATTGCGTTGATCTATGAAAGTGCAGAGAAAGGAATGCAAATGGCTATTAATTTGTAAATAACAGCTCTTATTGCATCTAAGCAATATAGGTAAACGAAGTGTTTTTATGATAAAAATAAAGGCCAATTATCACATTGGCCTAAACATCATAAGTTAAAATGTTTTTTCTACTTCTAACATTAGATCGTTAGCATTGTAAGAAAAAATTGGGTAATTACTTTTCACCTTTGTATAAGACCAAGTTAATTTCGGCATAAAGCCTTTATAACTTAATTTCTTATTGGAAAGAGATAAAGAACTAAAATATGTCTTATCTTTTTGCTTAATGTCGTATAGCAAGGCTTCTTTTCTTTCTACTATTGAATAACCTAAGGTTATGCTAGACATAAATTCATAAGGCCATTCTCTTCCCCAAGAAAAACGAATTCCTTTTCTAAAATAAGATTCTGTATCTTCTTCAGCTTTCTTCCAACCAAGGTCAAGCGCACCATAAAAATATTGACCGCTAGGCGTGAAATAAGTTAGCGCATTTGTTAAGAAATGACCATTTCCATTACTAATATGGTTGGCGTCTTTATTATAGATCGTACGAGAGAAGTTATAATAAGTACTATATCTCAGTCTTGGCATAAACCAATAATTTAAAGAGAGTGAACTTCCCCATGTATTAGAATAAGAATCTAATGAGCCATAATCACTTAAACCACCACGATATAAGCGTTTAGAAAAATATGGACGAACTTCAACACCAAATTTTGCATCTTGATAACCATAGCCGATACCCGCATTCAGGTTTAAATCATTATATTTATGGTTATTCCAATAATATTTACCTCTAGCTGAAGCATTAAAGGCTATATATTGTCCATCATTTAAAAAGAATTGTTTATCTGTACTTAAACCTAATGCAATTCCTTTCCCTTTCTGGCGTTCAGTATTGTATGTATAAGTTCCACCATTAGGCAACGTCCAAGTTGTTCCTGCTGGAGCAGCTTGATTCAAATTTCTGTCATTTAAAAAATTACTATCTAAACGGAAATTCCATTCAGATTTTTGATCTATCGCCTTAAGATATTGTTGATAAACTTCATCATCTTGCTTAGTTCTAGCTGATGAACTTAATTGTTTAAACAGTTTTTCTGATTCAACATAGCGTTTATTCGCGAATAAAACGCTCGCGTATTGAAACGCAATAAAATCATTATTCGGGAAATTTTTATTTAACTTACTGAATTTATCACTTGCAGTACCTAAACTCTTATCTGTTGCTAATAATGCTTCCGCCCACTCGATAAGAGATTCATCTCTTTCAGGAACATTTTTATAAATTCCAATTAAGCTAGGAAGAATAGCTTTATTCATTTTAATTAAGGAATCAAGGAATAAACGCTCTAATATAGCAGGATTTTCACGTAATTCTTTACCAGTAAGTCGAACATAGCCATCATCTTTCTTTTTCAACTCAGAAACTTTTTGCTGATAGGTCAATTCATTTCTTAATTGCTGACGCTCTTGCTCAATGGCATAGCGATCCATATTACTATTAGGGGCTGTAGTAGATTAGCCCTAAATTTCACACCATTTTCGCAATATTTTTAACTGCTCTTTTGGTGTCCCAAAGTTAAACCGAAATTCACATTCCTTCAAGAATAAAGGAAAGTTTTTTCGGTTAATTCCATTATATTTTCGCAGTATCCGCTTCACCTGATTCCAAAAATTTTCAATGCCATTAATATGATTTTGTTTCACCGCAAATAGCTCGGAATGATTGATTCGTTCGTGGTGAAATTCACTCACATCAAGCGCATCATAACTGCGATAAGTGTCCGTATAAACCCAGCTATCAGGCTTGATTTTTCTTTTAATAACAGGGAGTAATGTTTCACTCTTGGTGTTTTCAACCACAACAGTAAATACCTTTCCTTGTCGTTTTAGTAACCCAAAAACAGCAACTTTTCCAGCCGCTCCTCGTCCTCGTTTTCCCTTTCGATGACCACCAAAATAGCTTTCGTCTAGTTCAATTTCCCCCTCAAAAATCTCGTTAACTTCAAGGGATAAATGATAGCCAATCACAAGCCTGATTTTATGGTAGAACAAAGCGGCTGTATTCGGTTGAATATCTAGCAAATTTGCTGCTGTTCTTGCAGTAACTTCTGCAACAAAAAACTCAAGCAGTTTTTTCTGTATGGATTTCTTTAATTTACAATATGTTATCTTCATTTTTGTAGTATAGCATTGTTGCTAATCTACTACAGCCCCTACTATTATCTTGCTGCTGAGCTTGAATAATCTGCTGATTAACTTCATTTCCATAAGCAGTCATTGCAAGAGAAGATAGTAACGTAATCGTGAAATATTTTTTTACTTGCATTCACTTTTCCTAACATTCATTGAAATAATAAATAAACAGCTCCTTAAAGGAGCTGTTTTGTTTTATCATAAAGTAAAAATTAGTTTACTTTATTAACTGTACCACGACCTTGTTCTGCGTTTTCAGCTTGGCCTAGTGGGTTGCTTGGCCCAACTGGAGCGATAACTTTATCAGTTACGTCTTCAGCACCAAATACAGCACCCCATTTACCTTCACCACCAACGTTACTTGCTACAGCACCAGCTAACTCAGTTTTATCTAAACCAACTTCTTTGTTACCATAGATAGTCGCATTGAAAGTACCTTCACGGTTAGCAGCATCAACTTGACCATAAGCAAGTTCTGATGTACCTGTGATTGTACCATTTGCAGCTAAATCACCGTTGAATTTAACTAATTTGCTTTCGTGATCAGCACCGTTTACAGTAAACATATCATAAAGTTTACCATCTACTTTACGAGAACCTAAATCTACATCAGCTAATACGTGAGTACCACTTACGAATTCCTCTGGGTTAACTCCTTGTAATGATGTTGGAGCATTTTCAGCATCTTTTAAGCCATGGATGCTGTGATCTAAACCATAAGTTACAGCGTGACCTTTATAAGTCAATTTACCTTCTAATGTAGCTAAATCTCCAGCTGAGATATTGTTGATACCACGAGCAAAGTAGTTATCTTCTTTAGAAACATCATTATATTGAGCATAACCTACAACATAAGATTCTAAGTCACCTGCTAATTCGACACCCTCTTTGAAGTTAGCAGCTAAAGTTTTATTACCATCTTGTAAGTTGCTAGAATCTAATGCAGTTGTTACACGACCATATTGAACTAATTGTAAGTGACCATCACCACGTTTAGTTGCAAGTTCACCATAGTGATCTGCTAATGGTAAGTTCGCTGTAGCATTAACTACTTTGTCGCTTCCCATTGTGTTACGACCATATAATTCTGCAACAGTATCTTCTTTAGTTGCACTTCTGTTATCAGCGTGGAAGTCAGTGTAGTTTTGACGGTTAGCTTCATAAACTAAAACTGAACCAGTTTCTGTACCCTGAGTTTTAGTTTTGGTAATGTTGCCATATTCATTGTGAACATCACTACGCGCTTCACCACCCTCTTTAGTTTGAGCACCAAGGTAGATATGTTGTAATTTACCAACACCATTAGCTTGCTCAGTAACATCTAAATCTTCTACATAAGCGATTGATGTGTTACCTGCTTTATTTGTTGGAGCAGCAATTACTAATGTATCAAAACTTGGTTCTGGTTTTTGAGTTAACATAGACTCAACAACACCAGCTACAGAGTTTCTACCTTCGTCAGCACGACCTTTTACTTGGAAGTCTGACTCAGTTTTGTTTACAACTTTGTAACCAACTGGAGAAGGTTCTGTGTTACCAGCTGGAGCAACAGTTTCTTCTGCTGGAGTTACAACTTGTTGAGTTGTTTCGTTTGAAACGTTATTTTGAGCTGGCTCATCAGAGCTACCACCGCTTGAAGAACTACAAGCAGCTAAAATAACTGATGCTACTAATGTCAATGAAAATTTGATTGCGTTGTCTTTTTTCATCATTTAATTTCCTTAAATAATTTTATCTGATAATTAAACAGACAGATTTTATTCCATGGAATAGAATTAAACCTTAAACCATACCAAATTTAGCTAAATCTGGTCGGCACCTATTCTACCCCCCCCCCCCCCGAAATCATAAGTCAAGCGGCTATTTAATATTTTTTAATTTTTTTATAAACTATTTTAGATAGCAGATAGATGTTCTATTTTGGATAAAATGGTAAAAAGAAAAAGTCAGTTAAACTGACGAAATGTTCGTTGCAGAAATTAAGATTGTAAACAAGTTAATGCTATTCCCAATGGCATATTTGGGCTATTAGAAAAAGAAATGCGAATAACTGAGAGATAATCACAGTAGTATTCCCCTACTATTCATCTCTACAGGTTGGGCATTTATTCTTAAAAGAGCTAAAACGCCTTCAGCGCAATAAAATTAAAAAAATCCACCCTCTCAGGTGGATTTTTATTAGAGCATTGTCTCTGCAACATTAAGGAAAAAAGTAATAATTAAGGCATTGCTAATATTACTAATAAATCCACCGATTAACGGCACAACAAAGAAAGCAATCTTGGAATAGCGATAGCGGGCGCAAACCGCAGTCATTGTTGCCATTGAAACAGGAACAGCTCCTAATCCGAAACCGGAATGACCTGTGGCTATCACTGCTGAGTCATAATTTTTACCACATAATCTAAACGTAATGAAAACGCAAAATACATAGCACAATAAGACTTGCAAAACCAAGATAACAATTAACGGTATCGCCAAATCGGCAAGTTTCCATAATTGCATCGTAATAATCACCACAGAAACGAAAATGGCAAGGGAAATCTCTCCAATAATGCCAATGGTTTCATACAAGGCTTGATTGTCACGCTTTCTCGTATCCAAAATTAAACGTAAAACCACCCCTCCCAACATACTCATTACGTGAATAGGAATGTTCACTTTAGGAAATGCGACTTGTGTAAGGTAAAAGAGCGTTTGCCCAATACCACAAGCCAAAAGCAATAAAAATGCGGCTTGGCTTGAACGGCGATAACTAATTTTGGCAAGAATGCCATTATCTTCACGCTCAATAACCTGCCCATTTTCTACCTGATGTTCTAAATGGTGTTTTTTTATCAAACCTCTGCCTAATGGCCCACCAAGCATACAGCCCGCCACCAAACCAAAGGTTGCGGCAGCAATTGCAACTTCCATTGCGCCAACCGCACCTTGCTGCTCTGCTAACGGCGCGAACGCAGCAGCATTACCATGTCCACCCGTTAATGGAATAGAACCTGCCATTAATGCAGTTAATGGGTTCATATCCAACAATGTTCCAACACCGAGAGCTAAAACATTTTGCAAAATCGCCAATATAGCAGCTAATACACTGAAAATAAGGACTAATTTCCCCCCTTTCTTTAATAGTGCAAAACTTGCGGCAAACCCCATTGCGGCAAAAAACACATTATAGAAAAATGTATTAATCGTCTTATAGTCAAACTGAAAGGAAATTAAATCTAGACTGTGGCTTAACGTTGTTAGTAACGCAAAAATCACACCACCAATAACAGGAGAAGGAATACAATATTTTTTCCAGATTGGAAATTGCTGACGAATAAATTCCCCAACATAAATCGCTACTACGGCAAGCGCTAAGGTTTGAAACATTCCCACTTTTATTAACATAGCCACCCCTTTTATTTACATTTTTAACATAAATTTAACATTTGTATCCTAGTTAAATATAAATTGAATACAACAATGGATATTAAAAAATGTGACGAGCTCAAATTTTTCAAATAAAAATGCACCATTCTTCAATGGTGCATTCTTTTTTATCGCCTATCTACTAACAACTATTTTCTAAACACTCTCACATTCCCAAACCCATTTTCTTTTAAATAAAGGGCTTGGAGTTTGCTCATTACGCCGCGTTCGCAGTAAAGGACGTAATTTTTGCTTTGGTCTAAGTCTGGAAATAAAGTAGAAAGTTTATAGAATGGGATTAAACGCACTTCCTGCCCTGCCAGTTCTAATGGGTTTTCGTCTGTTTCTTCAGGGCTGCGAATGTCAATGACAATGTCGTTTTCGCCTAATACGGAAATGGTGTCCACTTCCACCACTTCTTTTTCCGTTTGTTCTGCAATTTGGCGAATATCTAAATATTGCGCATTTTGCACCGCACTTTCTAATACGCTGAAATCAAAATGATTTTCTTCGCTAAGAATTTTTTCTCGCACCGCTTTAACCGTTGGATTTTTTGAGATCACGCCACAAAATTCCGGCATTGATTTCGCAATATCATCAGTACCAATGTTTTTTGCCATTGCGATGATTTGTTCTTTATCGTGTGTGATCAAAGGGCGCAACACAAGCGCATCTGCGGCTTCATCGATTAAGCGTAAGTTAGTCAGCGTTTGGCTAGAAACTTGACCTAGCGCTTCGCCCGTAACAATGGCTTGAATACCAAAACGCTCTGCCACTTTGCTTGCAGCACGCACCATCATTCGTTTTAACACCACCCCCATTTGGCCGTTGTCGATTTTCTCTAAAATCTCTGCCACCACAGGCTCAAAATTAATCGCCACAAAACGTACTTTGTGCGAGCCACTAAAGCGATTCCAAATGTGATACGCCATTTGTTTTACTCCGATTTCGTGCGCTGCACCACCCAGATTAAAGAAGCAATAATGCACGCGCGAGCCACGGCGAATCAGCATATAACTGGATACGCCCGAATCAAAGCCACCCGAGATAAGCGAAAGCACATCTTCTTGCGTGCCAATAGGATAACCGCCCAGCCCTGTATGACGGGCTTTCACCAGCATCATTTTGTCGTCTTCAATATCAATGCGAACGGTAACATCAGGTTTGCTGAGCTTCACTTTTGCGCTGGCGATATGTTGATTTAAGCCACCGCCGACATAGCGTTCCACATCAAGAGAAGAGAAATCGTGCTTGCCTTTGCGTTTTACACGCACACAAAAGGTTTTGTTTTCAAGCAACGGTGCTACATCTTGCAAAGTTTGTTGGAAGATATCTTGCACGTTGTTGAACGGTTTTTCTTCCACTTCAAGAAAATGATGAATGCCGGGGATTCGTCCTAATAGTTCTATTAATAAGGCACGATTTTCCGCATTTTTTGACCGCACTTCGATATAGTCCCAGTGCTTCACCACGGCCACCGTATCATCATATTTATTCAAAATATTGCGAATATTCCCTGTCAAAATTTTAATAAAGCGCTTACGCACGCTTTCACTTTTAATCATAATTTCAGGGAAAAGTTTAATAATAAATTTCATTGGAATACTTCTGTTTTAAGCAAAAAAATTGGGCGGTATTGTACAACATCTTTTACAAATCCCAAATTTTTCTCGTCTGCTGCTCTCGCCTGTTTTGGCGCTAAGCAAGGGAAACAAAAGTGCGGTGCTTTTTTCTGAGATTTTTTGCGCAACAATCTTGCTATAGGCTTTAACAAGTCCATAAAAATACAGTACAATGTGGCATTTATTTAGCTTGAACTTAGGAAAAACAATGGCACGCAAACCTACCACAGACGAAAACAGCTTAGATTTTGAAACCACCTTAACCCAATTAGAAAGCATTGTTGCTCGTTTAGAAAGTGGCGAATTGCCTTTAGAACAGGCGTTAAAGGATTTTGAAAGCGGAATTAAGCTGGCGCAATTAGGTCAAGCGCGTTTACAACAAGCGGAACAGCGTATTCAAATTTTACTGTCGAAAAGCGATAAAGCAGAATTAAGCGACTATCAAAACAACGAATAAGCAACCCAATAACTAAGCCACTGCTATGTACCAATTTGCACAGGATTTACAACAACTTCAACAGCGGATCAATCAATTTCTCGAGCAACAATTTGAGCAAATTGACACGCAACCTTCTCCCCTTGCGGAAGCGATGAAATATGCGCTTTTATTGGGGGGAAAGCGGGTTCGTCCGTTTTTGGTTTATGCCACAGGGAAAATGCTAGGCGCGCCTATTGAAACCTTGGATTATGCAGCAGCCAGCATTGAAGCAATTCACGCTTATTCTTTAGTTCACGATGATTTGCCCGCAATGGACAACGATCGTTTACGCCGTGGTCAACCCACTTGCCATATTGCCTTTGATGAAGCCACTGCAATTTTAGCGGGCGATGCGTTGCAAGCTTTTGCTTTTGAATTAATCAGCCAAATACCGAATTTATCTTCCAAGCAATGCCTTGCACTCGTGAAAGAATTGGCCAAAGCTTCGGGCGCGCAAGGAATGTGTTTAGGACAAAGCCTTGATTTGCAAGCAGAACATCAGCAAGTTAGCTTAACCGAATTAGAACGCATTCATCGAAACAAAACAGGAGCATTGCTCAGTTGTGCATTAAAAATGGGCTTTCTTTGTTCCCCCCATTTTGCTGATGAAGGCTTATATCAGCAATTAAGCCATTATGCCGATGCCATTGGGCTGGCTTTCCAAGTGCAAGATGATATTTTAGATATTGAAGGCGAAAGCGAGCTTCTCGGCAAAACTGTTGGCGCAGATTTAGCCGCAGATAAAAGCACTTACCCGAAATTACTCGGCTTGCAAGGGGCGAAAGAAAAAGCGCAAGAACTTCATCAACAAGCCCTTGATGCCTTAGCCAAATTGCCTTTTGATAGCTCGCCATTAAAGGCATTGAGCGAGTTTATTGTAACAAGAAAAAATTAATATATTGGACACCGCCTAAGCCTTGTATTATTAAAGTGCGGTCGAAATTTAACCCTTTTTTGGATTTGATTAACAATGGAAAAATATCCTCTTTTATCACTGATTAATTCACCGGACGATTTGCGTCTTTTAAATAAAGATCAACTTCCCCAACTTTGTAATGAATTACGCGGATATTTGTTGGAAAGTGTTAGTCAAAGTAGCGGCCATTTGGCTTCTGGCTTAGGCACGGTAGAACTCACCGTTGCCTTGCATTATGTGTTCAACACGCCATTCGATCAGCTCATTTGGGACGTGGGGCATCAAGCCTATCCGCATAAAATTCTCACTGGACGCCGTGATAAAATGTCCACCATTCGCCAAAAAAACGGGCTTCACCCTTTCCCGTGGCGTGATGAAAGCGAATTTGATGTGTTAAGTGTGGGGCATTCTTCCACTTCTATTAGCGCTGGGCTTGGCATTGCCGTGGCAGCCGAAAAAGAGAACGCAGGGCGCAAAACGGTTTGTGTTATTGGCGATGGCGCAATCACCGCAGGAATGGCCTTTGAAGCGCTCAATCACGCTGGCGCCTTGCACACCGATATGTTGGTGATTCTCAATGATAACGAAATGTCCATTTCAGAAAATGTGGGCGCGCTGAACAACTATCTTGCTCGCTTGTTTTCTGGTTCTTTCTATTCCACCTTGCGCGAGGGGGGCAAAAAAATTCTCTCTGGCGTGCCGCCAATTAAAGAATTTGTGAAGAAAACAGAAGAACACGTTAAAGGCTTCGTTTCACCGATTGGCACAATGTTTGAAGAGCTAGGCTTTAACTATATCGGCCCAATTGACGGCCATAATGTGGACGAATTAATTAGCACGTTGAAAAATATGAGCACTCTGAAAGGGCCTCAATTCTTACATATTAAAACCAAAAAAGGCAAAGGCTATGCCCCTGCGGAACAAGATCCAATCGGCTTCCACGGTGTGCCGAAATTCGATCCCACAAGCGGAAAATTGCCAAAGTCCACTACCCCAACCTATTCGCAAATTTTCGGCAACTGGCTATGTGAAATGGCAGAGCAAGATCCGAAATTAATCAGTATCACCCCTGCGATGCGTGAAGGTTCAGGAATGGTTGAATTTTCCAACCGCTTCCCACAACAATATTTTGATGTTGCCATTGCCGAACAACACGCCGTTACTTTTGCTGCGGGCTTGGCGATTGCTGGGTTTAAACCTGTGGTAGCCATTTATTCCACCTTCTTACAACGTGCCTACGATCAGGTGATTCACGATGTCGCCATTCAAAATCTGCCTGTGTTATTTGCCATCGACCGCGCAGGCGTGGTGGGCGCAGACGGACAAACCCACCAAGGCGCCTTCGACATTAGCTTTATGCGCTGTATTCCAAATTTAGTGATTATGACCCCAAGCGATGAAAATGAATGTCGCCAAATGCTTTATACCGGCTATCAATGCGGTAAACCTGCCGCCGTGCGCTATCCGCGTGGCAATGCCATTGGAGTTGAGCTTGAGCCATTAGCAATGCTACCGCTCGGCAAGGGGAAAGTGTTGCGCGAAGGGGAAAAGATCGCCATTTTAAATTTCGGTACGCTATTACCAAACGCCAAAGCCGTAGCCGAAAAATTAAACGCCACCCTTGTGGATATGCGATTTGTTAAACCGATTGATGAAGCGTTAATTTTGCAACTTGCTGAAAACCACTCATTATTAGTGACACTCGAAGAAAACGCCATTCAAGGCGGTGCAGGCAGTGCCGTGGCAGAAGTGCTAAATTCTCAGCCAAAAACCACCGCACTTTTACAATTAGGCTTGCCAGATTTCTTCATTCCACAAGGTACACAACAAGAAATTTTGGCAGATTTAAAACTAGACGCACAGGGTATTGAAGAGCAAATCTTGGCCTTTCGTGAAAAGCTAAATAACCATTAATAACTTTTATATTTAATTAAATGCGGATTTGATATGGAATTTTTAATCAACTTTTTTACTGACTACGGCTACTTTGCTGTTTTGTTTGTTTTGATCATCTGTGGTTTCGGCGTACCAATTCCTGAAGATATTACCCTTGTGTCAGGCGGCGTCATTTCTGGCTTAGGTTATACAAATCCGCATATTATGTTAGTGGTGAGTATGTTGGGAGTGTTAATCGGCGACAGCACAATGTATTGGTTAGGTCGCGCTTATGGGGTAAAAATCTTGCGTTTCCGTCCAATTCGCAAAATGCTTACCTTAAAACGCTTGCAAATGGTGCGTTCGCAATTTGATAAATACGGCAATCGTGTCCTCTTCACCGCCCGTTTTCTCCCCGGCTTAAGAGCGCCAATTTATATGGTTTCAGGCATTACCCGCCGTGTAAGTTTTGTCCGTTTTGTGCTGATTGATTTTCTTGCTGCCATAATTTCTGTGCCAATTTGGGTTTATTTAGGGCATTTTGGCGCAAGTAATTTAGATTGGTTGAATGAGCAAATCCACAAGGGGCAGTTTCTTATTTACGCCATTATCGGCGTAGTGGCCCTGATTGTATTGTGGAAATGGAAAAAATCACGCAAAAATAAACAAGCTGGATAATAGGAAGCCTTATGCTCTGCGCTATTTATAAAAGTAAGAAAAAAGAAGGAATGTACTTATACATTGCTAAACGCGATGATTTCTCGTCCATACCTGAAACCCTACGCGACAGTTTCGGCACGCCCATTTTTGTAATGCTATTTAATCTTAAAGGCGAAAAATCGCTCATCAACGCAGATAACCAAGAAGTGCTAGAAAAAATCCAACAACAAGGCTTTTATCTACAAATGCCAAAAAAAGAAGAAAATTTGTTGGAAATTCATAAAAAAAGTACCGCACTTCATTAGTGAATATAAAACTCAGCCCATCGCTGAGTTTTTGTTTTTCTGGAAGATAACAAAAACAGCACTAGAAAATTTAATCTTAGCCTAAAAAATTCACAAAAAAACCACCGCACTTTTAAAGTACGGCAATAAAAAAATCAGCCCTTAAGGCTGATTTTTTATGTTACTAAGCAGTTATGCCGATTGTTTCGGTTGTTTAAACACCGTTACGGCTGGCGCTTCGCCAGTGAATTTTTCTACTTGTACAATACAAGTGTTTGGCGAATTACCCTGTGCAAGTTTTGACGTGCCTTCATCGCGAGTAAGCACATTCGGGCAGCCATTTTTACACAATGGTTTATCCGATTGTCCAAGATCCGCAGGATCGTACCAAGCCCCTTCGTGCAAGGCTACTGTGCCTTTGATAATGCCATCAGTAACCACAGCCCCTGCAAGCACCTGTCCACGGGAATTGAAAATTCGCACAATATCACCATCAATAATACCACGCGTTGCCGCATCATCTTTATGAATCAACACTGGCTCACGATCATTCACGGCATATTTTTGACGTAATGAAGTATGCGCAAGCTGACTGTGCAAGCGGTAATATGGGTGTGGTGTAACTAAAGCTAAAGGCGCTTCTGCGGTGGTGTTGCCAGCAAATTCTGCCGGTTCCATCCAGCTTGGATAGCCTTTGCAATCGTCATAATTCATTTTGGCTACCACATCAGAATAAATTTCAATTTTACCTGATGGTGTACCCAATGGATTCAATAATGGATCATTGCGGAACTCTTCGTAACGCACCCATTTTTTCGCTTTTTCATTGGCTTTGAAAGTAATCGGTTTATTTTCTTCCCAGAATTTCTCGAATTTAGGCATTAATACACGGTTTTTGCGTGCCGCATCAAATGCCGTTTGGTAGAAACCTTTTAACCAATCCATTTCCGATTTATTTTCGGTGAATTGTTCTTCCACACCAGCACGCTTCGCTAATTCGGTGAAGATGTCATAATCACTTTTCGCTTCAAATTGCGGTGGCACAACTTGTTTCATTGGGTAGATATTCATCATTGAATAATCGCCTGACATTGTTAAGTCGTTACGCTCATAACTTGTTGTTACAGGTAATACAATATCTGCCATTCGTGCCGTTGGTGTCCAGTTTACTTCATTCACAATAAAGGTATCTGGCTTATGGAAGGCTTTCACTAAGGTATTGGTATCTTGATGATGTACAAATGGATTACCACCCGCCCAATACACTAATTTAATATCGGGATAGGTAATTTCCGTGCCATTATATTGAATCGTTTTGCCGGGGTTAAGTAAAGCATCTGCCACTCGTGCCACAGGAAATGCCATTTTTGATGTTTCATCAAGCCACGTTTTTTCCCCTGCTTGTACGGCTGGATTTGCGGTGATCGAACCTAAAATTCCGCCTGTTGCAGTTGGCACACCACCATTGGCATAGTGATAACTAAAGCCGAAGCCGCCGCCCGGTAAACCAATTTGTCCGAGCATAGAAGCCAGCGTTACCATCATCCAGTGGCTTTGCTCACCGTGGCGTTGACGTTGCATTCCCCAACCGCCCATTAACATTGTGCGTTTAGTCACAAAATCATTGGCAAGTTGCTTAATCACCTCTACTGGTACGCCAGTTAATTTGCTTGCCCAAGTGGCATCTTTTGGCTGCCCATCTGTTTTGCCTAATAAATATTCTTCAAATTTATCGTAGCCTGACGTGTATTTTTTCAAGAAGGCTTTGTCGTGCTTGTCTTCGCTCACTAAGGTATGTGCAATCCCTAGCATTAGTGGCACGTCAGTTGCTGTATTAATCGGGATCCACTCTGCACCTAAAAATTCGCAACTTTCGCTACGCACAGGATCAATACAGATAATACGTTTGCCGCTCTCTTTTAATTTTTTGAAATAAGCTAAGCCTTCTTGATCCGTAGATGTCCACGCAATGCGTAAGGTTGTGAGTGGATTTGCCGACCATAACACAACAATCTCTGAACTTTCTAAAATGGTTTCCCAGCTGGTTTGTTGCTCATAAACTTCAATTGTGCCTAAAACGTGCGGCATAATCACTTGTGCAGCCCCGGTAGAATAATCCCCTTTTGAGCCAACAAAACCACCCGTTACGTTAAGGTAACGATGTAGCAAGGTACGTGCTGCGTGTAGTGAGCCTGAGCTGTACCAACCATAAGAGCCAGCATAAATCCCTGTTGCACCGTAGCTATCTCTCACCCGTTTCATCTCTTTTGCCACAAGATCAAAGGCCTGCTCCCAAGATACGCGCACCCATTCATCACGTCCACGCAAGGTGGTATCTTTGTTGCCTTCTAAATAGCCCTTACGCACCATTGGATATTTAACACGGGTTTCGCTATAAAGCTGATCGGCAACCACAGATTGCAACTCATTGGTTAGCGGTGCAGGAATCGCAGGGCCTGACTTCACCACTTTACCGTCTTCCACAACCACGCCTAAAGGCCCCCAGTGTGCCGCAGTAACCACCGTGTTTTGCTCTGCCGCCAATGCTTTAGAAGATACCAACGATCCTACTACCCCACCTGATAAAGATGTTCCAGCAAGACCTAATGAAGAATGTTTAATAAAATCACGGCGACTTGCATTAATGTTGTCTTGTTTTTTCATTGTTCACCTCAGTATGACTTTCCACGGCATTTTATATCTGGGGAAAATTCTGAAAATTTGCACCGCACTTATAAAATGCTATGAGTTTAACTTACGACACCTTTCTAAAACGAGTGGCATAATCATTTCTAACCATACCATTGTGCAATCAAGTTGCAGGCATTGCTTCCATATCTTTCGACTTAGGATCACAAGCTCGGAGTCAAACCAGTGCTAAATAATTTTAGCGATATTCCAAATGGAAACTATTAATGTGATGCGCCCACTTTATCCTTACTATTACGTTGTAAATAAATCGTGAGTGTGCGGACATCATCTGCTGACATTGATGTACGATTTTTCATTGAGTTCACCACACCAATCCATTGATTCGCGGTGTAATGATCTGCCCCAATTGCAGCGTGGCAACCACTACAATAGGTTTCATTCAAATTGTGACCAAATTGATTAAGTGCGGTCAAATTTGCCGTTAAAATAGATTTCGGTGCATTAATTTGCAAACGGACTTCCTTCCAATCTGAAGCGGTAACTTCATCATAAACAGAACGTAACACCTGCATTTTATCTTGCGGCACATCTTCCAATAACGCCACCATAATGCGTTTACCTAAATCCATATAAAGAATGCTTTCCGCCCCAGCTTGCTGCCAGCCTGTGATCGTCGCTGAAACTTGATCCCCCGTGGCTTTCCAATCGGTCAATTCAGCATAAGGCATTAGTCGAATACTGCCCCCATCAGCAATATTGACATTACTCATCGCGAGGCTATATAAGGTTTTATCCTGTGGGCTAAACTCCCCGCCGTGTTTACTTAACTCACCACTGGCTTCTTGGTTATCAACGTCCATTTCAGGCATAAAATGCACAATGCCTTTATGGCAATCAATGCACGTTTGATTGGTTTCCTGTGCTATTTTATGCATTTTCTGCGCGGCTTCTGATTGCTCTGAAAGCACCATTGCTTCAGCACTATGACAACTTTTACAAGTGGCCGAATCGTTTTCTTTCATCTCCGCCCAAACCTGTTTCGCCATAGCTAAACGATGGGTTTCATAGGCTTCTTGGTCTGGCAATTTATCGACTACAACGGTATTCCACACATCTTTTAACGCCATCACCTTGGTTTTCACATAATGAAATGCGGAATCTTGCGGAATATGACAATCTGCACATTCCGCACGAATACCTTTGCGATTAGAAAAATGTACGCTTCCTTCCCATTCTTCCTTTGGAATTTCCATAGAATGGCAGCTCACACAAAATTCAGTGCTGCTGGTAGCTTTCATTGCATATTGCGTTCCCGCAAACACGCCCACACCAAGCAACACGCCAAACAAACCGCCTAATACAAATTTCTTATTCAATTTCGCCATAACTCCCCCACATCAAACAAATACATCAAAATAGGTAGAAATAATAATTTGGATTATAAATTTAGAATAAGGGATCTCAATACGTAAAGTTACGTATTTACCCAATAAGTATTAGAAAGTTTGATTTATCGCAAAAGAAAGGAACTAAAGCCGAAACCAATGAGGCAACTTAAAGACAGATTCAGCAAAAACGTCAGGCGCTATCACCGTGCTTTTTCCTTGTTGAATCTGAAAAAGTAAATGAGGTTGGCTAATAGAAAGATCTTGGGTGTTATCAGGATAAGTCAGCCCTGCTTGCACTTCTCCACCAAAATAGTAAGTGCCATTTACCCCTGTATAAGCTAAGGAACGAATGCCATTAATGACTTCTTTAAACGCCCTTGGGGAAGTGCTATGTCGCCAAACATTGGCAAGAATTTGAATTTGATCATAAGCGACACTCGCTTGTGAATAACTGGGTTGATGATCAAAAAATCGTTGATAATCTTGGCAAAATTTGCGTCCTGCATAAGTCATACTCAGCCCTGTGGTACTTGCCCACAATACGCCCTCACACTGTTGTTCTTGCGGTAAAAATACCGAAGGTGCGTAAATACTATAAATAATCGCGTTAATCGGATTTTGGATAAAAGATTGATAAAATTGCAAAATATCTTCCGCAAAATAAGAAGCAAACACGATTAAAGTGGGATCAAAATAGCACACTTGTTTCATCGCATAATCAAAAACTTGTGGAGATTTTTCTAATGTCAAAACATCGACCTGCCAATGTTCCTGACGTAATTGAGAGATAAGATTTTCAATACCTATATCGATTTTTTGCCATTTAACTGTAATCACTAAAATCCTTTTATTTTTCATCACTTGCGGATAATGGAATTGATAAGCTCGAATAAAACGTGCAACCCCTGCCCCATAGTTAATATCGCTGGCACACGCCTGAAAAATATTTTTTATCTGATTGTGATGAGATTTGCCCAAATCACTATGTGTAGCAAGATGAATATAGGGAATTCCTTTACTGGCAATCCATTCGTGTAAATCAGGAGAATAGCAGGCATAGCTCGCAGAAATCGCATCAACTTCTTTATCTAATAATCGTTGGTATGCTTGATGGATACTTTGCGGATCATCAACACAAAATCCTACCGTTTCTAACCGCACTTGCCGCCCATTAATCCCACCTTGTTGGTTAATCATTTCCACTGCTAATTGTGAGCCGTTGCATAATTCTTGCGTATCTAGCTTACCAATTCCTTGTTCCACATAAGGAACGCCAATAGTAATAGGATAAGTCCTTGTTGAATGAATAACGTGCAGTGCTTTTTGCGGCAGTTTTTCCCCTTTCGCAAGGCTTTCAATTTCATACGTTGCTAAAATAGATTGCGATAAATCACCCGGTGTTGGCAAACAGCACAGATTTTCTGTTACCGCAAACACCGCCAAGCTAGTCCGATTTTCAATTTTTGTTTTTTGAAAAAGATGCTCAACGTGTTTGGCAACAGTACGTTCACTAATAAAAAGCTGTTGAGAAATTTCTACATTGCTTAGTCCACTACTGAGCAAGGTGAGAATTTCAATTTCTCGCTTACTCAGCTCAAAAGGCAACTGAGTTTGCTGGGCTGTCATTAAGGTAAAAATCTGCTTATAGCGTTGTAAACTCACATTAAGCCATTGATTATTTTCTGTTTGATAATAAAAGCATAAGCTATCTCGCTTGGAAGAAAGTAAAGCCTGAGCATAATCAATAAGCTGAGGGAGCATTTCAAAATAGGCTTTCCCTACACAACTATCCCACTCTATTAATTGTTTTTGCTCATCAACCAAGCACGCCCACGTCAATTCCATTTTTATCCTAATCTGTTATTTGCAAACGGAATTATCATAAAGAAGTTTGTATGCCAATTTACTGATATAAATCAATAGATAAATGACAAAACAAAGTGCGGTGAAATTTTTTATCATTTTTGAAATCTTGCAAACCTTAGTATAATGCCCGTCTGATTTTGATAAATGAACAATTAGGAACGTATTGAATGAAAGTAATGTCTTTTAATATCAATGGATTACGAGCAAGACCTCATCAGCTTGAAGCCATTATTGAACAGTATCAGCCCGATATTTTGGGATTGCAGGAAATTAAGGTGGCAGATGAAGATTTCCCTTATGCGTTGGTGGAACACTTGGGTTATCACGTTTATCACCACGGGCAAAAGGGGCATTATGGCGTAGCATTTTTGCTCAAACAAGCGCCCAAATCCATTCACAAAGGCTTCCCTACAGATGAGGCGGATGCACAAAAACGCATCATTATGGCAGAAATGGAAACCGAATTTGGTTTGCTTACAGTAATCAACGGTTACTTTCCACAAGGGGAAAGCCGCAAGCACGAAACAAAATTCCCTGCTAAAGAAAAATTTTATGCAGATTTGCAACGTTATTTAGAGCAGGATCACAATAAAGACAATCCCATTATTATTATGGGTGATATGAATATCAGCCCGAGTGATTTGGATATTGGTATTGGTGAAGAAAATCGTAAACGCTGGTTGCGCACTGGCAAATGTTCGTTCTTACCTGAAGAAAGAGAATGGTATAACCGCTTATATGCCTACGGTTTAACGGACACTTTCCGCCATTTAAACCCGACAGTTAATGATAAATTCTCGTGGTTTGATTATCGCTCAAAAGGCTTTGACGATAACCGCGGCTTACGCATTGATCATATTTTAGCAAGCAATAATTTAATCGAACGCTGCACAGATACAGGTATTGCCCTAGATATTCGTGCAATGGAAAAACCCTCCGACCACGCACCAATTTGGGCGGTGTTTGAATAATTAAAAAAAACTCACCGCACTTTTTGGCATAAAGGTTTATCCATTTTGTGCGGTGAGAAGATTTTATATCCTGACTATCCCATCTCATTAATCACATTCAAAATCCGTTTATCCGAAATAGGATATTTCGTGCCAAGTTGTTGGGCGAATAGGCTGACGCGTAGTTCCTCGATCATATAAGGGATCTCTGCCACTTCTGCGGGGATTGGCTTGGATTTTGGTAATTTTAATAATAACTGCTGATACGCCTTTTCTACGTTTTCTACCCGCAACATTGCAGCACGATCACGGTTGGGATCTTGCAATAATTTGTCAATGCGTTTATCAATGGCTTGCAAATAACGTAATAAATCTGGCAAGCGTTGATAGCCCGTTTTCTGCACAAAATTTGGGTAAATAAGATGGTTAATTTGCGCTTTAATATCTGAAAGGGCAAAGGCTAAGGTGAAATCCATTTTGCCTTTTAAGCGTTTGTTGATTTCAAACACGAGCGTCAAAATCTCTTCCACCTGTTTGGCAATATCCACTGTGGTTTCGTTTAAATTGGCTCGAATATAGTCTTTTAGGCGTTCAAAATCCTGCTCATTCCACACAAAACCGCCGAAATCTTGCACCAATTTATCCACGGCGCAGGCGATACAATCATCAATCAATTCCAGCACTTTGCCAAATGGCGTGAAATACAATCCTAATTTTGATTTGTTGGGCAGTTTTTCGTGCAAATACTTTATCGGTGATGGCACGTTAAGCAATAATAAACGGCGTAGTCCCTGTTCCATTGCGACAGCTTGCTCAAATTCTGTTTCAAATAATTTGATCCCAACAGAATCTTTTTCGTCCACAATGGCAGGATAGGCTTTGATGGTAAAGCCTTGTTTTTTCTGCTCATAATATTGTGGTAATTGGTTGAAATTCCATAAATGAATCCCTGTTTGCTCAATGCCTTCATCTGCCACCGCTGACAAGGTTTCCTGCACTTGCTCTTTCAGACTCACTTTGAGTTCATCTAAATTTTTGCTCTCGGCAATTTTCTTACCTTTTTCATTAACCACACGGAATGTCATTGTTAAGTGCGGTGGAATTTGCGCGAGATTCCATTCATCAGGGGCAACATAAACACCTGTGATTTTGCGTAATTCCGCAGACAACGTTTCTAGCAAGGGTTTGTCCACATCATTCACGCGGCCAAGAAAGGCTTCCGCATAATTCGGTGCTGGCACAAAATGGCGACGTAATGTTTTTGGTAAGGATTTAATCAGGGCGATAATCAATTCTTTGCGTAAGCCCGGAATTTGCCAGTCAAAGCCCTGCATTTCCACTTGGTTAAGCAGTGGCAAAGGAATATGCACGGTTACGCCATCGGCTTCCATACCCGGTTCAAATTGATAGCTAAGCTTTAATTTTAAATTGCCTTGATGCCAGAAATTAGGAAAATCTAGCTCGCTGACATTGGCGTTATCATTGGTGAGAAAGGCTTTTTCAAAATTTAGCAATTCAGGATCTTTTTGCCGCGCTTTTTTCCACCAAGTATCAAAATGCTTTTGCGACACCACTTCTGTGCCAATGCGTTGATCATAAAATTCAAATAAACGGCGTTCGTCCACCAAAATATCTCGGCGGCGTGTTTTATGCTCTAACTCTTCCACTTCGCGAATCAGCCGTTGATTTTGCAAGAAGAAGGTGTGTTTCGTGTGCCAATTTCCTTCCACCAAGGCAGATTGAATGAAAATTTCACGGCTCACCGCAGGATCAATTTTGCCATAGTTCACAGGACGACTTGCCACAATCGGCACGCCATAAAGGGTGACTTTTTCATTGGCGATAACCGCCCCTTTGGATTTTGACCAGCGAGGCTCGGCATAAGATTTTTTCACTAAATGCTGTGCCAATGGCTCAATCCATTCGGGATCGATCTCTGCCAGCATTCGTCCCCATAATTTGGAGGTTTCCACTAATTCCGCTGCCATACACCATTTGGGCTGCTTCTTGAATAGCACGGAATTAGGAAAAATTGCAAAATGGGCATTTCTTGCGCCTAAATATTGCTGTTTTTCCGCTTCTTTCATACCAATATGAGAAAGCAAACCCGATAAAAGTGCGGTGTGAATTTGCGGATATTCTGCCGCTTGTGAATTAATCGGCAAGCCCATCTCACGCACGGTAAGGCGGATTTGATGATAAATATCTTGCCATTCCCGCACGCGGATATAATTCAAATAATCTTTCTGACACAAACGGCGGAACTGATTTTTGCTCAAGGCTTTTTGCTGTTCTTGCAGATAATTCCACAAGTTTAAGAACGCGAGAAAATCGGATTTTTTATCCGCAAAACGGCGATGTTTTTCATCTGCCGCTTGTTGTTTTTCTTGTGGACGCTCTCTAGGATCTTGAATGGAAAGGGCTGCCACGATGATCATCACTTCGTGCAAACAACCGAGCTTCGCCGCTTCAATCATCATTCGCCCCAAACGAGGATCAACAGGTAGCTGAGCAAGCTGGCGTCCAATCTGGGTGAGCTGACGTTTTTCGCCGTGCTTGGTTTTCACGATTTGGAAGGCTTGCAATTCTTCCAATAACTTAATGCCGTCTTGAATATGGCGTTTGTCAGGGGCATCTACGAAAGGAAATGCACTAACATCATCAAGCCCAAGGGCGGTCATTTGCAAAATAACCGAGGCGAGATTGGTACGCAAAATTTCAGGATCGGTAAATTCTGGGCGCTGATTAAAATCCTCTTCCGAATACAGGCGGATACAAATCCCTTCGGATACCCGTCCACAACGGCCTTTGCGTTGATTTGCCGAAGCTTGTGAAATCGGCTCAATAGGCAGGCGTTGTACTTTGGTACGGTAACTATAACGGGAAATGCGCGCCGTGCCGGGGTCGATCACATATTTAATCCCTGGCACGGTCAGTGAAGTTTCTGCCACGTTGGTGGCAAGCACAATACGATTTAAGCCACTTGGGTGAAAAATTTTGTTTTGCTCTTGTGCCGATAAGCGAGCAAAGAGCGGTAGGATTTCCGTATGTTTTAAGTGCTGTTTTTCCAAGGCTTCCGCGGTATCACGAATTTCACGCTCACCATTGAGAAAAATCAAAATATCGCCCCGCCCCTCAGCCTGCAATTCCTCTACGGCATCGAGAATGCCTTGCAACTGATCTTGCTCTTCATTCTCTGCGATAGGGCGATAACGCACCTCCACAGGGAACGTTCGCCCCGAAACCTCAATAATCGGTGCATTATTAAAATGACGCGAAAAACGCTCTACATCAATGGTTGCCGAGGTGATAATCACTTTTAAATCTGGGCGTTTTGGCAACAGCTGTTTTAAATAACCAAGAATAAAATCGTTATTTAGGCTGCGTTCGTGAGCTTCGTCAATGATCAAAGTATCGTATTGATTTAAAAAAGGATCACTTTGAATTTCGGCGAGTAAAATACCATCTGTCATCAGCTTAATTTGAGTATCATCACTGATTTGATCATTAAAACGCACCTTATAGCCCACCAGCGTTCCTAGCTCACAATGTAGCTCTTCTGCAATGCGTGTTGCCACAGAGCGTGCGGCAATGCGGCGCGGTTGGGTGTGTCCGATCAAGCCTTTTTTTCCACGACCTAATGCAAGGCACATTTTTGGCAATTGGGTGGTTTTACCTGACCCCGTTTCGCCTGCAATAATCACCACTTGGTTTTCTTCAATAGCTTTGAGAATTTCATCTTTGTGCTGGCTTACGGGCAAGTTTTCAGGAAATTCAATTTTTCCAACCGCACTTTTCCGTTGATGTAAACGTGCTTGCGCCTGCTGAATTTGTAATTGAATTTCTGCTGCGACTTTTTCTTGGGTTTGTGGATTTTTGATTTGATGCAGCCCTTTAATTCGCCCTTTCAGACGGCGATAATCCACGTTCATCATCTCCGTTAATTGAGCAGATAAGGCTTTTTGTAATGGGCTAAATGGCTGTTTGTGTTTTGTATTTTTCATTGGTTTTATATATAGGATCACGTCCGTTTTCATCAGGCGTGAAATGATAAATTGTATGAATGATTTTCAAGGTTTTCTGTTTATCTATTTGTGGGCAAGTTTACTAAAAACAATCAAAAAATAAATAAAATTTGCACCGCACTTTGTTTTTTGTTTTATGCGGACGGACACATAGGTCCGTCCCTACAAGGCAAAGAGCGGTGGGAAAATTCATCATTTTTTCACCGCTCTTTAAGGGATAAAAAACCTTGATAAATCATTCTTATGCGTAGCAAAATCAGCTTATAAGAAAAAGGACGCTATGTAGCGTCCTTTCACAATCAGTCTTTAAAAATTAAAGCGCAGATTTTGCTTTTTCAACTAATGCTGCAAATGCAACTTTGTCGAATACTGCAATATCAGCAAGGATCTTACGATCGATTTCAACAGAAGCTTTTTTCAAGCCGTTGATAAATTTGCTGTAAGATAAGCCATTTTGACGTGCCGCAGCATTGATACGCGCAATCCATAATTGACGGAATTGACGTTTACGTTGACGGCGGTCGCGATAAGCATATTGACCTGCTTTAATTACAGCTTGGAACGCAACGCGATAAACACGTGAACGCGCACCATAATAACCTTTAGCTGCCTTAAGAATTTTCTTATGGCGAGCTCTTGCAATAACACCACGTTTTACACGAGCCATTATTTAATCTCCTATACAATATTATTAACTAAAATTCACTTGACGTACGCTTTACTTGTTTACGCTTATGCGTATGGCAAGCAGGCTACAACTAAAACTTGGTCTGCTTTCGCAACCATTGATTTATGACGTAGATGACGTTTACGTTTAGTGGTTTTCTTAGTCAAAATATGACGTAAGTGAGATTGTTTACGTTTGAAACCGCCAGAAGCTGTTTTTTTGAAACGCTTCGCAGCACCACGTACTGTTTTAATTTTAGGCATTGTTTAAATAACTCCGCATTGTTTAAGTTAGGTTGGATAATTAGGCGAATTCAATTTAATAATAAATTACTTGTAAAGCACTAATTATTTCTATTTGTTAGCCAAAGGCTAGCATACACAAGGAAATCAGGTTGCGTAGTTTACCTGATTATCACTTTGTTTTTCTGCAAGGAAAAACGGACGAATTTTATAAGATCCGTCCGCTTTACGCAAGAAATAAAATTATTTTTTCTTCGGTGCAATCACCATTACAGCTTGGCGACCTTCTAATTTACCCGGTGCTGACTCAATCATTGCGATTTCTGAGGTATCTTCTTTAACGCGCTCTAACACATTTAGACCAATATCTTGGTGAGCCATTTCGCGTCCGCGAAAACGCACGGTAATTTTTACTTTATCGCCATCTTCCAAGAAACGTAAGATGCTACGCAATTTAACTTGGTAATCACCTTCATCTGTTCCTGGACGGAATTTAATTTCTTTAACTTGAACAACTTTTTGTTTTTTCTTCTGTTCTTTTGCCGCTTTTTCTTTTTCGTACATAAATTTACCGTAATTCATAATACGACATACTGGCGGCTCCGCATTAGGACTGATTTCAACTAAATCTAATTCTGCTTCATCAGCTTTTGCTAATGCTTCTTGGATAGAAACGATACCGAGTTGTTCACCATTTTGATCGGTTAAACGAACCTCTTTTACACCACGAATCTCATCATTTAGACGATGGGCGCGGTTTGTTTGGACACGTTTTGCGGTTTTAATAATAATATTCCTTCTAATCGATTAAATCTAAAATCTACTTATTTTGAACAAAGTAGAATTCATTATTTGTATTTTTACTCTTTGAAGTTTAAGAGAAAAACGTCAAAATTCTAATAGATTTTAACCAACAATGCAACGCTGATTAAGTATTTATTATAAGAAAAGGGCTAAGTAAGAAATCTTATTTAGCCCTTTATTCACAATTGCTTTTATATTAGAAAATTACTTTTTCTTTTTCGCTTTTGGATTTGGTAAGTCGGTGATTGAACCTTCAAACACTTCTGCCGCTAAGCCAACAGATTCGTGTAAGGTTGGGTGAGCGTGGATAGTTAATGCAAGATCTTCTGCATCACAACCCATTTCAATCGCAAGACCGATTTCACCTAGCAATTCACCACCGTTTGTCCCTACGATCGCACCACCGATAATGCGATGAGTATCTTTATCGAAGATCAATTTGGTTAAACCATCTGCACAGTCAGAGGCGATCGCACGACCTGACGCTGCCCAAGGGAATTTCGCCACTTCGTAGTTAATGCCTTCGGCTTTACATTCTTTCTCGGTTTTACCTACCCAAGCCACTTCTGGCTCAGTGTATGCGATAGATGGAATCACTTTCGGATCGAAATAGTGTTTTTGTCCTGCAATAACTTCTGCTGCAACATGGCCTTCGTGTACGCCTTTGTGAGCAAGCATTGGTTGTCCCACAATATCACCAATCGCGAAGATGTGTGGTACGTTGGTACGCATTTGTTTATCTGTATGGATAAAGCCACTATCGTCCACTTCTACACCAGCCACATTGGCATCGATCAATTTACCATTTGGTGTACGACCGATCGCCACTAACACAGCGTCATAACGGCGTGTTTCGTTCGCTGCTTTGCCTTCCATTGAGACATAAATACCGTCTTCTTTCGCTTCAACTGCAGTTACTTTGGTTTCAAGTAATAAGTTGAATTTCTTCTCGATACGTTTTGTGTAGATTTGAACAATATCTTTATCCGCTGCTGGGATCACTTGATCAAACATTTCTACTACGTCAATGTTAGAACCGAGTGCGTGATATACCGTACCCATTTCAAGACCGATAATACCACCGCCCATAATTAATAGGTTTTTCGGCACTTCTTTTAATTTAAGCGCGTCTGTTGAATCCCAAATGCGTGGATCTTCGTGTGGGATAAATGGCAATTGAATTGGGCGTGAACCCGCTGCGATAATAGCATTATCAAAATGAATAGTGGTTTCCCCTTCATCGCCTGCAACGATAATGGTGTTAGGGCCTGAGAATTTACCGTAACCATTTACCACTTGCACTTTACGCATTTTAGCCATTCCCGCTAAGCCGCCAGTTAATTGGTTGATTACTTTTTCTTTCCAACCACGGATTTTGTCAATGTCAGTTTGCGGTTCACCAAATACGATGCCGTGTTCCGCTAAAGATTTTGCTTCTTCAATAACTTTGGCAACGTGTAATAAGGCTTTAGATGGGATACAACCCACGTTTAAGCACACCCCACCAAGGGTTGAATAACGTTCAACAATAACGGTATCCAAGCCTAAGTCCGCACAACGGAATGCCGCAGAATAACCTGCAGGGCCTGCACCAAGTACAACAACTTGTGTTTTAATCTCTTTATTCATTTTTTACCTCGTTAAATTGTTGCGATTTTTACACCGCACTTTAACTAAACAGCGTTTCCCATTATCAATGAGAAACGCTAAGGAAATTACATTACTAAACGGCGAAGGTCGCTTAATACGCCATTGATGAAGGTGATAAATCTTGCACCGTCTGCTCCATCGATCACGCGGTGATCGTAAGAGAGCGATAATGGTAACATTAAGCGTGGGGTGAATTCTTTACCGTTCCACACTGGTGTCATTTCAGATTTAGACACACCTAAAATAGCCACTTCTGGCGCATTCACGATTGGGGTAAATTGTGTACCACCAATACCGCCTAGGCTTGAAATGGTGAAACAGCCACCTTGCATATCAGATGCAGTTAATTTACCTGCACGGGCTTTTTTCGAGATTTCAGCTAATTCGCGTGAAAGCTCGATGATGCCTTTTTTGTTTACATCTTTAAATACAGGCACAACTAAGCCGTTTGGTGTATCTACCGCTACGCCAATGTTGATGTATTTTTTCAAGATCAAGCTTTGTGCATCTTCAGATAATGAGCTATTAAAGCGTGGGTAAGCTTCTAAGGCTTTCGCTACTGCTTTCATAATGAACACAAGTGGGGTGATTTTTACATCAAGTTTTTGTTTTTCCGCAAGCACATTTTGCTCTTTACGGAATTGCTCTAAATCTGTGATGTCTGCTTTATCCCATTGTGTAACGTGTGGAATCATTACCCAGTTACGGTGTAAGTTCGCACCAGAGATTTTTTGGATACGGCCTAATTCAACTTGCTCTACTTCACCGAATTTGCTGAAGTCCACTTTCGGCCAAGGGAGTAAGCCTAAACCTGCACCATTCGCTGCACCTGTTGATGCTGCGGATACAGAACCGCTTTCTACCGCTTTCACCGCTGCTTTCACATAGGCTTGAACGTCTTCTTTCAGGATACGACCTTTACGACCTGTTCCTTTCACTTTATCTAGGTTTACCCCAAACTCACGGGCTAAACGGCGAACCACAGGGGTTGCGTGAGCAAAACTTGCACTTGCTGTAACTTCTGCTTGGTTAGCAGGCTGCGCTGATTGTGCTGGCGCAGCAGGTGCAGCTGCTTGAGTTTGTGCAGGTGCCGCTGTTGGTTGAGCCACTGGGGCTGCAGCAGGCGCTGAACCCGCTACTTCAAAACGCATAATTAATGAACCAGTTGAAACTTTATCCCCTGATTTCACTAAGATTTCTTTTACTACACCGGCAAATGGTGCAGGGACTTCCATTGAAGCTTTGTCGCCTTCAACAGTGATTAATGATTGCTCTTCAGAAACGCTATCGCCCACAGCAACCATAATTTCAGTTACGTTTACTTCATCACCGCCAATATCTGGAACGTGAACATCTTGTACGCCACCAGATACTGCAGCAGGTGCTGCTGGTGCTTCAGCCGCTGGTTGAGCAGCTGGTGCTGCGGCAGTGGTTTCAAATTTCATCACTAATGAACCAGTTGAAACTTTATCACCTACTTTGATAAGAATTTCTTTTACCACACCAGCCACAGGTGCAGGCACTTCCATAGAAGCTTTATCACCTTCTACGTTTAAGATAGATTGCTCTTCTGCAACGCTATCGCCTACGTTTACTAAAATTTCAGTTACGTTTACTTCATCGCCACCGATATCTGGAACGTGAATTTCAATCACAGAACCACCCGCACTTTGCGGTGCTGCAGCTTTTTCTTCAGCGGCAGGTGCTGGTGCAGCTGCTGCCCCTTCTAAAATAAACATTGGTGTACCAGTTGAAACTTTATCGCCAACTTTTACTAATACTTCTTTAATTACACCAGTTTCTGGTGAAGGCACTTCCATTGATGCTTTATCGCCTTCAACATTAATTACGGATTGATCAACTTCAACCGTATCACCAGCTTTTACCATCACTTCGGTAACGGTTACTTCATCGCCACCAATATCTGGAATTTGAATTTCTTTAGCCATTTTCTTTTTTCCTCAAAACTCCCCCTGCCAAAGCAAGGGGAGCGATGTTAATTATGCGTAAAGTGGGTTAATTTTATCTGCATCAATGCCATATTTTGCAATCGCATCTGCAACCACTTTCTTGTCAAAGATACCTTGTTTAACAAGCTCAGTTAATGCTGCGATTACCACATAATGTGCATTCACTTCAAAATGCTCGCGTAAGTTTTCACGGCTATCTGAACGACCAAAACCGTCTGTACCTAATACACGATAGCTTTGCGCTGGAACAAATGCACGCACTTGCTCTGCATAAAGTTTGATGTAATCTGTTGCAGCCACGGCTGGTGCATCATTCATCACTTGAGCAATGTATGCAGTTCTTGGCTCTGCTTCAGGGTGTAATAAGTTCCAGCGCTCTACATCTGCACCATCACGCGCTACTTCAGTAAATGAAGTTACGCTATATACATCAGAAGTTACGCCGAAATCATCTGCAAGTAATTTCGCCGCTTCACGAACGTGGCGTAAAATTGCACCAGAACCTAATAATTGAACTTTACCTTTACCTTGCCCAGTTACCGTTTCGAATTTATAGATACCTTTACGGATACCTTCTTCTGCGCCTTTTGGCATTGCTGGTTGGTCATAAGTTTCGTTTAAGGTTGTGATGTAGTAGTACACATCTTCTTGTTCTGGCCCGTACATACGGCGAACACCGTCTTGGATAATCACTGGTACTTCAAAGGCGAAAGCTGGATCATAAGAGATACAGTTTGGAATTACCGCTGATTGAATATGGCTTTGGCCATCTTCATGTTGTAAACCTTCACCGTTCAATGTTGTACGGCCTGATGTACCACCGATCATAAAGCCACGCGCACGTTGGTCGCCTGCTAACCACATTAAATCGCCCACACGTTGGAAACCAAACATTGAGTAATACACAAAGAATGGAATCATTGGCACGTTGTTTGTGCTGTAAGAAGTTGCTGCCGCAATCCAAGACGCTGTCGCACCTTGTTCGTTAATGCCTTCTTGTAACACTTGACCATCAATAGCTTCACGATAGTAAGAAACTTGTTCGCGATCTTGTGGGGTGTAGTTTTGTCCGTGTGGGTTATAAATACCGATTTGACGGAATAAACCTTCCATACCGAAAGTACGCGCTTCATCTGCGATAATTGGCACAATGTGTTTACCCACAGATTTGTTTTTCAACAATACGTTTAATGAACGAACAAACGCCATTGTGGTTGAAATTGGACGAGATTGTGCTTCAAATAATTGTGCAAACTCTTCTAACGCAGGCACTTCAAGTTCGTGAGTAAAGCGTGGCGCACGAGTTGGTAAATAACCATTTAATGCTTGACGGCGCTCGTGAAGATATTTGTACTCTTCTGAACCTTCTTCAAACTTGATGTATGGTAATTTCTCAATATCTTCATCAGATACCGCAATATTGAAACGATCACGAACGTGTTTAACGCCCGACATATCCATTTTCTTAACTTGGTGAGCGATGTTTTTACCTTCAGCGGCATCACCCATACCATAACCTTTGATGGTTTTCACAAGCAATACAACTGGTTTGTCTTTAACTTGTTTTGCTTTATTGAATGCAGCGAAAACTTTTAATGGATCATGACCACCACGGTTTAATGCCCAGATTTCATCATCTGTCATTTCTGCCACTAAAGCTTCAGTTTCAGGATAACGCCCAAAGAAGTGTTTACGTACATAAGCACCATCTTTTGCTTTGAAGGTTTGATAGTCGCCATCAACCACTTCCATCATTAATTGTAATAATTTACCTGAAGTATCACGTTGTAATAAACGATCCCAACGGCGACCCCAAACAACTTTGATCACTTCCCAGCCACAACCGTTAAACTGTGCTTCTAATTCTTGGATAATTTTACCGTTACCTGTTACTGGACCGTCTAAACGTTGTAAGTTACAGTTAATCACGAAAACAAGGTTATCTAATTTTTCACGCGCTGCGAAAGCAAGACCACCGCGAGATTCTACTTCGTCCATTTCGCCATCACCTAAGAATGCGTAAACGGTTTGATCTGCAGTGTCTTTCAAGCCACGGTTATGTAAGTATTTTAAGAAACGTGCTTGATAAATAGCATTCAATGGCCCAAGACCCATTGATACTGTAGGGAACTGCCAGAATTCAGGCATTAATTTAGGGTGAGGGTAAGAAGAAAGGCCTTTTCCGTGAACTTCTTGACGGAAATTATCTAATTGCTCTTCAGTTAAACGGCCTTCAACAAAAGCACGCGCATAAATTCCAGGAGAAATATGACCTTGGAAGAAAACTAAGTCGCCGCCATTTTTTTCGGTACGCGCTTTAAAGAAATGGTTGAAACAAACTTCATAGATTGTCGCAGAAGATTGGAAAGATGACATATGGCCGCCAAGCTCTAAATCTTTCTTAGAAGCTCTTAATACCATCATAATTGCATTCCAACGAATCGCACTACGAATACGGCGCTCAAGATCTAAATTACCTGGATAGTTCGGCTCTTCTTCAACAGGGATAGTATTAATATAATCAGTGGTAACACCTGTTGGTAAAGATACTGAATTTGCACGAGCGTGCTGCATTAATTGCTCAATAATAAACTGTGCTCTTTCAACACCTTCTTCACGAATTACTGAATCGATCGCCAATAACCAATCATTGGTTTCGACTGGATCTACGTCATTTCTTAACATTTCTGACATAGTCTTTTCCTTATTTGTTAAGTTGAAGTTAAGTTCAATTTCTAGACGAAACTGAACAACGAATGGATAACTAATACCTATATCTAGGCTATTTTACAACTATTAAAACCCGTTTACAAATATTTAACAAAATTTATAAAAAGTATAAGATTTTTTGAAAAATACACTAAATAATCACCGCACTTTTCAAAAATCATCTACCAAAATAAAGTTATTTATAACAAAAAACCCATTCTACTGAACCAATAGAATGGGTTTTTTTAATAAGATGATTTATTTTTTCACCACAAGAACAACTGATTCGCCAGCAACAACTTCGCCTGTCTTTTTCTCAATATGGCTAATTTCATCCATATTAGAAATCACTACAGGGGTAAGCACTGATTTTGCTTTGGCTTCAAGTAATTCTAAATCTAATTCAATAATGGTATCACCACGTTTAACGGTTTGACCTTCTTCAGCAACGCGTCTGAAACCTTCACCTTTTAATTCAACGGTATCAATACCAAAGTGAACGAATAATTCCACACCATCGGTAGATTCCATTGAGAAAGCGTGATTGGTTTCAAAGATTTTACCTACAACACCATCAACAGGGGCTACAAGTTTATTACCTGTTGGGCGAATTGCAATACCATCACCAACAATTTTTTCTGAGAAAACAACATCTGGTACATCTTCAATGTTCACAATATCACCTGAAAGCGGTGCATAAATCTCTACTTCAACGGTTTTATTGCTTTTTGAACCAAATAATTTATCAAAAAAACCCATTTTTAGTCTCCTACTAAGTGAATGTTTGGGCTATTCTAGCCCAAAACTTGAATAATTGGTATCTAGTTTAACGCATTTTCTGCTAAAAAGTCTGCAACCAATTTTTCAATATCTGCTGCTGTTGGCTGTTCGAGCGCTTTATCAGCAAGCAATTTTGCATCTTGATAGTTTACATTGCGGATTAATTTTTTAATTCTTGGTACTGAAATTGCGCTCATACTAAACTCGTCTAAGCCCATACCAAGTAGCAATAACGTTGCTCTTTCATCACCCGCTAGCTCTCCACACATACCTGTCCATTTACCTTCAGCGTGAGAAGCATCAATCACCTGTTTGATTAAGCTCAATACAGATGGGGTCATTGGATTATATAAATGAGAAATTAATTCGTTACCACGATCCACTGCAAGGGTATATTGGGTTAAATCGTTTGTACCAATACTGAAGAAATCCACTTCTTTCGCTAAGAATTTTGCATTCACTGCCGCAGATGGGGTTTCCACCATCACGCCAATTTGAATGTTCTCGTCAAAAGCCTTGCCTTCATCGCGTAATTGCGCTTTTAATATTTCAATTTCTGCTTTTAACGTACGAATTTCTTCGACAGAAATAATCATTGGGAACATTACAGCCAATTTGCCGAAAGCAGAAGCTCTTAATACTGCTCTTAATTGAGCGTGTAAAATTTCTTTACGATCTAGGGCTATACGAATTGCGCGCCAGCCTAAGAATGGATTCATTTCTTTTGGTAGATTTAAGTAAGGTAACTCTTTATCACCACCAATATCCATTGTTCTTAATACCACTAAACGGCCATTCATCGCTTCAACGACTTCTTTATAAGCGATAAATTGTTCTTCTTCTGTTGGAAGCTGATCGCGATCCATAAATAAGAATTCTGTACGGTATAAGCCTACGCCTTCCGCACCATTACGATCAGCCCCTTCCACATCGCGAATTGTACCAATATTTGCTACCACATCAACGCGATGACCGTCTAAAGTGAGCGCAGGCAAATCTTTTAATTTCGCTAATTCTGCTTTTTCTTCGGCTAATTGTGCTTCTAAGGCTTTTAAGCGATCAATTTCTTCCTGACTTGGGTTTACATAAACACAATTATTCACCGCATCAAGAATTAAGAAATCACCGGTATTAACTTGTTGAGTAACCGTGTTTGTCCCCACAATCGCTGGCAATTCTAATGAACGTGCCATAATTGAAGTATGAGAAGTTCTGCCACCAATATCAGTAATAAAACCAAGCACTTTATCAAGGTTAAGCTGTGCCGTTTCTGATGGCGTTAAGTCATAAGCAACAAGAATAGCTTCTTCGTTGATCTCACCAAGATCAACAATGTGCATACCTAAAATATTTTTAATTAAGCGATTACCAATATCACGAATATCCCCTGCACGCTCTTTTAAATATTCATCATCAATTTCTGACAACATTGCCACTTGCTGATCAATAATCGTGCTTGCAGCAACCCCTGCATTCACTTTATTAGTGCGTAAATAATCAATGATTTCTTCTTCTAATTCCTCATCTTCCAAAATCATTAAATGACCTTCAAAGATCGCTGCTTTTTCTTCACCTAATGAAGCATAAGCTCTATCTTTAATTGCGGTTAATTGCTCAACAGCCGCATCGCGTCCTTGATAAAAACGTGCAACCTCAGCCTCAATTTGATCATCTTGAATTTTTTGTGTATCAAGAATAATTTTTTCTTCTTTTAAAACAAGGGCTTTACCGAAAACAATACCGGGTGATGCTGGAATACCTGAAATCATAGTGACCTTCCGAACTAATAATTAAATCTGGCTATAAATAGAACAATAGCCACAAACAGACTTTCCCTTGAAAGTGAAATTTGTGGCTAATGGTATGATTACTCTAATGTAGGAATTAAAGCGACTAAATGATCTACTGCTTTTTGCTCATCTTCGCCTTCAGCAGAAATGGTGATCACAGTTCCTTGTGTTAAACCTAAAGTTTGTAATTTAAAAAGGCTTTTTGCACTTGCACTTTTGCCACCAGAAGTTACAGTAATGTCAGAAGCAAAGGCTTTCGCTTCTTTTACAAACTGAGCCGCAGGGCGAGTATGTAAACCATTTGGAGCAATAATTTCAACATCTTTTGAGTACATAGTAAAATCCTCTTAGTAAATTGTTTAAGTATAAATGTTATCCTAACATCAAACAGTAACCATAAAGCTTACCATTCAATCGTTGTATTTATTTCATCTTTAAAAATAAATCTGAAGCTAGTATTCAACTTAACACAACAATAATCAACCCTAATCAACGCAAAATTTGAAGTACATCACAAAAAAATGCTTGAAACGGCGTTTTTTTATGCGTTTATTAACCTTTATTTAACCATTGTCCTGAGTGAAGAAGTGTCTATGCCCCTTTGTTTCAGATAAACTTTCAATTAAATTATGATAGTTTTTAAATCTTACGGGATCGATTTTTCCTTGCTCAACGGCTTCACGCAATGCACACCCCGGATCATTCAAATGTTTACAATCCCTAAATTTACAAGTGCCTAGCACATATTGAAATTCACGGTATCCTTTCGTAATTTGATCTGCGTCCAAATGCCATAAACCAAACTCACGAATCCCCGGTGAATCAATCAGATCGCCGCCTTGCGGTAAATGATAAAGACGAGAAGAGGTGGTTGTGTGGCGGCCTAATCCTGTTCCCTCGCTCACCGCACCAACCTGTGCATTCACATCAGGTAAAATGCTGTTGATTAAACTGGATTTACCTACCCCTGATTGCCCCACAAAAATGGACGTGCCTTGCGATAAAAGTGCGGTGAGATTTTGCATATTTTCGCCTGTTTTAGCAGAAATCATTAGCGTTTGATAGCCAATTTTTTCATAAACCTTAAGTTGTTTTTCCACTGCCGCACGCTGGGTTTCCGATAATAAATCAGCTTTATTAATCACGATCACCGCAGGGATTTTCGCATTTTCACACACTACTAAATAGCGATCGACAATATTCCAAGACAACTCAGGCACCACTGCGGACACAATAATAATGCGATCAATGTTTGCTGCGATCACTTTTAAGCCATCGTAATAATCAGGGCGTGTAATTTCATTTTTACGTGGGTGAATGGCTTCAATTACACCGCTCACCCCTTGTAACTGCTCGCTGCCTTTACGCCACAGCACTCTGTCGCCAACCACTAAATTTGCCAAAGTGCGACGTAAATTACAGCGGAAAATTTCACCTTGCTCATTTTCCACATCGGCGTGCAAAGAATAACGGGTTACCACTGTACCTTCTTGCGTTGGGCCAAGCATTTCATCTTGCCACTGAATATCCTCATTTCTTGATTTGTGACGTTGTAATGTTTTCGCATTATTAGAGCGAATTCTGCGTTGCTGATTGTAAGTTAATTTTTGTTTGCTCAAAGATAAATCCTTAAAGTGCGGTTGGTTTTCGGTTAGAATATTTACCATTTATTAAAAATAATAACAGACATAGGATACCCTAATGCAATTAGATAAACAAAACCTTATTTGGATTGACTTAGAAATGACGGGCTTAGATCCCGAAAAAGAACGCATCATTGAGATTGCCACCATTGTAACCGATAAAGATCTCAATATTCTTGCAGAAGGCCCTGTGCTTGCCATTCATCAACCAGATAGTTTACTGGAAAAAATGAGCGCTTGGTGTCAGAAAACCCATAGCGAAAATGGTTTAATTGAACGCGTAAAACAAAGCAAACTCACCGAACGTGCCGCGGAATTACAAACTTTAGATTTCCTAAAAAAATGGGTGCCTAAAGGTGCATCACCCATTTGTGGCAACAGCGTTGCGCAAGATAAACGCTTTTTATTCAAATATATGCCTGAACTCGCTGACTATTTTCATTATCGCCACCTTGATGTCAGCACCTTGAAAGAACTTGGATCGCGTTGGAATCCTGAAATGTTAAAAGGCTTTAGTAAGAAAAATACCCACCTTGCTTTAGATGATATTCGTGAATCTATTGCTGAGCTGGCTTATTATCGTGATCATTTTATTAAAATGCCTTAGCCTATTTTAATTGCTAGGAAATAGGAAAAATCTCGCTTTCTGATCAATAACTAAACAAGCAATCAAATTTTTTATAATTTTACTTGCGGGCGTAAAAATTTTTCGTATAATACGCCCCGTTCCTTACGGAATATGCGGGAATAGCTCAGTTGGTAGAGCACGACCTTGCCAAGGTCGGGGTCGCGAGTTCGAGCCTCGTTTCCCGCTCCAATCTCCTTATCTCTTGCGGGAATAGCTCAGTTGGTAGAGCACAACCTTGCCAAGGTTGGGGTCGCGAGTTCGAGCCTCGTTTCCCGCTCCAAATTTTCCTTATTTTTTCTTATTATCAACATATATCCTTTAATATTTTTTTCTTTGCTTTGAACTGTTAAATTATTCAAATACAAAAAAAGCGAAGTATTCAACTCCGCTTCATTGTGAAAAATGAGAAAATTTTTAACCGCTCTTGCCCAATAATAAAGACAAAATGCCCGCCGCAATCAACGGCCCGACAGGAATACCGCCCACAAAGGCAACACCTAAAATTGTGCCAACTAATAATCCGGTGAGCAAGGTGGGCTGTGCGCCCATTAGGTTTACCCCACGTCCACCAAACCACGCCACCAGCACGCCCACAGCAATGGCTAAAAACATTTTCCAGTTCAACAGCTCAGTAAAAGCAGGCAAAGGAATTTTGCCAGAAATAATCGGACTAAGTACGCCGATGGTAAGAATAATAATGCCGATATTTAAACCGTATTTTTCCATAAAAGGAATATATTTAGCCAAAAAGGTTTGTTGCATTAATAGCAAAATCGTCGCCGAAATGGTGATTGAACTGTTGTTACCTAACACGCCAAGCAAAATTAAAATCACCAGTAGCAAGGCGATTGCGTTAAATTGTAATGACATCATTGCCTCGAAAATTCTCAAAAAAAGCACCGCACTTTTACTGTGCGTCAGATGTTGGGATTATACTCTTTTTATTTGCCTAATTCATAAAAAATAAGGCTCGTTATGAGCCTTATCAATTATTTCACTTTAAATTTTAACAAGCGATTGGCATTGCTCACCACGGTGATGGAAGACAACGCCATTGCCAGCCCGCCAATCATTGGGTTGAGCAAAATACCAAACAAGGGATACAACAACCCAGCGGCAATAGGTATGCCTAAAATATTGTAAATAAATGCGCCGAACAGATTTTGCTTCATATTGCGTAAAATGCCTTTGGAAAGGCAAAGGGCATCGGCTACGGCTGAAATATTGTGGCGCATTAAGGTTAATTCGGCGGTTTCTATGGCAATATCTGAACCGCTGCCCATTGCGATACTCACGTCTGCTTGGGCAAGGGCTGGTGCATCATTAATGCCGTCGCCCACCATCACTACATTGCGGCCTTCTTGCTGTAATGCCTTGATGATATTCGCTTTTTCAGCAGGCAACACGCCAGCGATCACATTGTCAATCGCGGTGCCTTGCGCCAATGCGCGAGCCGTTTTTTCTTGATCACCAGTGAGCATCACCAAATGATAGCCCTGTTCGTGCAAACGTTGTAAGGCATTCGCTGAATCTTCACGCAAAGGATCGCTTAGCACAAATAGCCCGGCTAATTGGCGATTGATCGCAAAAAAGACCACCGTTGCGCCACGTTCTGTTTGTTGCTGAAAGATCGCCATTGCAGGCTGAATATCCACGCCTTGCTGCATCATTAAAGTTTGGTTACCGAGCAATAATTCAAGCCCTTCCACTTCCCCACTCACCCCTAAACCTTGCAAAGTCGAAAAGGCGTGAAGCGGTTTGAGCTCACCTTGATTTTCTTGATTAAACTGCACTATACCTTTGGCTAAAGGGTGATTTGAACCCTGTTCAAGACTTGCTGCAAACTGGCTAACTTGCATTTCTGAATAATCATTAAAGCAATAAAGTGCGGTGATTTTTGGTGAACCTTTTGTCAGCGTCCCTGTTTTGTCAAAAACAATGGTATCGGCGCTAGCAGCTTTTTGTAAAGCATCGGCATCGCGCACTAAAATGCCTAATTCTGCGGCACGCCCAATGCCTGAAATGATCGACATTGGTGTCGCAAGCCCTAAGGCACAAGGGCAGGCAATAATGAGTACGGTAGTGAAAATCACCAAACTATAAGAAAATTGTGGCGCAGGCCCCAAAATATACCAAACCAATGCGGAAACTAACGCAATGCACATCACCACAGGAACGAATATGCCAGCAATTTTGTCTGCCAGTTGTCCCATTTTTGGCTTGCTACTCTGCGCTTGACGCACTAATTTGATGATATTGGCCAAGGTAGTTTGCTCACCAATTTGTTCTGCACGGTAAATCACCGTACCATCTGAAATAAGCGTTCCAGCGCTGATTTTGTCCCCTGCCTGCTTTTGCACGGGAACAGGCTCACCTGTTAGCATACTTTCATCAAACCAGCCTTGCCCTTCTGTAATTGTGCCGTCCACTGCTACTCGTTCGCCTGTTTGCAAGCGTAACTGCATTCCTGCTTGCACTTTCGTAAGAGGAATCTCTTGCGTGCCTTGTGGCGTAACTAGATGTACGGTTTTCGGGGTAAGATCAAGCAAGCGCGCCAAGGCCTGTGAAGAATGTTGCTTCGCCTTGGCTTCAAACATTTTGCCTAAATTAATAAAGCCGATGATCATCAGTGCAGCTTCAAAATAAAGGTGGCGTGCATTTTCAGGGAAAAAATCGGGATTAAGGCAGACATAAATTGAATAAAGCCACGCCGTGCCAGTTCCCAATGCCACTAATGTGTCCATTGTGGCTGTGCGGTTGAGCAAATTCTGCCACGCCTTTTGATAAAAATGTTTGCCTGTCCCAATCATCACCAACAAGGTCAGCACACCCACCGCGAGCCAATAAACGCGATTGTTTTGATTTACGCTCATTGTGCCACCAAGCAAGCCCCAAAGCATTAATGCCCCCCCTAAACCAAGGGCAACAATGCCTTGCCATTTACGCTGTTTCACTTCGTGCGCGCTTTTGCTTTGCTGTTTTTCTGCACGCAGCGCATCATCATTCACCACTTCCGCGCCATAGCCTGCTTGCTGCACGGCGGCAACAAGGGATTGCGGTGTGGCATTGCCGCTCACTAAAGCAGTTTGTTCTGCTAAATTCACTTGCACTTGGGCGACTTGTGGCACGGCTTGCAAGGCTTTTTGCACTTTCATTACGCAAGCAGCACAGCTTAAGCCATCAAGTAAAAGGGTAACCTGATCCTGATGTTTTCCCACTACCACAGGATCAGGCGTTTCAAATTCTGTGGTGGATTTAGGTAGTGTGTTTACTTTGCCTCATCGACCAAGCTAGCTTGATAACCCGCATCAACAATAGCATTAATCAGTACTTGCGGATCAACATCGCCCACTACAACTGCTTTATCTAAACTCACTTCGGCACTTTGCACGCCAGAAATGCCATCTAAGGTTTTCTGTACGGATTTTACGCAATGTTGGCAAGATAAATCGCTTAACGCTAATACAGTAGTTTTCATCTTTTTCTCCTTCTAGTAAAAATTTTGCATAGCATAAACCTTAACATAGGGTTAATGTCAATATGAAAAATGCAGTGAAATATGAGAAAAAGTGCGGTGTAAAATAAGGCGATTTTTTCGCCTTATTCTGGTTTGGTTTGAATTTCTTGCGAAAATGCTTGCAAGCCTTGTGCGTTACCTGATTTCACCATAGCTTGCATTGCTTGGGTTGGGGTGTGGATCAACTTGTTCATTAATTTATAGCTTAATTCTTGCAAAATTTGCTCCGCACTTTCACCTTGCTGTAAGGCACTCAAGGCTTTTTCAAGCATTTCTTGGCGAGTTTGCTCCGCTTCTTCACGATAACGGCGAATTAAATTAGAAAACTGATGCACCTTGAGCCATTCAAAAAAGGCTTGGTTTTCTTCATCAATAATCTGTTCTGCTTCAGCGGAAGCCTGTTCCCGCTGGGTGAGATTGCGCTGAATGATATTTTGCAAATCATCAACGGTGTAATGATAAACGCTTTCCACTTCGCCTGCGCTTTCTTCTACATCACGCGGTACGGCAATATCAACAATTAGCATTGGATTATAACAACGCTTTTTCTGCGCTTGCTGCACCATTGCTTGGCTGATTAGGGTGTTTGGGCTGCCTGTCGAGCTGATTACAATATCGGCCTGATCTAAGGCTGCTTGAAGATCATCTAGCCCGATCACACGAATTTTCTGTGTAGATCCTAGCTTTTCCACTAACTGTTCAGCACGAGCAAGGGTTCGGTTGGCAATGGTTAAGCTTTTTACGCCGTGGCGTAATAAATGGCGAGCTACCAATTCGATGGTTTCGCCCGCACCGACAAGTAAAATATTCAGCTGACGTAAACTATCAAAAATCTGACGAGCGAGCGTGCAGGCAGTATAGGCCACCGACACGGCATTTTCACCGATACTGGTTTCCGTGCGCACACGCTTTGCCGTGGAAAAAGTTTTTTGGAATAAGCGAGAAAGCTGGCCTGAAATCGCGCCTTGATGTTGCTGATAATAATCTTCACTCAGCTGATAGGCTTGCTTTACTTGCCCTAAAATTTGTGGCTCGCCCAATACAAGGGAATCCAATCCGCACGCGACACGCATTAAATGTTGCGTGGCAAACTGATTTTGTTTGACATAAAGGCTATGATTCAACTCTTCTTTATCAAACTGATGAATTTCGCTCAGCCAGTCAATACATTGGCGTTGCCATTGGGCATCATCTTGTGGGGAAATGGCTTTATTATGAAAATACACTTCTGTACGGTTGCAGGTGGACAAAATCACAGCGCTGTCCGCCAAAGCAGCTTGCTCGATTTGTTGCAATGCCTGCTGACGTTTTTCATCAGAAAACGCCACTTTTTCACGCAATGCCACAGAAGCGGTTTTATGGTTAATGCCTAAAACAAGAATTGTCATAAATTAATTGAAATTTGACCGCACTTTCGGTCAAGCCCCCACAAAATAAAAAGAAAGAAAATAAAAACTTGCTCATTCTAAGCAATTATTTGCCATTGAGCAAATTGAAACAACGAATTGTTTATATAGTAAAAATAAATTAAAGGCATCTGTAAACAGATGCCTAAAAATTGTGCGTTAATTCGCTGGTCGTTTGGCTAATTCTTCATCGCGCAGTACGCGGCGCAGAATTTTACCTACATTGGATTTTGGTAATTCATCTCTAAATTCAATGTCTTTCGGTACTTTATAGCCGGTGAGATGCTGGCGGCAATGTTGGCGTAGCTCATCACGCGTCAGACTTTCATCTTTTTTCACCACAAATACTTTAATGGTTTCGCCCGACACTTCATTTGGCACGCCAATGGCTACCACTTCAGCCACTTTGTAATTGAGCATAATCACATCTTCAATTTCATTTGGATACACATTAAAGCCTGAAACCAAGATCATATCTTTTTTGCGATCCACAATGCGTAAGCTGTAAGATTCGTCCATCACCACAATATCGCCTGTGGCAAGCCAGCCGTCTTTCAGCACTTCCTCTGTGGCTTCAGGACGCTTCCAATACCCTTGCATCACCTGCTCGCCTTTCACCCAAAGCTCCCCTGGTTCGCCAAGTTGAGCTTCTTCGCCATTGTCTTTGATGATTTTAATATCCGTATTCGGCACGGGAACACCGATAGTGCCGTTGTGTTTCACCACATTGATTGGACAAGCGGCAATCAATGGTGAACATTCAGTCATTCCATAGCCTTCAATAATGTTACAGCCTGTGGTTTCGTGCCAACGGGTTGCCACAGATTGCTGAATGGCCATTCCCCCACCAACGGAAAGTTTAAGCTGTGAAAAATCGATTTCTTTGAAATTTTCATTATTTAACAAGGCGTTAAATAAAGTGTTTACCCCGGTAATGGCAACAAAGCGATATTTTTTCATCTCTTTGACAAAACCATCAATATCACGCGGATTGGTGATCAAAATTGCGGTAACGCCCAGTTCAATAAACAATAAGCAGTTTACGGTTAAAGCAAAAACGTGATACAGCGGTAAAGCCAGAATGGCTTTGCGTTCGCGCGTGTGATCGCCCACGAAAGGATAGGCAATCCATTTTGCCTGAAATACATTGGTAATAATATTGTGATGAGAAAGCATTGCGCCTTTGGCAACGCCTGTTGTGCCGCCTGTATATTGTAAGAAAGCAAGATCATTACCCGTTAAATGCGGGCGAACATATTGACGATATTTTCCCACAGCCAGCACTTCACGGAATGTTACGGCGTGCGGTAATTTATATTTTGGTACGAGCTTTTTAATGTATTTCACCACGAAATTCACCAGCGTGCGTTTACCAAAAGAAAGCTGATCGCCCATTCGGGTTAAAATAACGTGTTTTACTTCTGTATTGAATACCACTTTTTCAAGGGTTGAAGCGAAATTTGACACCACCACAATGGCTTTTGCGCCGCTGTCTTGTAGCTGATGTTCTAGCTCTCTTGGCGTGTAAAGGGGATTAACATTCACCACCACCATTCCAGCGCGTAAAATACCAAATAGCGCAATAGGATATTGCAATAAATTTGGCATCATCAATGCCACAGGATCGCCTTGTTGTAACTTCAATTCATTTTGTAAATAAGCAGCAAAGGCGCGGCTACGCTCTTCTAATTTACGAAAGGTCAGCACTTGCCCCATATTAATATAAGCAGCGCGATCAGGGTGTTCGCGCACCGCCTTATCAAACATATCTAAGATATTTTCATAGGCAGAAGTGTCAATATGCTTTTCTACACCTTCTGGATAATTGATAAACCAAGGCTTTTCCATTTGTTATCCTTATTATTTTTATTAAATCTTACGGATTTTATCACTAGCTCACGAATGTGCCAAATGCTGATGCGTTATTCACGCCCAGGTAACTTTTTCCAAGTTACTTCATTGCGCAAATAAACTGGCTCAATTTCCACCGCACTTATCCATTGTTTCTGCCAGTAATAAGGCAAGGCTAAAGGCAACATTGCTTTGGCAGAAGGCAAGGTGATGTCAGAATCTTTCGCCCAATCTAATGTAGCAAGTTGCGAATAAGCCTGCCAGCCCGTTCCCACTTTAACGCAATCTTCCGTTTGTTGAGCCAGCTGAAGTACGGCTTCTGGGGTACAAACTCGTTCGCTAACTAACGCTTGCCAGTCAAAAAACTCGCCAAAATCTGACCGCACTTTTTGCATCTGAAGTTGGCTAAAATACACCTCATTCATTCTGGCATCAATGGCGCATAGCACCTGTGTTGTGCCATATTGCTCATAGGCTTGCTGTGCCATTGTGGTGAGATTAGAAATAGGAATCACCGGCAAATCTGCACCTAATGCTAAGCCTTGCGCAATGCCTGCTCCCACGCGCACACCAGTAAAACTACCCGGACCACGTCCAAAAACCAAGGCATCGACTTGATTGAGCGTAACACCAGACTGGCTTAAAATTTCATCAACCATTGGCAAAATACGCTTTGTGTGCGTGCGTTGCGCCAATTCATCTAAATGGGTGATTTCCCCTTTATGCAATAAGGCAACGGAACAGGCTTCCGTTGAAGTATCTAAAGCGAGTAAAGTTGTCATTATTTTTTCTCTGTTAAAAATTGGATTACGTTGTTTAAATCTCGGGTTCGTTTAGCATTCGGCAAACTTTTCAAGAAAGTTTCACCGTAGGATCGCATCACCAAACGGCTATCACAAATAATCACCGCACCGCGGTCGGTAACATCACGGATCAAACGCCCTACCCCTTGTTTTAAGGTGATCACCGCTTCGGGAATTTGGATCTCATTAAACGGATCTTTGCCCTGCAAGCGGCAATCTTCCATTCGTGCTTTGAGCAAAGGCTCATCAGGTGCGGTAAAGGGCAATTTATCAATAATCACTAAGGAAAGGGCATCGCCGCGCACATCTACCCCCTCCCAGAAACTGGAAGTGGCGACCAACACGGCGTGAGATTGGGTGGTAAACTGTTCTAATAATTTGCTTTTTGCCGTTTCCCCTTGCAATAACACGGTTAAATCACTGTGTTCACGGAAAAAATCCGCCAGCCCACGCATCATTGAATAAGAGGTACAAAGTACAAAACAGCGCCCCTGATTTTTTTCGATGATCGGTAATAACATTTGCCCGAGCTGCGTTTGCGTGTGCGATTGGTTCAATGCAGGCAAGAAACGTGGCACACATAATAAGGCTTGTTCAGGATAATTAAACGGACTCGGCAAAATTTTCTGCTCGGCATTTTGAATGCCTAAACGTTGGCAAAAATGCTGAAAATTGCCCCCCACTTCTAAGGTAGCAGAAGTAAAAATCCACGCGGCTTCTTTTTGGCTGAGCTGTTCACCGAATTTATCTGCCACGGTGAGCGGTGTGATATGCAAGCCAAAGCCACGCCCCATGGTTTCATACCAATAGCAATATCCCACCAAATGGGTTTCTTGCAGACGTTTTAAAATCACCTGAATACTGGCAATGCGTTCAAAAATGCTGTCTAGGGTTTGCGAACGACCTAGTGCAAGTTTCACCACATCAGATAAAAATGCCAATTTTTCTTGCAATAATTCTACGCATTTTTGCACCGCACTTTTATCTGCGGAATGCGCCATCGCAGGCTGAGAATACAGCTCGCGCCAGTTGCCACGGCGATTACCCTCACCCAATAATAAACGAAAATCTTGCACCACCTTGAGCAAGGTATCCGCCGCCACGCCAAGCTGTTTCATATCTTTTAATTCTGTACGATAAACAATATTGGCATCTTTGCATAAATCAAATAATTGACGTGAAGTCAGGGATATGCCGAAATACTGGCTCGCGACATCAGCAATTTGATGGGCTTCATCAAAAATTATCGCCTGCGCATTAGGGATCAGCTCGCCAAAGCCGCTTTCTTTTACCGCCATATCAGCAAAAAATAAATGATGATTCACCACCACTAAATCGGCATTTAAGGCTTTTTTACGTGCCGCCGCCACATAGCAATCGCCGTAATTCGGACACTCTGAACCTAAGCAGCTTTCAGTGGTGCTGGTAAGCTGTGGCAAAATCGGGCTGTCTTCCGCAATTTCCACACATTCGCTTAAATCCCCTGTTTTAGTGGCATTGTTCCATTTTCGCACTTTAGCCAAATCTGCTAACACCGTGCGATCGCCCAATACCCCTTGTGCAATCAGCTGATCCAAACGTTCAAGGCAAAGATAATTAGCTCGCCCTTTTAAAAGCGCGATTTTGCCCGTATAACCCAACGCTTTTTTAATGGCAGGAAGATCACGATTGAACAATTGATCTTGCAGATTTTTTGACCCCGTGGAAATAATGGTTTTCTTGCCTGCAAGCAACGCTGGCACTAAATAAGCAAAGGTTTTCCCCGTGCCCGTTCCTGCTTCCACCACAAGGGCTTGCTTATGTGAAATAGCCTGCGCCACGGCTTGCGCCATTTCTAGCTGCTCGGCTCGGGGGCGAAATCCTTTGATATGCTGACTCAGCACGCCCGTTTCCGCAAAGGCGTTGATCACATTTTGGCTATCCATTCGTTCAATTCGAGGTTAGGGTAAATAAAATTAGCGGCTATTCTAACAGATAAGCAAAGAAAAATCCTATACAGTATTTTACTGGATAAAATGGTGTATGAAGTGCGGTGGGATTTGGATAAATTTTACCCTTAATAAATGAATTATTAAGGGTAAAATAATACCATTATTTTTGAATAAGATAACGTAAAATAGTACCATCTTGTTCAATGCTAAGCATTGTGTATCCGTGATTTTTCGCATCCACCGGAATATTATTAATGGATTGCGCACAGTCACTTAACACTTCCAAAATTTCGCCTTCTTGTAAGGTAGGCATTGTTTCTAAGGTAGCGATTGCGGGATAAGGGCAAGGTTCACCAAGCATATCTAAAGTGTAGGTTGGTGTGATCTCCGCAGGATGTTTATCTTTCTGTTCAATTACAATAAATGCCATTGTTAATGTCCTCTAAAAATAATGAAAAAATGACCGCACTTTAAATCGTATAACGATTAGTCGCAGCAACGCGTGCTTTTGCTTTGCGGATAAAGCGTTTTTCCCACCAAATAATGAAAATCAAACAGCTAATCATTAAGGCGTAATTAATCAGTAGTCCAGAAATAGGACCAAAAGATTTTAATAGGTTTATTTTTTCATAATCTAACGCTAAAACTGGCGCAAGATCATCCCATAAATAAGCAAGTAAGGTTGAACCAGCAATATTTCCTACACCAACCCACATAAAATGAACTTGACCTTCCATTGCACGATACATCCAGCCTGTTTCACATCCACCAGCCAACACAATACCAAAACCAAATAACAAGCCGCCAATCAAAGCATTTGGGCCGGCCCACATAATTTTAGGATTCATACCAAGCTGAATATAACTAAAAATGCAAATTGTGCTAATGATCATACCGTAGATAATTGCCTTGCCCATATAAGCTCGGCCAGAAACCCATAAATCACGGAAAGCGGAAGTAAAACAAATTTGTGCGCGTTCAATTAATAATCCAAAGGCTAAGCCAAATAACATTGCAAAACCGAGTTTAGTTGAATGTTGTAAGGTATAAATGGATAACACTGCCCAGCAAAGAAACACTACCATTCCGATCCAAAAGCGGCGCTGCGCTTGCTTTGGATCACTTTGTCTGATTGCTGCACCGCCTTTTTTTAGCTTTAACGGCGCACGGAAAATTGGTAATAAAGTAAATTTTACCCCTGCGTAAGTACCAATAGCGGTAGTTAAGGTAAAGTACCACGCGTGCATTGAGAATTGTGGAATTCCTGTGAAAAGCGATGCCAAATTACACCCCATTGCCAAGCGTGCGCCAAATCCTGCTAATGCGCCACCAATTAAGGCCTGAAGAATGCGAATTTTATTTTGTGATGCTCGAATTTTCATATTATTCGCCCATAGCGCTGCCGCAATACAACCAGCGAACATTCCTAGGATCATCACCCCATCAATGCGATTTAGCACAGAACCCTCAAGGCTAATTAATTTATAATAGCCCCATTTTTCAGCATCCACGCCAAAAAATTGCAGAATTTCCCCGCCCCAGCGTGTAAATTCTCCCGTTACCGCCCAATAAGTACCAGTTAAGCCAAAATAATAAGCAGATAAAATCCCCGCTGCGATGACTGCTGCTGTCGGATGCCAAAATTTAATAAGATAGTTTTGTTTAAATGATTGCCAAATTTCTAACATTCCTTAAATCCTTAAGCGAAATTGAAAACGGCAAGAATGGTATAACGATGAAAAACAGAATGGAAAACAGTTTGATCATTTCCTATACACAATACTTGCGATATAGATGTTCAAAGAACAGACCGATTTTACGATCTATTCATAAAATTACAAGACTTTCGAATAAAAACCCTTATAAAATTAAGGCATAAAAAACAAACCGCTTTCTATGCCAACATAAGATAACTAACAAGATGGGGCAATGTGATCGCCCAACTTCATATATTCCTAAATTACACTACAATCTGAAATATGCTTATTCAACAATAGGAACAATTTTTGTCGCGTGTGAACCTTTTTCTCCGTGTACTACTTCAAAATGCACTTTTTGCCCAGCTTTTAGCGAACGATAGCCGTCCATTTCAATAACAGAATAATGAGCAAAAATATCAGAATCATTTCCTTCCATTGAAATAAATCCAAAACCTTTAGCATTATTGAACCATTTCACAATACCCACTTCCATAAAACTTTAACCTCTTAAATGGATGATCTCAACGATCTATAACTAATTTAATAAAGCATTTAATACTTTATCCCTCGTTGCAACGAATATTGGAATAAATTGCCTTATTTATCAATCATCAATATTTAAAAATCAAACAGAGATCACAAATTTTTATTAGGATTTTTAGGCTTAATCCGTTCAGCGAAAAAATGTTTTCTATTTTTCTTGATATTTTTCGCGTAATTCTTTTGCTACCATCGCAATGGCTTCACCGCTGCTTACGCCCTGCTCCATTAATGCCTGAATTTTTTCTACTGCTTCTTGCTGTTGTTCGTGGGTTAAGCTTAATAATGCTTGATCTAACATATTTTTACCTTTATTCACCGAAAAGAAATCAGTAATATACCAACAAAATTTGCAAACACAACATAAGAGGAAAATATTATGCCCTTTAACTTAAAAAACCGTCATTTACTTAGCCTTGTACACCACACGCCAGAAGAAATTAAATTTTTACTACAACTTGCCGAAGACTTAAAACGCGCCAAATATGCAGGCACAGAACAGCCCAAGTTAAAAGGCAAAAACATCGCTTTAATTTTTGAAAAAACCTCCACTCGCACACGCTGCGCCTTTGAAGTGGCGGCTTATGATCAAGGGGCAAATGTAACCTACATTGATCCAAATTCTTCCCAAATTGGGCATAAAGAAAGTATGAAAGACACCGCACGCGTACTTGGAAGAATGTATGATGCCATTGAATATCGCGGCTTTAAACAAGCGGTGGTCAATGAACTCGCCGAATATGCTGGTGTGCCAGTCTTTAACGGTTTAACCGATGAATTCCACCCAACTCAAATGCTGGCAGATGTGCTTACAATGATGGAACATTGCGACAAACCGTTGTCTGAAATTAGCTATGTGTATATTGGTGATGCACGCAATAATATGGGCAATTCATTATTATTAATCGGGGCAAAATTAGGAATGGACGTTCGCATTTGCGCGCCAAAAGCCTTGCAGCCAGAAGCGGAATTAGTGGCAATGTGTCAAGAATTTGCGCAACAAACAGGGGCAAAAATCACCATTACAGAAGATGTGGATCTTGCCGTGAAAGGCGTTGATTTCGTGCATACAGACGTTTGGGTATCAATGGGCGAACCGCTTGAAAGCTGGGGCGAACGCATTGATTTGCTATTGCCTTATCAAGTAACCCCTGCCCTAATGCAACGCAGTGGCAACCCTAAAGTGAAGTTTATGCACTGCCTGCCCGCTTTCCATAATTGCGAAACCGAAGTCGGTAAAAAAATCGCCGAAAAATACCCGCACTTAGCAAACGGCATTGAAGTCACGGAAGAGGTGTTTGAATCCCCAATGAACATCGCCTTTGACCAAGCAGAAAACCGTATGCACACCATTAAAGCGGTAATGGTGGCGTCTTTGGGATAATTCTTTGGGATAATGATACATAAACAAAAGTGCGGTAAAAAACACCGCACTTTTTTATATCAGCCTTTCTTGTAACCAAGCTAGAAATTCATCAGCATTCATAAATCCTGTAATGCGGGCTGGGTGAATTTCGTTACCTTGTTTATCAAAAAAGATAATGGTGGGTAAGCCTAACACATTCAGTTTTTCCATTAACGCTTTGTTTTCTGGGCTATTTTTGGTCATATCTACTTGTAACAATAAAATATCCTCAAAGGCCTGCTGAACGTTGGCATTGGAAAAAGTATATTTTTCAAACTCTTTACAGGCCACGCACCAATCGGCATAAAGATCAAGCATTGCAAAAGTGCGGTCGTTTTTTTGCAAGATTTTTTGTAGCTCGTCATAGCTGCTTACTTTTTGGAACGCGGTTTGATGCGCGCGCGTTGCTTGCGCTAAATCAGGTTCATTCCAGAGCCAAGTTTGCAGTGGTTTCACCAAGATCATCGCTAAGATAAAAAATCCAATACGCAACGCCCAGCCAATGCCTTGCCCTTTGATTTGCAAGCCTGCCCATAAGCAGAAAGACACGCCAAGCAACGCCCATAAACGGTTTTCCCAGATTTCAGGCAGAATACGAGAAAGCAAGAAAACCGGCAAGGCAAGCATTACAAAGCCGAAAATCACTTTTACTTTTTCTAACCATTCGCCTGATTTTGGCAAAATGCGGTTGCCGAAAACCGTGGCTAAAATCAGCGGTACGCCCATTCCCAACGCAAGTAAATAAAGAGTGATTGCGCCAGTAAATAGATCACCGCTTTGCGCCACATAAAGCAATGCGCCCGATAGTGGTGCGGAAGTGCAAGGCGATGCCACAAGGCCTGCAATCATTCCCATCACAAAAACGCCGCCAAATGCACCGCTCTTTTGTTTTTGGCTTAACAAGGTGAGCTTGGTTTGTAATGATGATGGCAGCTGTAAGGTGAACACACCAAACATTGATAAGGCGAGCAGAACGAAAATCACCGATAAACCGATGAGTACATAAGGGCTTTGCAGCGCAATCTGAAAAGGCAAGCCGATAGCGGCTACGGCTAGGCCGAGTAAAGTATAAGTTAGCGCCATTCCTTGCACATAAGCAAGGCTTAATCCCAACGCACGCGCCGTACTTGGGCGTTGCCCGCTACCAATCACCACCGCCGAAAGCAGCGGCAACATTGGCAATACACAAGGGGTAAACGCCAAGCCTAAGCCTAATAAGAAAAAGCCAAATACCGCATATTTGCTTTCAAATAAGCGTTGTGCCAAGGATTGTTGTTCATTTAACGCAGGTAAAAGTGCGGTGTTTTTTTGCACCGTTTTTTCTGCTGAATTTATTGCTGACGGCTGCCATTGCACGGTTTTGGTTTCAGGCGGATAGCAAAATCCTTTCGTACAACCTTGGTAGATAACAGAAAAAGTTTGCGGCGTTGTTGATGAAATCGGCACATTTAAGGTGAGATGATCTCGGTAAATTTCCGTTTCGCCAAAAAATTCATCTTGATATTTTTCTGCTGGCGGAAAAGGTAGATTTGCGACCTTTTGCTCCCCTTGTTCAAGCAAGATTTCTTTTTTGTAGAGATAATAATCTGGCGCAATTTGCCACGCTAATTGCAAGCTCTCCCCATTAGAATGGGCAGAAAATTGAAAAGCCTCATCAGCTTTCAAAAATTGCGGTTTGCCATCAAAAAGCCCTGCCTGCACCACAAGTGCGGTGCAAAAACAAAGCAAAAAGGTAAAAATCTTTTTCATTCTCGCTTGCTAACCTATTGAATGTTAAAACCTAAAGCTAATCTATGTGGCTTCATTCTAGCACAGTATCAACGCACGAGATGTATAAAAAGTCTTGAGTTCTTTCACTTTATCTTATTTTCTTCGCTTGTCTTAAGATTCTTAGCAGACAGACTTATTTCTCAAAGAAAAATAAGAGTTGATAATCGTTCCTATTTGGTATAGTATGCCCAGCCTAGTTATTTCGCAGTAAAAAATAAGGAGTTATCAAATGAAAAAAGGGATTCACCCAGAAAATTACCGTACTGTACTTTTTTACGACAGCAATGCCAAACAAGGCTTTTTAATTCGTTCTTGCGCCAGAACTACTCAAACAATGAAGTGGGAAGATGGCAAAGAATATCCTGTCTTTATGTGTGATACTTCATCTGCATCGCACCCATTTTATACAGGAAAAACCAGACAAATTAATAACGAGGGCAGAGCAAGTAGCTTCCTAAACAGATACAGCAAATTCGGCTCACTCAAATCAAAATAAGGACAAATAATGCAAGTACTTTCTTCATTAAAAACCGCCAAAACGCGCCACCCAAAATGCAAAGTGGTACGCCGCCAAGGTGTGGTGTATGTTATTTGTAAAGAAAATCCACGCTTTAAAGCGCGTCAAGGGGGCAAAAAGAAAAAACGATAAAAAGAATCTTATTTCATTAGACAAAAATAGCGCGCTAAATGTTTTGGCGCGTTTCCTTTTCTTAATTCAATCAATTAAATTCTATGATTTAGATCATAAAATATGAATGATTTTCCAAAAGTGGCTGTTTTAACACTTGTTACAATAATGTTGCAATTATACAATGTCGAACTTAGAATACCCCATAGTTATTAGGATTTAAGTACAATTTTAGCTGTAAAGGAAACAGATTATATGGTTACTCCACAAATCTTGGTGGTTGAAGATGAAGCCATTACAAGAAACACATTGAAAAGTATTTTTGAAGCGGAAGGATATGATGTATTTGAAGCGACCGATGGCACGCAAATGCACAATATTCTCACCAGCCAACCTATTGATCTTGTTGTAATGGACATCAATCTCCCCGGCAAAAATGGCTTAATGCTTGCGCGTGAATTGCGCGAACAAAAAAATACCGCACTTATGTTCCTGACTGGGCGAAACAATGAAGTGGATAAAATTTTAGGCTTAGAAATTGGTGCCGATGATTACATTACTAAACCGTTTAATCCAAGAGAACTGACAATTCGTGCCAGAAATATTTTGCAACGCACAATGCAAGATATGCCTAAACCGCTTAATCAAACGCAACAAATTGAACAATATCGCTTTAATGGTTGGACGTTGGATCTCAATAGCCACACGTTGATCTCACCAGATAATCACCCCTTTAAACTACCACGCAGTGAATTTAGAACACTGCTCCATTTCTGCGAAAATCCCGGCAAAATTCAATCTCGTGAAGAATTATTGAAAAAAATGGCTGGGCGAGAATTAAAACCACAAGATAGAACGGTTGATGTAACCATTCGCCGTATTCGTAAATATTTTGAGAACTATCCAGAAACGCCAGAAATTATCGCCACTATTCACGGTGAGGGCTATCGTTTTTGCGGAAAATTAGAAGAATAAAATCCTTCTGTTATTCTTGATTTTAGAACGAAAGCGAAGAATGAAAAACGAAAAGAGCGGGAAAAATTCCCGCTCTTTTCGTTTATTTCAGTGTTAAAAAAATGGCTAAGGTTCGCTTAGCCATAAATATATGAATAAAATTTTCAGTTAATTTACCTAAAGTTTTTTAAGTAAATCTTCCCCATTCTAAAAAAAAAAAAAAAAAAACAACTAAAATCGCGAAAAAATTTAATTTTTCATTTTTTATTTGTTTTAAATCAATTTTTTGCCATTTATTTAATTCTATAAAATAAATTATTTGATTAATCAGCAATTATTTATCAATTTGCTCAACACGGCTATAAATCACGCCATTCATTAGCTGTGTTTTCACCCGCTCTCCCACTTGCACTTGATGAGTATCAGTAATCGCAATGCCTTGTTCATTTTCAGAAATGGAATAACCACGGGAAAGAATTTTCAGCGGGCTTAATCCGTCCAAGCGTTGGCACAAGGTGGCAAAACGCCCTTGTCTATTTGCCAGCAGTTTTTCTACGCTAAAATCTAACCGCACTTTTAATTGTTGCAAATGTTGCGCTTGTTTTTGTAAGCGATACGGCAGCGGATTATTATTCAGCCGCTCATTAAGTGCGGTGAAATTTTGCTGTTTTTTTGCCAAATAATGCTGCATTGCCAGCCTTAAACCATAGCCTAGCTGTTGGATCTGGGCTTTTTGCTGATTAAGCTGTTTTTGCGGGTGGCGATTTTGTAAGCGTTGGCTAAGTTGCTGTAATCCTTGTTGTTTCGCGGAAAGGTTGCGTTCCATTGCCAAATGCAAACGCTGATGCTGTGTGGCAATTTGCTGTTGCGATTTTTCCACTGTCCGTTGCATTGCAAACTGCAAGCGGTAAGCAAGCTGTTCTAGCTGAGCTTTTTGTTGATTAAGTTGAATTTGCGGATGACGATTTTGCAAACGCCATACAAGCTGATTTAAGGCTTGGCTTTTTTCATTAAATAGACGATCTAACGCCATTTCTAAACGCTGACGTTTATAGTTAAGCTGTTGCAATAATTCTTGCTGATCACGGCTTACTAACTCTGCCGCAGCAGAGGGCGTGGGCGCACGCACATCAGCCACAAAATCGGCAATGGTAACATCGGTTTCGTGTCCCACCGCGCTGATCACAGGGATCACGGAATTAAAAATCGCACGCGCCACGGCTTCTTCATTGAAACACCATAAATCTTCTAGCGAACCGCCACCGCGTCCCACAATAAGCACGTCCACTTCTTGACGGCGGTTAGCCAGTTCGATCATTTGTACAATTTCATCGGTGGCCTCTTTGCCTTGTACGGCAGTGGGATAAATCACCACATTCAGGCTCGGATCGCGCCGCTGTAAAATATGCAAAATATCTTGCAACGCAGCCCCTGTTGGTGAAGTTATCACGCCCACTTTGCGACTAAAGTGCGGTAGATTTTTTTTCAGATTTTGCGCAAACAATCCTTCCGCAGCCAATTTCATTTTTAAGGCTTCAAATTGCTGCTGCAACAAGCCCTCACCTGCAGGGTGCATACTATCGATAATCAGCTGATAATCACCGCGCGGCTCGTATAAACTCACACAGGCACGCACCAACACTTGCATTCCATTTTGCGGACGAAACGGCACGCGCAGATTTTTCATTCGGAACATTGCGCAACGCACTTGGGCATTTTCATCTTTCAAGGTGAGATACCAATGCCCCGAAACAGGTTGGGTGAAATTGGAAATTTCCCCCGTGAGCCACACTAGCCCAAGCTGGCCTTCCAATAATTGGCGAGCCTGCTGATTGAGCTGTGAAACGGAATAAATCGCACTATTTTCCATTTTTAATCCAACAATACCCAGCCATCATCAAGCCAGTTGCATAGGCTGTCTAACAATAATTCCATTACGCTTTCTTTATCTTGCACGTCAAGCATTAAGGCTTGCAAATCGCCTAAGCCAAGGCTTTCGCCATCTGCTAAACGTTTTAAAATTTGTGCTTCAAGGGGATTGAGTTCATCAAGCCATTCGCCGTTGGCATAAATACGCATCGGATACTCGGTGTAAAGCAATTTGCAATTATTATCTTGTGAAAGCAAACAATCTTCCTCCAAAAGCGACCGCACTTCGTCAGGATCGTACTCCCCTTCCGTTGGTAATAATTCGTAGCGTCTGCTACTTACTGTGCTTGCTAAGGCTTGTTTGAATAACGCGTCAAATTGCGGGCTTTCCGCAAGGCTGGCAAGAAATTGTTGCTTAATGGTGGCGATATTTTGCTGTGCCAATAAACCTGTGGGTTGAAGATCTGGGCTAAGGCGCAGTGGAATTAAAAATTCGCTTAGATCCAATTCTAAATTAGGTTGATTAAAGGCTTTGCCCACATTTTCAAAAATATCCGCCAAATTAGGATAACGTAAGCCGAAAGAGAACGTCAGACAATCATCTTGCGCCACGCCATAATGAGATAAACGCGAAGGCACATAAAGTACATCACCAGGTGCAAGCACTTCATCAAGCACCAATTCGCCCATATCATCAAAAATACGGATCGGCTGGTTCGGTTTGAACTCGGTGGTTGGATCGCACCATTTGCCAAGCTGCCAACGGCGATGTCCGTAGCCTTGCACGAGGAACACGTCATATTCATCATAATGTCGCCCTACTGAACCACCTTGCGGCGCGTAAGACACCATAATATCGTCCCGTTGCCATTGGGGAATAAAGCCGAAGGCGTTCCAAAGCTGGCCTAATTCTGGCGACCATTGTTCCATATTTTGCACCAGCACCGTCCATTGTGTTGGCACATCAACAAAATCTTGTTCTACCAGCGGGCTAACTTTGAGTTCCCAATTCTCATCGATGTGTTGCTTAATTAAGCGCGCGGTAACCTCTTCGCCCTGCGCCAGTTCAATAATATCTTCTGGCTCAAACTGCCCCACAATTTGTGGCAGACCGTTGCGAATTAATAAGGGTTTCTTTTGCCAATATTCTTGCAAAAATTGTTCTGGGCTAATGTGATCGGGTAAGCAAAATTTAATCATTGCCTTGTTCCTCTTGGGTTGAAGATGGTGTTGCCAATTGGGATACAGATTGTTGATCTTGGGCTAATTGTTTTGCGCGTTTTTTCGCTTCTTTTTCAGCTTGCTTTTGCGCTTGCTGTTCTTGCAACTGCTGTGCCGCACGCTTACGGCGGATTTCTTTAGGATCAGCCAATAACGGGCGATAAATCTCAATGCGATCGCCATTTTCTAGCACATCGGTGAGCTTCGCAGGGCGGCTGAAAATGCCAATTTTATTTTCGCGTAAATCAATTTCACTAAATTGATGCAAAATACCCGATTGCAAAATTGCTGTTTGCACCGTTGTGCCTTGCTCCATATGCAAGGTTTTCAAAAAATAACGATCAGGCAAGGCATAAGCAATTTCAATTTTTAATTTAGACATTAGGCGTAAACCTCCTTAGCACGTTGCTTAAACGCATCAATCATTTTGCTAGTAAGATGGGTAAAAATCTGCCCGAATGCCATTGCAATAATCGGATTAGAAAATTCAAAATCCAGTTTTAAGGCAATTTTGCAGCACTGCTCATCAATTTCAACAAACTGCCATTCCCCTTGTAAAAACTTGAAAGGCCCTTCCACCAACTGCATTTGAATACGCTGATTTTCCAGCATTGTATTTTGCGTGGTAAAACGCTGGCGAATACCTGCTTTGCTGATCACCAATTCTGCCGTGAGCTGATTTTGCTGACGGCTTAGGGTTCGGCTTTCCACACAGCCCGGCACAAACTCAGGATAGCGTTCATAATTATTCACCAAATCATACATTTGTTTGGCACTGTAAGGCACTAAGGCACTTTGATTAACACTTGGCATTTTATTTATACTTAGTATTTTTCTCTAAAAAAACTTTGCTATTATAGCGAATATCAAACAAAAGTGCGGTGATAAACGCACTAAAAAATAAGGAAAAACGATGAATTGGGTCATTTTCGCCATTGGATCAGCATTTTTCGCTGGGCTAACCGCCATTTTCGGCAAGCTCGGTGTGGAAGGCATTAACAGCAACCTTGCGACATTTATCCGCACCATTGTGGTACTTGCAGTTGCAGGCGGTATTATTACTCTGCGCAACGAATGGCAACTGCCCCAACATATCGCCACCAAACCCTTTATTTTCCTGCTATTATCTGGCGTTGCCACTGGGCTTTCTTGGCTCTGTTACTACCGAGCCCTACAACTTGCCCCTGCCTCTTGGGTTGCCCCGATTGATAAACTGAGTGTCGTCATCGCCATTGTGCTAGGCGTAGTGCTATTAGGCGAACCAATCAGCTTAAAACTTATCATCGGATCAATTTTAATTTTGAGCGGTGTATTGGTGTTGGTTTTTTAGTAAAGATTTGCTTGTATTTTGATCGCAACCTGAATAAAATGCAACTCGAAAGAAGTATTCGTTACTTCCTTCTGATTTTATATAAAAAAATTTTATAAAAATTTCATTCAGGAGCCTAAATATGAACAATGATCTATTTAAGGCCGATTTCAAGCGTGATGCAAAACACGCGATGAGTAGTATTGAAATTAGCCAACATATCCTTTCTTATAAAAACTTGAAAAAATTAAACCGCGCTTTAGCCGCGATCCTACCAACCACCTTACCAATTCTCTTTGGCGCAGTATCGCTTAGTGCAAATGCTACGATAAACGATACTTCAACCACATCAACAATAGCTATTGCCCCAGAAGAAAAAACAGCAACAGCCTCTGGAGATAGTGCAATTGCAATCGGTGAAAGCGCAAGTTCTGCGGGAGATAAAGCGGTTGCTGTGGGTAAAAATGCGAATGCCGCCGAAGAATACACTATTGCGGTGGGTAGTGGCGCAGCAGCGAAAAAAATCGATGCGGTTGCGATTGGAAGATCTAGTGCAGACAATACCGGAGCAGTGGCTATTGGCAAAGCAAGTACTAGCGGTGGTGGCATTGGTGGTATTGCCATCGGCTATGGTGCCTTAGCACCTATCTATCGTGATGGAGAAACAGAGAAACTTGTTGCTTTTGGACGTACAGGCGATAAATATACTGGTGGAATCGCCATTGGTACAGAAACTCACGCTCGTGTAGGCACTATTGATATTGGTAACCGTGATTATCGTGGCGAAATGGGCGATTTCAGCACAGATAAAAGCCGTGTAGATATTCTAAGTGCAGTAGGTGCAACTACCGTAGGGGATAATTCCTTTAACAGTGGGCAACTTGCGGTTATCAACGGGGCATATTCCTCTATCACAAGAGCGCCATTAAAATCTACGGGCGGCTGGGTTGATTTCTTTACCCGTTTACAAAATAAAGCAGATAATGCCCAACACTCCACCCAAGGATTTGGGGCTACTATATTAGGTTCACTTAACTCTATTGAGTCTTCTACAGATCGACATTATGTAGATGGTATGGCAAGTAGTATTGTGGGGGTAGCTAACCGTTCTCAAAAATCAAATGGTGCCCTTATCTTTGGTGCTGGAAATGAAATTACTAATTCCTATTTAGCAATCAGTATGCCTGACGGTTTATCAGAAGGTATTCTGGGAACTAGTTCAATTGATACCGTCAAAAAAATGGCTGATAAATTCCGAGGCTTGGCAACAACTGATAGCTCAGGTTCTGTTTCTGTAATTGGTGGCGGTAATAAGGCAAATTACGCGTTATTTTCTCAAGTATCAGGTGTTCGCAATAAATTAATCGGTTCTGGTGTTGATAGCGTAAATAATGTGCGCGCTAATAGTGCCGAAACTTATCCTGGATTTAGTGCATTTTCCGCTATATCAGGTTATGAAAATATTGCAACAAATGTATCACATACCAATATTATGGGATCTCATAACGAAGTAACTAATGCAACTGAAAATATCGTAATGGGTAACCATAATAAAGTAATCGGTGAAAATACCGATCAATCTCAAGCAAAACGCAATGTATTGCTCGGTTTCCAAGACAAAGATGCTGATAAAATCGGTAAAAACATTTCCAACAACCAATTAATCGGTTCAGATATTACGGTTAAAGAAGGCACGAAAAATGGTGTTCTTATTGGTGATCAAGCGGAAATTGCCGCTTCTAATGTAGATAATACAACAGCATTAGATGGTGCGGTAGCAATGGGGGCAAAATCCGTAGCTAATCGTCAAGCAATTGATTCTGCATCAGTAGATACATCTACGGATCAAATTCCTGAAAATGATGCAGCTAAAACAAATAAAGTTTATGCTTTAAAAGCTGCATCAGATGCTGATAAAGCTGCTGTTAAGAAAACAGTAAAAGGTAATTTAGCGGCGGTTTCTGTGGGTAATGCCAACAATACTCGTCAAATTATCAATGTAGCCGCTGGTTCTGCTGACACGGACGCGGTAAACGTGGCACAATTAAGAAGTGTGGCAACCCACTACTACCATGTAAATACCACAGGCAACCCTAACTACAACAATGATGGTGCAACAGGCAAAAATTCGATGGCGGCAGGTAAAGTAACCGCCAGCGGTGAAAATTCATTGGCTGTAGGTATCGGCGCAGCTGCGAAAAATATCAATTCAATTTCAATTGGTAAAACCAATATTTATGGCGATAATGCTATTGGCTTAGGTTCTGGCTATGCCGCAGCCAAAAATGCTATTGTTATAGGTAATGGTGCAGTAAGTGATAATATGGGTCCACTCTCTGAAGAAGGTATCGCAATTGGTACCAATGCGAAATCATTGGATTCGTATTCTACTCAACCTAGAACCATCCTTGGATTTACAATTCCATCTATGAAACCCAATGCCCTACCAAATGGCGTAGGCGGTATTGCGATTGGGGCAAATACTTATGCCAATCAAGGTACAATTGATATTGGCATGAAAAAAGCAACAGGGCCTCACCCAGCAGCACCAAGCAAAACTATTGTTGGTAGTGAAGGACGTGGCGCAAACCGCCGTGCGGTGACTTCGGTGGGTACAGAATCTTATGCAGCCGCACACTTCTCTAGCATTTTCGGTTCATACTCATCAATCACTTCAGATGTAGACGTGACATATTCTGGCTTGCCAACCCAAGGTTTTGCTTCAAGCATTACGGGTACGCTCAATACCATCAAAGCAAACAGCCCATCAACTCAGCCAGCAGCTGCGTTTGATGGTATGGCTAATGCGATTAATGGTACTGCCAACGTGATTGAGCACAGTAATGGTGCGTTGATTATGGGTGCGGGTAATAAAATTTCTAATTCATTATTACCTGTTTCGATCTCTGGCTTAAATTATTCAATGGCATCAGACCCTGAAGCATTTAATAAAAAATTAAATACGCCAGACAGCAATGGTGTGAAACCAGCATTGGCTTCTGTGGGTATCTTTGGTGGTGCGAATGAAGTGGATAATTCTCACTATGTGAATGTTAGCGGTGTGGATAACCAGTTGAAAGGCGCAGAAGATGTCACATCAAGCGAATTTGTTTCGATTGATGGTTATATGAACAGAGCAACCAATGTGAAGCATTTGAGCGAGCAAGGTAGCCACAATGAAGTAACCAACGCTGAAGAAAATATTGTAATGGGTAATTACAATAAAGTGCTTGGTGATAATGTTGATCGTAGCGATGCCAAACGTAATGTTATGTTAGGCTTCCAAGATAAAGATGCTGATAAAATCGGCAAAAATCTGAAACATAGCCAAGTTATCGGCTCAAATGTAACAGTTGCAGAAAACACAAGCAACGGCGTATTGATTGGTGATGATTCACACATCAGCTCATCAGATGCAATTGCAATTGGTCATACCGCTCAAGCATTGGCAAATAAAGCAATCTCAATCGGTACAGGCAATGTGGTAACTGGTGAAGGTTCAGGTGCAATTGGTGATCCAAGCACTGTTTCAGGTACAGGCTCATATTCAATTGGTAACAATAATACTGTTGCAACCAATAATTCATTTGTATTGGGTAGCAATGTTAGCCAAACCATCGAAAACTCTGTTGCGCTAGGTAAAGACTCAGCGATGACTGCTGGTTCTGCCGTTGGCACAGCTGTTAAAGCGACAGACGGAACAGATGGCGAAACCACAACCGCAGGCGATAAAGGCACTGTAGAAACAGCAACAGTAAACGGTGTACCTTATGGTGGTTTTGCAGGTGCTACTGCTGATGGTGTTGTATCTGTCGGTTCGGCAGGCAAAGAGCGTCGTGTACAAAATGTGGCAGCGGGTGAAATTAGTGAAACATCAACTGATGCCATCAATGGCAGCCAGCTTTACCTCGTTGCTAAAGGCTTAAACGACCAAATGCCAGTGGTATACACAAAAGCAGATGGCACAAAAGTATACAAAAAACCTGATGGCACATTTGTTGATGAATCAGGTACAGCAGTACAACCTACTGACGTTATTGCATCAATGAATAATGGAAAAAACTCAACCACTACTCCAATGGAATTGACCAATATTGCAGGTAATCTTGCTGGTGCTAAAACAAACACTACTGCCCCAGTAACATCAGGCACAGCGCCAGCAGCAGAAGATGTAAAACTAAACAATGCTGCAACTGTGGGTGATGTATTGAATGCAGGTTGGAATCTACAAGGCAACGGTCAAGCAGTTGATTTTGTGAAACCATACGACACGGTAAACTTTGTTGATGGTGCCAACACCACTGTATCAGTAACAACAGCCGATAATCTCACCAACGAGATTCGTGTAAACGTAACTAACCTGCCTATCAGCTACACCAATGAAGCTGGCGACATCTTAGTTAAAGTTGGCGACAAATTCTACAAAGCCAACGATGTTGTTGATGGCAAACCTAAAGATGATGCAGCATCACAAACCGCTGCAGGCACCACTTTGGTTGACAGCACAGGCGCAGCAGCACCGCAAACGTTGAATAACGTACAATCAGCAATTAATCCTGATAGCTCAAAAACAGGCGATGCATTCACCACCGCACTGAATGAAGCGGGTACAAACTCACCGAATAAAGCGGTTAATGTCAGCGACCTAAAAAATGCAACTACTACCATTATTGCCAAAGGCACAGTATACAGTGGTGATGTAGCTGAAGATAATGATAACGCCTTTACCCGAGCATTAGGTGAAGAAACCAAAGTTATCGGCGGAGTGACAGACAAAGCCAACCTATCTGATAACAATATTGGTGTGGTATCAAACGGCACAGATACTCTTACCGTTAAACTTGCTAAAGATCTCAAAGATCTCAGTTCAGCAACATTTGGTACAGATGACAAAGACCAAACCGTGATCAACAAAGATGGAATCACCGTCAAAGGAGATACTAGCGATGTATCATTAACAAATGCAGGTTTGGACAACGGCGGTAACAAGATCGTCAATGTTGCTCCTGGCACAGCCGACACAGACGCAGTAAATGTAAGTCAGTTAAACGCAGTAAAAACTGATGTAAGCAATATCCGAACCGATGTTAATTTTGTTAAATCTGACTTAGTTAACGTGAAGGGAGATGTCAATAATGTCAAAGCTGATGTTAATAACGTTAAGGCTGATGTTACTGGCGTTAGAACTGAATTGAACGACGTAAGAAATGATGTCAACACAGTTAAAACTGATGTAAATAACGTGAAAATTGATATGAACAACGTTAAAAACGATGTTACCAATGTTAAAAACGATATGAACACAGTTAAAACAGATGTCGCTGGCGTAAAAACTGATGTAACTAATGTTAAGAACGATATGAACACCATGAAAGTTGATATGACCAATGTCAAAAATGATGTGAATAACGTGAAAGGTGATGTAACAACGATTAAAACTGATGTTACTAACATTAAAACAGATGTAGCTGGCGTAAAAACTGATGTAACTAACGTTAAAAACGATATGACAACAGTTAAAACAGATGTCGCTGGCATGAAAACTGATGTAACCAACGTTAAAAACGATATGAACACCATGAAAGTTGATATGACCAATGTCAAAAATGATGTGAATAACGTGAAAGGCGATGTTACCAACATTAAAACCGACGTTGCTGGCGTAAAAACTGATATGAATAATGTTAAGACCGATGTCAATAACATTAAAACTGATGTGAATAACGTAAAAGGTGATGTTACTAACGTTAAAAATCAAGTTGAAAGCATAACTCACACTACTTGGAATTTATCTGCTAACGATAAAGACAAAGTAAACATTGGCACGGCTGATACCGTTAATTTCGAAAATACTGATAACAATATTAAAATTGTGAAAAGTAAAAAAGAAAATAACAAAGTCGATGTCGATATGACGCTAAATGACACCGTCAACATTAAGGAAAAAGTTAATGTAGGCGGCACGACTGGCGCAAGCATTAATAAAGACGGTCTAACCACCAATGGCGGTAAGGGCCCTAGCGTTACCACTGTGGGGGTCAATGCTGGCAATCAAGTCATCACCAATGTTGCAGCAGGCGTTGCGCCAACTGATGCAGTGAATGTAAGCCAATTAGATAGCGTAAGAAATCAGCTTAACAACGTAATCAATACCAATTGGAGTATGTCTGTTAATGATGAATCGCCTGAAACTGTTGCGCGTACTGATACCGTTAATTTCAACAACTCAGATAACAACATTAAGCTTGTTAAAACAAGAAATGGCAACAAAATTAATGTTGATATGAAATTAAACGACACAGTGCGTATTGGTGGACAAAATGGCACTGTCATTAATAACCACGGCATTATGACCAACGGTGGCAATGGCCCGAGTATTACAACGTCTGGGGTGAATGCTGGCAACAAACGTATTACAAATGTGGCGGCCGGAGTTGCACCGACTGATGCAGTGAATGTAAGCCAATTAAATGGGGTGAAACGTCAAATTGATGATGTGGATAAATCAGCCCGTGCAGGTATTGCTGGTGCATTAGCGACAGCGAACCTTTACCAAGCTTATCTTCCAGGCCATTCTATGGTATCTGTTGGGGTGGGTACATTCCGCGGACAAAATGCCATTGCAATCGGGGCATCTCGCCTTTCAGATAATGGCCATATCGGTGTAAAACTTAGTGGTATGACAACCAGCCAAGGTGATGTGGGTGGTGCGATGACCGTAGGTTATCAATGGTAATTATCACTTAACGCATTTTAACGGCACTAGCAACAGTGCCGTTATTTTTCTCACTGCTTTTCTTGCTGCAACCGACTTCCCCACTTTTCACTCCAAGGTTTATCATTATTAACAGCAAAGGGTTTAAATTGAGTATTGCGAGATTTTTCGCTACAATAGCCCACTATTTTTTGTCCAGTTAAAGAAAGTATGTCAGAAATTAAACTCATTGTTGGGCTGGCTAACCCCGGCGATAAATATGCCGACACGCGCCATAATGCAGGGGAATGGGTGATTGATCGCCTTGCTCGTCAATTTAATTTTCAGCTGAAAGAAGAAAGTAAATTTTTCGGTAAAACAGCAAGAGCGGTGATTTTTGGCGAAGAAATTCGTTTTCTCGTTCCTACCACCTTTATGAATTTAAGCGGTAAAGCAGTGAGTGCCTTAGCCAATTTTTACCGTATTAAACCTGAAGAAATTCTGATTATTCACGATGAGCTTGATCTCCCTCCCGGTGTTGCCAAAATTAAACAAGGGGGCGGACACGGTGGGCATAACGGTTTGCGTGATAGCATTGCTCAGTTAGGTAATAATAAAAATTTCTACCGTCTGCGCGTGGGCATTGGACACCCCGGTGATAAAAATCTGGTTTCTGCCTATGTGCTAGGCAAACCTTCGCCAAGCGATTGGCAACTGATTGACAAAGCCTTAGATGAAGCCGCGGCGTGCGTGGAAATTCTCATCAAAGAAGGCATTACAAAAGCAACAAATCGACTCAATAGCTTTAAAGCGTAAAACATAACGCTTTAAAACATAACACAATTAAGGAAACATTATGGGATTCAAATGTGGTATCGTGGGCTTACCAAACGTGGGTAAATCCACCCTTTTTAACGCATTAACAAAAGCAGGTATTGAAGCGGCAAACTATCCGTTCTGTACCATCGAACCAAACACCGGCGTTGTGCCAATGCCAGATCCACGTTTAGACGCATTAGCGGAAATCGTTAAACCTGAACGTGTATTGCCTACCACAATGGAATTTGTGGATATTGCAGGCCTTGTAGCTGGTGCAAGCAAAGGGGAAGGCTTGGGCAACAAATTCCTTGCGAATATTCGTGAAACAGACGCTATCGGTCACGTTGTGCGTTGTTTTGAAAATGACGACATCGTTCACGTTGCAGGGAAAATCGATCCTGCTGAAGACATCGATACCATCAACACCGAGCTTGCACTGGCTGATTTAGACAGCTGTGAGCGTGCCATTCAACGCTTACAAAAACGCGCTAAAGGTGGCGATAAAGAAGCGAAATTTGAATTAAGCGTAATGGAAAAAATTCTGCCTGTATTAGAAAATGCAGGAATGATTCGCTCGGTAGATTTAGACAAAGACGAATTACACGCCATTAAAAGCTATAACTTTTTAACCTTAAAACCGACAATGTATATCGCTAACGTAAACGAAGACGGTTTTGAAAATAACCCTTATTTGGATCGCGTGCGTGAAATTGCGGAAAAAGAAGGCGCAGTGGTTGTGCCTGTGTGTGCTGCCATTGAATCGGAAATCGCTGAACTTGACGATGAAGAAAAAGTAGAATTCTTGCAAGATCTTGGCATTGAAGAACCGGGTTTAAACCGCGTAATCCGCGCAGGTTATGCCTTATTAAACTTGCAAACCTACTTCACTGCTGGGGTAAAAGAAGTGCGCGCGTGGACAGTTTCCGTAGGCGCAACCGCACCAAAAGCTGCTGCCGTCATTCACACGGATTTTGAAAAAGGCTTTATCCGTGCTGAAGTGATTTCTTATGATGATTTCATTCAATACAAAGGCGAAAACGGTGCAAAAGAAGCGGGCAAATGGCGTTTAGAAGGAAAAGATTATATCGTACAAGATGGCGATGTAATGCACTTCCGTTTTAATGTGTAATTTTCTGCTAAACAACACTTTTTAATCGAAAAAATAATCAAAAATCTCACCGCACTTTTTAAAGTGCGGTGTTTTTTAATCGGATTTTGATATTACTGTCCAGCGCGTTTTTCTTCCAATTCTTCCCAACGGGCAAAAGCTTGTTCTAACGCTTGTTCCGCATCGGCAAGCTGTTGTAGTTTGTCTGCCGTATATTGGTGATCTTGCTGAAAGAAATTCGGATCAGACACTTCCGCTTGAAGTGCGGTGATTTTTTCTTCCAAATCTTCCAGTTTTTGTGGTAGTTGCTCTAGCTCTCGTTGCTCATTATAAGAAAGTTTCACCGGGCGATTTTTCACCGGTTTGTGAGAAACCTTGTTCATTTCCACCGCACTTTCCGCTTCTTTTTCTTTCGCTTTTTTCTCTTTGGCTTGCTCCGCTTCTTTCAAAGCAAACACATTGGCTTGTTGCTGTTTCGCATCGTGGAAACCGCCCACATATTTATTGATCACGCCATTGCCTTCAAAGATGTAACATTCAGTCGCCGTGTTATCAATAAATTGACGATCGTGGCTCACAATCAGCAACGTGCCTTGATAATCTGCCAGCAATTCTTCCAATAATTCTAGGGTTTCCACATCAAGATCATTGGTCGGCTCGTCCAAAATCAGCAAATTATTGGGTTTGAGCAATAATTTTGCCAATAATAAGCGGTTACGCTCACCGCCAGAAAGGGCTTTGACTGGCACCATTGCGCGCTTAGGTGGAAATAAGAAATCTTGCAAATAGCCTAAAACGTGGCGTTTCACGCCATTGACTTCAATATCCTGCTTGCCGTCCGCTACGTTATCCATCACTGTTTTTTCAGGATCGAGATCTGCTCGATACTGATCAAAATAAGCAATCTCTAATTTTGTACCGCATTTAATGCGTCCTGATGTAGGCTGAATTTCGCCTAAAAGCAATTTAATCAAGGTGGTTTTGCCGATACCATTCGCCCCAACTAAGGCAATTTTATCACCTCTTAAAATGGTGGTTGAAAAATGCGAAATCAGTTTTTTCCCTGCAATTTCATAGCTTACATCTTCCACTTCAAAGACGATTTTGCCTGAACGGGTGGAATTATCCACTTGCAACTTGGCGCTACCCTGCACATCTCTACGCTGACGGCGTTCTTCACGCAAGGCTTTCAATGCTCGCACTCGCCCTTCATTACGGGTTCTCCGCGCCTTAATCCCTTGACGAATCCACACTTCTTCTTGCGCTAATTTTTTATCGAACAGCTCGTTTTGTAGGGCTTCTACACGCAGATTTTCTTCTTTTTCAATGAGATATTTCGCATAATCACTGGGGTAAGACACCAATTTGCCCCGATCGAGATCAACGATACGGGTGGCCATTTTGCTGATAAAAGCACGGTCGTGAGAAATAAAGATGATCGAACCTGCAAAACCCAGTAAGAAATTTTCTAGCCATTCAATGGCATCAACATCAAGGTGGTTAGTGGGTTCATCAAGCAACAACACGTCGGGATCGCACACCAAAGCACGCGCCAATGCTGCCTTACGCAGCCAGCCGCCTGATAAATCCGCCAACCGCATATTTGGCTCAAGCCCTAATTTCATTAGGGTTTCTCGGATTTTATTTTCAAACCGCCAACCATCAGCGTGTTCAAGTTGAGCTTGAATTTCCGCCAAGCGATTTAGCGTGCTTTCGCTATATTCTTGCTCGAGCAAATCCGAAGTGCGGTGATATTCTTTCAATAAATCGGCCAAATGGGCAATGCCTTCCGCCACATAGTCAAACACATTGCCTTGTGCATTGCGTGGGGGATCTTGTTCAAGGCGCGAGATCACCAGATCACGCTCAAATTGCAGGCGGCCATCGTCCATCACCATTTCGCCTGCCAAAATTTTCATTAATGTAGATTTGCCTACCCCATTACGCCCCACCAAGCAAACGCGCTCGCCGGCTTCAATGTATAAATCCGTGTGATCTAACAAGGGGTGATCACTAAAAGAAAGATAACCGTTAGTTAAACTAATTAACGCCACATTATGTCCTTAATCTGTCTTTAATACTGATAATGCTATGTTCAAAATTGGCTAATTCGCCATATATTCTTCAATGGTTACAGGTAAAGTCATCACTTTACCAAGACGTGAAATAACCATATTCACCGTAGTGTTTGGTCTGGTGTTGCTAATCACATTCATCATTTGCGCTGGCGATTCTGCTTTAATATCGCCAAATTGCAACATAATATCACCCGCTTGCAAGCCAGCTTTAGCCGCAGGGCTGTTTTCTCTCACGCTGGTGATTTCAATGCCTTTGCTGCTCGTTTGCCCATCGCTAAACAATACGTCCGTTTGAATACCTAGGAAACCACGGATCACACGTCCATCACGGATAATTTTTTTCATTACGTCATTAGCAAGATCAATGGGAATAGCGAAATTCAGCCCTTCGGCAATTTCATTGGCATTTTTACCAATACTCAGGGTGCTAATTCCCACTAATTCACCAAGGGAATTTATCAGCGCACCGCCTGAATTACCGCGATTAATGGACGCATCAGTTTGGATAAAATTTTGTCGCCCAATGTAATCACCCACAGCATTACGCCCTAAGGCACTGATAATGCCTTGTGAAACACTTTGTCCCAAGTTATAAGGGTTACCAATGGCCAGCACCACATCACCAACGTGTAATTTACGCTTGGTGTTAGGAATGGTCGGCAGGTTATCCGCACGGATTTTCAGCACGGCTAAATCGGTGAGATTATCTGAGCCGATTAAACTCGCTTCAAAAATTCGTCCATTTTGCATTGCCACCACAATTTGATCGGCATTTTGAATAACGTGTTTATTAGTGAGAATATACCCCTCTTTCGCCATTATCACGCCCGAGCCAAGATTAGTGATCTGCGGTTGTCCACTCACTGAAGTGAAAGATTGGCTATACACATTCACCACCGCAGGCGAAGCAAGCCGAACCGCATCTTTAAAAGAAAAGATTTCTTTTTGAAACAAAGGCTGACCTTGCTTCAGGGAAGGGCTAATCAACAAAATTGCCCCTGCGGCAAGTAAACCAATGATGATCGATTGGATAATCTTTCTTAACATTCTGATTCTCTTTGTATTTTTTGTTTTTTCTAGTTGTTGCTTTACTTTTATTAAATTTGAACTTGGGTTAGTTTTTCGGCTGATAAATGAGCTTTAAATCCTCCCCCACAGGCGTTGCAGATTGCAGCTGCCATAAAGGGGCATCAGCCAATTTATGTAAATGAGGCAAATGGCACAACCCTTTGCCTGCATCACCCAATAATTTCGGCGCAATATACACGATTAATTCATCAACCAATTTTGCTTCGATCAACGCCCCAGCTAATTGTGCGCCCGCTTCAATCCATACGCTGTTAATCTGACGTTCTGACAGTTCGGTTAAAAGTGCGGTGAAAAAATCCGCACTTTTTTCAATCTGTATTGCTTGGCAAAAATCAGGGAAGCCTTGCATATCTCTTGCACCAGAACTCACCAACCAAACAGGCGTAGGTTGTTGAAATAATTGATATTCTGGCGTTACACGGTGTTGGCTATCTAAAATAATCCGCACAGGCTGTCGCAGTTCGCGATCAGGATACTGTTGCTGAACGCTCAGAGGAAGTTGCTCCCAACGTACATTTAACATTGGATTATCCATTAACACCGTTTGGCTGGTGGAAAGAATTGCGCTAGCGGCCGCACGGTATTGTTGCACATCTTGGCGCGCCTGCTCCCCCGTAATCCATTTACTTTCACCACTTGCCATTGCGGTGCGTCCATCAATGCTCATTGCCATTTTCAGTTGCACAAATGGGCGATTGCTACGCATTCTTTTTAGAAAACCTTGGTTGAGCAATTCTGCTTTTTCTGCCAATAATCCCACCGCAGTTTGCACGCCAGCTTGTTCGAGCATTTTCAATCCACGCCCTGCTACTTGCGGGTTGGGATCGGTCATTGCGGTAATCACTTTCGCCACGCCTGCTTCAATTAACCCCTTGGCACAAGGTGGCGTGCGGCCAAAATGGGAACAAGGCTCAAGGGTAACGTAAGCCGTTGCACCACGGGCATTTTCCCCTGCTTCACGCAATGCCATAACTTCTGCGTGGGGCTGCCCAGCTTTTAGATGAAAACCTTTGCCGATCACCTTGCCGTCTTTTACCAAAACGCAGCCTACGGAAGGATTTGGCGTGGTGGTAAAACGCCCTTGGCTAGCAAGATCCAACGCCATTTGCATAAACTGCTGATCTTGCTGGGTAAATTGTTGTGCATTTTGTTGCATATTAATCCTTCAGGCTCTCAATTTCTTTGGTAAATTGGTTGATGTCGTCAAAACTTAAATAAACGGAAGCAAAACGGATATAGGCCACCTTGTCTAATTTTTTTAGCTCATTCATCGCCAGCTGACCGACAAAATGGCTTGGCACTTCACGTTCCCCCGTCGCGCGCAGTTGATGAATAATGCGGTTAATGGATTTTTCCACATCATCAGAACTCACTGGGCGTTTTTCTAAAGCGTGCTGAATACCACGGCGCAGTTTTTCTTCATCAAAGGGTTCACGGGATTGATCACTTTTAACAATTTTTGGGATCACTAATTCGGTAATTTCAAAGGTGGTAAAACGCTCGTGGCAATGACCACATTCACGGCGGCGGCGAACCTGAAAGCCATCGGACACCAAACGGCTATCGATCACTTTGGTTTCTTCTGTTGAACAAAAAGGACAACGCATAAATCCTCCTAATCCCCTTTTAAATGGTATTTTCCATTTTAAGCGCTAAAACAGCGTAAAAATTATTCTTATAAAGGCTTGGATTGTAGCAAAATTTCCCTTTTTTTACGATCTTTATAGGGCAAAAAATGATCTTACGCAGGTATTTTGCGACTTTTTGCCTCGCCTTATTGCCTTAAGCGGATTAATTTCCTACTATATCACTCAACTATTTTCATATTTGGAGAAATACAATGAAAAATGAATTAATTTGCTACAAAAAAATGCCCGTATGGAACAAAGACAGCCTGCCAAAAATGTTCCAAGAAAAACATAACACCAAAGTTGGCACTTGGGGCAAAATCACCGTGTTACAAGGTAAATTGAAGTTTTACGTTTTAACGGAAGACGGCGACGTGGTGAGCGAACATATTTTCACCGCACAAGATGACACGCCTTTTGTTGAACCCCAACTTTGGCACCGCGTGGAAGCGGCGTCTGATGATCTGGAATGTTATTTAGAATTTTATTGCAAAAAAGAAGATTACTTCAGCAAAAAATACAATATGACGCCAACCCATTCTGAGGTGAAAAGTGCGGTGGAAATTATTCCTCCTTGTAAAGTGCTGGATCTTGGCTGTGGACAAGGACGCAACTCGCTCTTTTTAAGCCTACTCGGCTACGATGTTACCGCTTGGGATCACAACGAAAACAGTCTTGCTTTCCTCACCAGCACGGCAGAAAAAGAAAATCTGAATATTCAGACCGCACTTTACAACATCAATGACGCCAATATTCAGGAAAATTACGATTTTATTCTTTCCACCGTGGTGTTTATGTTCCTTGACCGCAACGCCATTCCTGCCATTATTGAGAATATGCAAAATCACACAAACGCAGGCGGTTATAACTTGATTGTGGCGGCAATGAGTACCGATGATGTGCCTTGCCCAATGCCGTTTTCTTTCACTTTTAAAGAGGGCGAGCTGAAAAATTATTATCAAGATTGGGAATTGATTAAATACCAAGAAGAAATGGGCGAATTGCACAAAACCGATGAAAACGGTAATCGCATCAAAATGAAATTTGTAACAATGCTAGCGAAGAAAAAATTATAGGAAAGAAAAATAGCAAAGAAAATAAGTGCGGTGGAAAATGTTGAAATTTTTTACCGCACTTTTGTTTTTCGCTTTACTTTTCTCTTTCTCGCCAAAGAGCAAACAATGGGCTGTCTTGCATATTTTGCCACTGATCATAGGCGATCACTTTGCCTTGATCCAACAACACCACTTGTTGCGCTAAGCGTGCTAATTCTTCAAGGCTGTGAGTAACATATAAAATGGGAATAGCAATTTCTTGCGCGAGTTTATCCAAATAATCCAATAATTCTAATTTGCGCGGCAGATCAAGGGCGGAAAGCGGTTCGTCCATCAGCAAAATTTCAGGCTGGCTGAGCAACGCTCGTCCAATGGCAACACGCTGTTTTTCACCGCCTGATAAGGTGATTGGATAGCGTTTAAGCAAATGTTCAATCCCCAAAAGCTGCACAATGCGCATAAATTCTGTGCTATCTTTCTGCTTCATTCCATAACACAAATTGCCTTTCACCGAATAATGGGGGAACAATCTGCCCTCTTGAAAAACATAGCCCACATTACGATGATTAGGTGGAAGATTAATCTGCTTTGCCGTATCAACTAACGCTCGCCCGTTCAAGCGAATATAGCCCTGATCAGGTTGTAGCAAACCGCTGACTAAATTAATCAGCGTGGTTTTGCCTGAACCAGACAAGCCGAATAATGCCGTTACGCCTTGCGTGGGCAGCTGCAAATCCACCGCAAACGCCATTTTGCCTAATTGTTTGCGTACATTAATTTCTAACATTGGATTGTCCTAAACGTTTTTGTGTGTATTTTGCTAACCATTCAGAAATGAGTAAGGAAATCAAGGCGATAGCAATGGCTATGAGACATAAACGCGCTGCGGCACTTTCTGCCCCTGGGGTTTCAATAAAGGAAAACATAGCAAGAGGAATGGTTTGCGTAACTTTTGGGATATTGGAAACAAAAGTAATGGTCGCGCCAAACTCCCCTAGAGAACGCGCAAAACCGAGAATAACGCCAGCCAACACACCGGGGAGCGCAAGAGGCAAGGTGATGGTAAAAAAGGTTTTCAAGGCAGATGATCCCAAGGTGCGCGCTGCTTGTTCGAGCTTGAAATCCACATTTTCGATCGCCAAGCGGATCGATCTCACCACTAATGGGAAAGACACAATGGCAGAGGCCAACACCGCACCATACCAACTAAAACCAAAGCTAAAATCAAACCATTGCAATAAATAGCGCCCGATAATGCCATTTCGCCCCATTGCAATTAACAATAAATACCCCACCACCACAGGCGGCAGAACTAACGGCAAATGAATAATGCCATTAAGCAAAGATTTCCCCAAAAAGGTTTTACGTGCCAACAACCAAGCCACTAAAATGGCACAGGGAAAGCCCGCTAGCACAGAAACCAATGCCACTTTCACACTTAACCCGATGGCATTTAATTCTGCCGAGCTGAAATGAAAAAAAGTTTGCCAATCCATTTACCAATCATCCTTTATTGCACAATAAAACCTGCGTGGGTAAAAATCTGTTTCGCCTCTTGTGATTGTAGATAATTAAGAAAAGTAACACTTTCTTGATTAGCATTCCCTGCCACAATCGCCGCATGATACTCAATCACCGCGTGAGAGTTTTCTGGAAACACCGCCACCACTTTCACTTTTTGGCTTGCTGCGGCATCTGTGGCATAAACAATGCCCAAAGGTGCTTCGCCCTGCTCAACCAATGCTAATGCCGCACGCACATTACTTGCCCGAGCCAATTTATCTTCAACGGCTTGCCATTGATGTAAATAAGTTAACGCCTGTTGGGCATATTTCCCTGCTGGAACGTGTGCGGGATCGCCCACAGCAAGATAGCTATTGGCTAATACACTTTGCCATTGTGGATTTTGCACGTCCAATTGAGTAAGTTTGCTTGTTTTAGGCGCAATCATCACTAAACGATTTTGTGCAATATTTACACGGGTTGTAGGCTCAAGCGCCTTATGCTCAGCTAAAAAATCCATCCATTTTTGATTTGCCGAAATAAAAATATCCGCTGGCGCACCTTGGTCTATCTGGCGTGCTAATACAGAAGAAGAGGCAAAAGAAAAATCAATCTCTTCTTTAGGGTGAAGCTTGAGATAGCTGGCTTTCACTTGCTCTAACACGTTGGTCATTGAGGCGGCAGCAAAAACAGTTAATTTCGCCTGTGCAGAAAATGACATCAATGCGCAAACCGCTAGCGCAGAAACCAGTCGATTTTTTATTCTTAACATAGATTTTTTCCTTTTGGCTTACCATTATAAAATAAATTATATAACGATTAATAAAATAAAAGCTACATTAAAAACCGAACTTTGCGTAAAATGACAAAAAATTCCACCGCACTTTAAAGATAATAACGCAGGAAACCCAATGTTAGATAGCGAAGTGTTACTCACCATAAAACTACAGAAACAACTTTTTGTTGATCCGAAACGGATTCGTCTGTTGCGTGAAATTGCCAAATCAGGTTCAATCAGCCAAGCGGCGAAAAATGCCAAAGTGAGCTATAAAAGTGCGTGGGATCACCTTGAAGCGATGAATAGCCTTAGCCCAATGCCTTTGTTAGAACGCAATACTGGCGGAAAAAATGGCGGCGGCACAACACTCACAACCTATGCAAAACGCCTGCTAAAACTTTATGATCTCTTGGAACAAACGCAACAAAAAGCCTTTTCCATCTTGCAAGACGAACAGGTTTCCCTTGATAGCCTGCTTTCCGCCACCGCGCGTTTTTCCTTACAAAGTAGCGCCAGAAATCAATTTTTTGGCACGGTGAAAAGCCTCACTCAGACAGGCAATCATTGTGCGGTGGAAATTCAAATTCCCCATTTAGATCAATCCATTACCGCCTTTATCACACCACAAAGTGCGGTACGTTTACAGCTTGTTTTGGGCAAAGAAGTGATGCTGATGATCAAAGCCCCGTGGGTAAAATTATTCATCGAAAAACCGCAAAAAACGTGCAATATTTTCCCCGCACTTTTATCCCACGTCAACCAACAAACCAACGCCCAAGAAGCCACGCTCACCTTAGGCGAAAACCTACAATGCACCGCCAGCATTGACGATAACCCAAATTTCCAACAAGGCGATAAGCTGTTTTGCTATATTGATCCTGAACAGATTGTGTTGGTGACGATTTGATTAAAAATTATCGTCAAAATTAATAAAAAAATCACACAAAAATACCGCACTTTAAATGTTCTATCTAAAAGTGCGGTATTTTTTTCGTGGATTTTTAGCCGTTATTTCACGGCAATCAATCTCACTTTACAAGGGGTTGCGTCTGTGGTTTGGGTAGAAATTAAGGTGCTTTCCCCTTTCACTTCGGCTTTGGCGCATTGGCTGGCTTGGGCGAGTTGCCATTTGCCTTTTGCCGTTACGCTGGAATGTTGTGGCTGGGAAGGGGTTTTACGCCAAGTGCGGGAATAAATACTCACTTCCACTTGTTTGCCGTCTTTCACTTGATCTTCTTCCGTGCCTTGATAGAAAGCAAAATCAGGGTTCACAATAGATAGATCAAGATAATCCTTGCCAGCTTCGTTGCCTTGTTGAGCCATTGCCATTAGCGGTTGACTCGCCCCAAGCAATATGCCGCCCACATCTTTTTGCTCCGCTTCAAAATAGGCATAGCCTTCTTGACCATTACGCTTATCACGCACTGCGTGCAATTTGCTGCTGTGGGATAATTTTTGGTAATCCGCTACTTCATCAGCGTTTGGTGCAATGAGTACAGCATATTCATATTGCCCATTTTCTGGTGCTTTGCCGTGATCTAACACGGCACTAGCGAATTTGCCTTGGGTTGGCTTATCGTTGCGATCATCAACAGATTCTTGTTCTTGATAACGCACCGTCAATTTTTGCCCAGCGCTCACATAATAGCGGTTGCCCGCAGGATCTGCCAAAGTAACAGGGCCGGATAATTCTTCCACTGTCCCTAAGGTTGCCAATGGTTTTCCATTGATAAACATTGGTTTAAGATCCGCGACATTATGATGGAACAAGGTGGTTTCCGTTGCGTGCTGTTTGTCATCATTACGAATATCCGATCCTAGGGCGATAATTTGATTATCGAAAAGGAAGTAGGATTTTTTCGCGAACAAAGATTCTTGCTGATATTTGCTATGGCCGCGCAATTTCATTGCATACATACTATTATTATGCAGATCCGTTCCACCTGCGTAGGTTTCGGTGGAAAGCAACATTTCTTCCAATCCTGCGGCTGGGAGCTGTGATAATTTGGCTCTTAACTCAGGGTATGGCAGATGAATGGTTGTGGTGCCTGGGAAACGATTCCAATCCCAACCGTCATAGCGATAGCCACGATCATTGAAATGCTCAGGAATGATTTCTAACGCACCGTAGGACATATAACGTCCGTACAGATTGTTTTTTTCGTAGGATTCATTGCCGACTAAATAACGGCTAAAGCCGCGTACAATGGCAAGCCAAGAAAGTTTTGGATCGGCTTGATGACGGCGTTGCACCACCATTGAAGCATAATTCATCGTCCACGCCCCAGTGGGTTCTGCCGCTGCAGGTACGCCTTCAAATTCCTCTTTATGTTCTAAGGCAGCATAAATAGAAGCAAAAGTGCGGTTAATTTTTTCGCCCGTTTTTTCATCTCCGATCAAAGCAAACCATTTAAATGGTGAAGAGGCGATAGAGAATTTCCCTGTTGGGTGACGCCCACTTATGACAATTGGGATATTGCCATTTTTAGTGTAAACCCACATTTTATACAGCACATCATCAAGACGTTTTTTCGCCTCTTGAGTGAGTGCATAAGGTGTTCCACTAATTGCATAAACAACAGGAGAGAGCCCTGTAAACGCATCTTTTCCATAGGCTGTATAATGCTGTGAATGGTGGAACATTGAACCATCAGGCTTAAACCCACCGGCAACCCCTTGAGATTGTAAAACAGTCGTACTCAACCAATGTGAAAACTGTTTTAAAAGCCCAGCACGTTGATTTTCATTAGGTAATAATAAAATACTCTTCAACATCCATTGCAGTTGCGTATTAAGAATATCTACATTCGCTTCTACAATACTGCTATCTGGTTCAAAAATACGTCCAGCCCCACTAAACCACGCCATTGCACCCTGTGCTTGTTCCAGCAATCCTTGCTGAGATAACAAATCTCTCATTAAGAACCAGGCATCAAAAATTTCTCGATTTTGATACCCCATATGGCTCACAATTTGAATACTACTGCCACGCACAAAACCTTGATCAAATAAATAACGGGTGGCGAGCAAAAATTGTGCTTCCAGTTGTTGGCGTTGTTCGTCTGCCAGTTTGCCTGTACGCAAAGCTTTCGCACTTTCTAACATCACTTTGCCTAGCTCACGCATTGACACAGAACTCAGTAGAAACGCTTGATCTTGTTTGCTAAACACCTGTGCGTTCTTCATAAATTTTTGTCGCGCAGGGAAATCCAGCATCGCGCCTTGGATTACGCCATTTTTTTCACTAATATTAAACGCCTGATATTTCTGCAAAATTTGTGAAAAATCCACCGCACTTGGTTTATCTGCAAACACATTTAGCACTTGTTCAAAGCGTTGATAAATGCTTTCGCTTTGCGGATCAGAATGAAAGCTCGTATTAAAATCAAAATGTGGGTAATTTTTGCTTAGCATTCGATCATACATCAGCAAGCCATTCCAGTTTTTATTCACCGCCGTGCTTGCCGCTGGGTTCACAAAATCCGCTTGATAATCTGGAATTGGGTAACGATTATCCACTGGTACGTTGAATAAAAGCTGATCTAAATAAAGCGATCCCGCTTCATCTGGTGCTTGGATCACCAATTTATCGAGGCTTGTTACCTTTTCGCCTTGCATATCACGAAACGGCACGGCAATACCACGCCAGCCGACAAAATCCAAATTAATTTTAAAGGATTTTTTCACCTGACCATTTTGTTCAAAGGCAAATTGCAAAGGCTGCTTTAAGGCTTTATCGTTATAAAGCCATAGCATAAAGGTTTGCGGTAAAATATCGTCATTTTGCGAAAAATCTAAATTTTGCGCAAAAACCAACCGCCCTTTTGGCTCGAATTGCCAATGCAACGCCTGATTACCATCCTTGTAATGCAACGTACTCGGCGCAACTTGCCCATTGGTTACCGTTAAATAAGCTGGTGGCTGTGCATTTTCAAAAAAATCCCACGCATAATTCGCCGCATTAACACTGCCTGCAATAACGCAGGCAGTTAATAGGCTCAGCTTTGGAAATAAGCTCGCTTTCATAGGTTCTCCCTTATCATTATTTCTTTTATTCTTAATATAATAGAAAAATGTGCTGATACTTAAAAGCGCTAACAGAGAAAAACAAGATCAAGACCACAAAAATATTGAAACAATGTTTTGATGTTTGTTTTTATGATACCGATCATAAGGATTCTTGGCTTGATTATTCATAATAAAGAAAAAATCATAAGGATCGCCTATGACATTTTCTTTGATCATTATTCTTATTTTATGCGGTATTTTGACTAACCTGATGTCAGCCATTTTTGGTATTGGTGGCGGGGTGTTGATGGTGCCGATTTTGCACACGCTTTTTCCCCATATGCCAATCCAAATGATTTCCGCCACATCATTGACTATTGTGATGGGATCAGCGTTGATCAATTTGTTTTACTTTCATAGGCTTAAAATTCAGATCGATAAGAAAAAATTGCTGCTTTGGTCGTTAAGTATGATCCTTGGTGTGCAGCTTGGCTTTCATCTCAGTTTTGAAGTTTCCGACAATGTGATTATTGGTGTCTTTGTGATTACGCTAACTGTGCTAGCATTGAAAACGTTTTTACATCAGCGCAATGAGAAAAAGCAACAAACACAGAAAAATGATAGTCTGCGTGGTAGCCTTTTCTGCTTTTTTGGTGGGGGAATTGCTGGAATTACGGGGATCGGCGGCGGTTCGATTATGTCGCCATTAATTAGCCAGTTGCCAAGTGTCAACATTAAAAGTGTGGCGGTTTACACTAACTATATGATGGTAATTGGGGGCATTGGCAACCTGTATGGCTATTTAGCCAAAACGTCCGAAGTGGTAATTCCCCATTCCTTGCAAGTTGGCTATGTGAGCTTCTCCATTGTGTTGATTGTGGTGCTAAGTTCTTTTTTTATGAGTTTTGCCAGTATGAAAATTCGTGGCATTATCAAAGAAGACACGGCGCGCAAATTGCTCGGTATGATCTTACTGTTTATTGCTTGCTATATGCTAATATTGCGTGTGATACAAGGATAAATCTCATAGGATATGAAAATGCTTGAACAGATGAATTTAAAAAATTGTCAATATAATCACTTAGTTGCCCTTGAGAAAGGCACACAAATCTATCATCAAGGGGATACCGCACAGTCTTTTTATTTTGTCAAAAATGGGTTAATTGGTTTGTATCATACCCTTGAAAATGGCAAAGAAAGCTTGGTCAGAATTTATAAAGCGGAGGATTATTTTGGTTTTCGCACGCTTTTTGGCGATAAAAAATATCACTGCACTGCCAAAGTGCTGATGGAAGCTGAAATAATCAAGATCACTCCACAAGATGTTGATTTATTCTTTTTAGATAACCCTGAAACCATTCGGTTATTATTCCAAATTTTATCTAATGAATTACGAGATGCGGAAGATCGCCTTGCCAAAAGCGCTTATTTAAAAAGCCTTGATCGGGTGATTGATAGCATTTATTTCTTAAAAGAAAACTTCCCAGAATACCGCTGGACACACCGTGAAATTGGTGAATACGCTGGCTGCGAAACAGAAACCGCTATTCGTATTAGTCGGGATTTGCGTAAGAAAGGATTGTTATAAGGCATAAAAAACGGCGTTCCATAATAGGAACGCCATTTTACAAAATATTAGCTTTAATTAGCTTGTTTCTTAAATAAGGATAGTAAGAATAAGAAAGTTGCGCTAATCACCACAGAAGGGCCGGCGGCGGTGTTGTAGAAAGCGGAGAGCATTAAGCCGAAAGAGACAGCGAGAATACTGATAAGCACACCGATAGCCACCATTGCTTCTGGAGTGCGAGCAAAACGCCGTGCTGTGGCGGCGGGGATAATCAGCAAGGACGTGATGATTAGCGCGCCGACAAACTTCATACTTAAGGCAATGGTTAAGGCGGTTAAAATCATTAATACAAAACGCATTTTGCGAATGTTAATGCCTTCTACTTGTGCAAGCTCTGGGCTAACCGTGGTGGAAAGTAGCGGTTTCCAGTAATACCACAAACAGCCTACCACCACGAGAACGCCAATGGCGATAAGGTAAAGATCCTCATAGCTAATCGCAAGTAAGTCTCCAAATAAATAATTCATTAAATCCACCCGCACATTTTGCAATAGCCCCACGGTGACTACGCCTAAAGAAAGGCAGCTGTGGGCAATAATGCCGAGCAAGGTGTCCACGGAAAATTGCGTGTTGCTTTCTAGCCAGACCATTCCTAAGGCGAGCAAGAGCGTGAGAATTAAAATGGTTAGATAAGGATCCACTTGTAAAAATATTCCGATTGCCACGCCCAGCAAGGCGGAATGGGAAAGTGTATCGCCAAAATACGCCATTCTTCGCCACACCACGAATGCACCTAGAGGTGCGGTGATAAACGAGAGCAAAATACCCGAAAGCCAAGCGGGAAGTAAAATCTCAAACATTTCTGTTCCTTAATGATGCTTTTTGTGTTCGCATTGTTGCGATTGAAAATTTTTGCCGCAGCACACATCGCCGTGCATATTGTGTTTGTGATTGTGGTGATGAGTATAAAGAGCAATATTTTGCGAAAACTGGTTGCCAAAATAATGCATAAATGTCGGATCGTGCGACACAATTTCAGGCGTGCCAGCACAGCAAATATGTTGATTAATACACAGCACTTCGTTGGTGTCCGCCATCACAATATGCAGATCGTGCGATACCATCAAAATCGCACAATTTAGTTGTTTTCGTGTTTGATGAATTAGCTGATAAAGCTCTGCCTGCCCAGTAATATCCACCCCTTGTGTGGGTTCATCTAACACGAGCAAATTCGGTTTATTCAAAATGGCTCTAGCTAGCAGCACCCGTTGCATTTCACCGCCCGATAGCTTTTGCATTGCATTTTGCTTTAAATGGGAAATAGAAAGGAGATCTAACGCCGCTTCAATCTCCAATTTGCTCACGCCTTTTTTTAAAGCAAGAAATTTTTCTACCGTTAAAGGCAAGCTATGATCAAGGTGAATTTTTTGTGGCACATAGCCAATACGCACATTATTGTGATAAATCACTTCGCCTGAACTTGGCTTAATCAATTTGAGCAAGACTTTGAGCAACGTGGATTTGCCACCACCATTCGGGCCAACGATGGTGAGAACGGAATCAGAATAAAGAGATAAGTTAATGTTTTGTAAGACATTTCGTTGTTCAAATTGCACATTAATATTTTTTAACTCAATTAATGGCTGTTTAATAGCGTGAATTTGCATTTTATCTCTATACATTACGAAAAATTGGCTTAAAATAGCCTATTTTTATAAGATTAACAAGCAGCATTTAGAAATGCTTATAATTTATTCATTTGGCAAGTTTTTAGCGAAATATAGGGAATTTTTATTCTTTTAACTGGTCTTACTAGTCTTAGTGAAGTAACAATTATCCAGCTTAGTTATCAAGCAATGAAGTAATAAAGGGAAATAGATAGTGCAATATATTAAATTAGCAAGAGATAGACGTAAAAGAAAATCACGGATTAAAGCGGTGATTTTTCTCTCCGCTGTGTTGTCTATTTTTGTCGGCATTGTACTAAGCGTAAAAGATAATGCGAAAAACGATCCATTACAGCTTTCCAACGAAAACACTGAATATCACCCTGTTAAACCAATAGAAGATCAGCCTAATGCAGATCTTGATAAAGCGTTTAAAGATGTTACTGATCAACTTGCCAATTCTCAAACGGCGGTTAATGCTAACCAAGATAATGTAGCGAATAATACGGGTAGTGAAGAAAGTGATGCTACTTCTTATGATGACGATTTACAAGGTCAAGATGACGAAGTTGATGAAGTCAATTTAGATGACGATGATGAAATTGAAAAACTGCCAGAAAATGCGAAAAATGCAGTTAATGATTTACTAGATATTGCCGATCAAGCTATTCGTATTAAAGATCAATTTAGCCATACCGTTGTGCGTGGCGATACATTAAAAGACGTTTTAGAACAATCAGGGCTTGATGATAGCACAAGCAAAAAATTGATCTCTGCTTATCCAGAATTGAAAAATCTTAAAGCTGGCCAACAGTTCTATTGGATTTTGAGTAAAGAAGGCGAACTAGAATATCTCAACTGGCTTGTATCGCAAAAAGAAGAACGAATTTACGCACTCTCTGCTAATGGAAAATTCAAACGTGATATTTTACAGAAAAAAAGTGTGTGGAAAAAAGATGTGCTAAAAGGCCAAATTAGCGGCTCGTTCTCAAGCAGTTTAAAAGCCCAAGGATTGAGTTCCAAACAAATTAGCCAATTAACCACCGCACTTCAATGGCAAGTGAGTATAAAAAAACTCAAGAAAGGAGATAAATTTGCTGTTTTAGTTTCTCGTGAATATTTAGATAACAAACTCACAGGCCAAGGTAACGTAGAAGCTATCCATATTCGCTCTGGCGGAAAAAGCTATTATGCAATTCAATCTAATAATGGACGTTATTATAACCGTCAAGGTGAAACCTTAGGCAAAGGCTTTGCTCGCTACCCTATGCAACGCCAAGCTCGCGTGTCTTCCCCATTTAATCCAGCAAGACGCCACCCTGTTACGGGTAGAATTCGTCCACATAAAGGGGTTGATTTTTCAATGTCAATCGGGACGCCTATTATCGCCCCTGCAGATGGTACTGTTGAAAAAGTTGCTTACCAAGCTAATGGTGCAGGTCGTTATATTATGATCCGCCACGGTCGCGAATATCAAACTGTCTATATGCATTTAAGCAGACCATTAGTGAAAGCAGGCCAACAAGTAAAACGCGGTCAGCGTATCGCTCTTTCAGGTAACACTGGACGCTCTACTGGCCCACATTTACACTATGAGTTCCATATTAACGGCCGCCCTGTTAATCCACTTACTGTAAAATTACCAGGCACAAGTAGCCAAATGTCCACTGCTGAACGTAAGCAGTTTTTAGTGAAAGCGAAAGATGTAGAGCGGAAATTAAAGCTATAATTTTCTAATTAAAATACCACTCGCTGATTAACTTGTATTATTAAATTAATCAGCGAGTCAGCAAAGCAAAAGCCTACTACTTCTCATACCCTACTAAATCTCTAAGCAGCAAACTTCATTTGTGTTCTAGGTTTAATTTGATGAATGGTATTGGTAATAACACCAATGATTGGCAATTCAGTCCATTTTTCACATTTAATACTTTTCATTTTGGCGTCAAGAGCAAGGAAAAGAAATGCTTTGCCGTCATAGTTTGCTAATTCATAAATGCAAAATTGATTATCTTGTTCCATTACCACTAAATCGCCAATGCTTAAATGCTCATTTTTTTCTACCACAAGCATATCACCTGCTTCAATTCCCCAAGCAAGCATATTTGGGTTTGTTACTTCAATGACACAAGTTTGCTGTGGGCGTTTAATGCAATGAAGATTCAAATCAAGCTTTTTATTAAATGCTGATTTTAAAGAAGCACGATCAGTTAAAAATGGCATTGGCTGATAAGATAATTGGCTTTGTTCATTGAAATAGTTCATCGTAAACCCCTGTTATTATCTACTATGTGTGTGTATGTGATCTCTTACTAATACTACTTGTTAAAATACTGTTTGTTTATACAGGGTTATAATACTGGTATTTTATACAGTTAGTCAATATGCAATGTTAAAATTTTTTGCATTTTTATCTATCTTTTATCTATCTAAGGAAAAAATCAGGCTGAAAGGTAAAAATAATCGATTTTATTCAATTTTAAGCGGAATATTTCTTTGTTTGTGCAAATAATATGAAGAAATTGCTGATTTTATATTTTCTTTAGCACAAAATTAGGCTATCTTTACACTCGCTATGGGGGATCTAATTTTAGATCTGAATATCAACAATCTTCTGAAGTCATTGATCTTCAGTTTTAAACACAACATTGTAAATAATTATGAACACATCTCGTTTATATTCTCTGTTTTTTCACGGAAGTTTAGTGAAAAGAATTTCTATCGGTTTAGTGCTAGGTTTGCTACTTGCGATCATTGCACCAAGCTTGCAATCTGTACTCGGTTTCAACCTTGCTGAAAAAGCAGGTTTTCTAGGTAAGGTATTTGTGCGTTCATTGCGTGCCGTTGCGCCAATTCTTGTATTCTTATTGGTAATTTCAGCCATTGCGAATAAAAAAATTGGTACGCAAAGCAATATGAAATCTGTGGTGATTTTATATTTATTAGGCACATTTCTTGCCGCATTAACTGCGGTGTTATTTAGCTTCGCTTTTCCAACCGAAATTGCTCTACAAACACAAGAAAATTCTTTATCGCCACCAAGTGAAGTTTCTCAAGTATTAGGCACATTAGTGTTAAATGTGGTGGACAACCCAATCAACGCCTTATTTAATGCCAACTTTATCGGTATTCTTTCGTGGGCAATTGGCTTAGGACTTGTGCTACGCCACGCTTCAGATACCACGAAAAATGTAATGAATGATCTTTCTGAAGGGGTTTCAAAAATCGTTCACTTCATCATTAGCTTTGCGCCAATCGGGGTATTTGGTTTAGTGGCCGAAACCCTTGCGGATAAAGGCTTGGGCGCGTTACTTGATTATGTGCGTTTATTATGCGTATTAATCGGTGCGATGCTATTTACTGCATTCGTGGTAAACCCAATTTTAGTATACTGGAAAACACGCCGTAACCCATATCCATTAATCTGGACTTGTGTACGCGAAAGTGGTTTAACTGCGTTCTTCACGCGTAGCTCAGCAGCAAATATTCCTGTAAATATGGAATTAGCGAAACGCTTAAACTTAAATGAAGATACCTATTCTGTCTCTATTCCGTTAGGTGCAAGTATTAATATGGCGGGTGCGGCAATCACCATCACTGTATTAACCTTAGCGGCAGTGCATACGTTAGGTGTGGAAGTTTCCTTCCCAACCGCATTATTATTAAGTGTGGTAGCGAGCGTATGTGCTTGTGGTGCTTCTGGTGTAGCTGGTGGTTCATTATTATTAATTCCATTAGCTTGTAGCTTATTCGGTATCTCAAATGACATTGCTGCGCAAGTAATGGGCGTGGGCTTTATCATTGGGGTGTTACAAGATTCTGCAGAAACCGCGTTAAACTCATCAACTGACGTAGTGTTTACCGCAGCGGTATGTATTTCTGAAGAAGAAGCGCAAAAAAGCTAATCTTTACTCAAGATAAAAAAGAAAAAGAGCGGATGAAAATTTCCGCTTTTTTTATAGGTGGCTAATATGATTAAGATCGAAAATGCAACATTCCAGCTTGCTCATTATCAACGCTTAAAAATTGATGAATTATCCATTCAACCCAATGATTATTGGGGCGTGGTAGGCAGCAATGGCAGCGGTAAAACTGCGCTCGCCTTGGTGCTGGAAAGCAAATTGCCTTTATTGGAAGGCACAATGGAAAATCATTTCCAAACTATTTGTTCCCTTTCTTTTGAAAAACAACAGAAAATTGTTAGTGAAACCTTCAAAGATCGCAATAATGATGGCGTCAGCCCTGATGATTTCGGCAAAACGGCCAAGCAGACTATTTTGGCTCAGCAGAACGATCTGGCATTATTTGAAGAATATATTTCTCTGTTAAAAATCACCGCACTTTTAGATCGCCCTTTTATCCAGCTATCCACAGGAGAAAGCCGTAAAGTATTACTGTGCCAAGCCTTAGTGCAACAACCTGATTTGCTGATTTTAGATGAGCCTTTTGAAGGGCTGGATCAGCAATCTGTCAAAGAATGGAAAGCATTGCTCGCGCAGTTACAACAAAAAATGGCGATTTTGCTGATCTTAAATCGTTTTGAAGATATTCCTGATGAAGCCAATCATCTCGCTCTGCTGGAACATCAAGAGGTTATTTTGCAAGGAGAACGCCAGGCTATTGAGCAACAAAGCCTTTATCAACAACTTCGCTATGCAGAATCCGCCCAGCATATCCCCTTGCCTGAACGCGCAGTCCCTGAGATAAAACTCGATGAAAATCAACCGCTCTTTGAATTAGAACAGGTTACCATTCAATATGGCGAGAAAAAAATTCTCGATAAACTTGATTGGCAAGTTAAGCGTGGCGAAAACTGGTGGATCAAAGGCCCAAATGGTGCAGGAAAATCCACCTTGCTTTCGGTGATTAGTGGTGATCACCCGCAATCTTACGCCAATAAAGTGCGTTTATTTGGCAATCAACGCGGTTCGGGCGAAACGATTTGGCAAATCAAACAAAAAATTGGTTATGTCAGCAGCCAACTGCATATGGATTATCGTGTGAATTGCTCCGCGCGAGATGTGATCCTATCGGGCTTTTTTGACAGCATTGGCGTTTATCAAAAAGTGCCAGATGCCTTGCATATTAAAGCGATGGAATGGCTTGCCCGTTTGAATTTAACCGCGCAAGCTAATCAGCCGTTTAAATCCTTGTCTTGGGGACAACAGCGTTTATTGCTGATCACTCGTGCAATGGTAAAACATCCGCCTGTGTTGATCTTAGATGAACCTTTGCAAGGGCTAGACGGCGTGAATCGTAAACTGGTTAAAGGCTTTATTGATCAACTGGTGATGAACAGCGAAACGCAATTACTTTTTGTTTCCCACCAAGATCAAGATGCGCCGAGCTGTATCACTCATTTATTTGAATTTGTCAATGAAAATGGGCATTATCGCTATGTACAAAAGGCTATTTAATTTGTTAGACTTCAATCAGTTACCCCCCATTTTAAGGAGAGAAAAATGGAATTGTTAGACGGTTTTCCTGTTGCTGTGGTCGTCTTTGTTATCTTTGTGATTGTTGTACTGTTTTCCACCTTGAAAACCGTACCGCAAGGTTATCATTGGACGATTGAACGCTTTGGGCGCTACACTCGCACCCTCACCCCTGGGCTAAATTTTGTTGTGCCTTTTGTGGATCGCGTAGGGCGAAAAATTAATATGATGGAACAGGTGTTAGATATTCCTTCACAAGAAGTAATCTCAAAAGATAATGCCAATGTATCCATTGATGCGGTGTGTTTCGTGCAAGTGATCGATGCGCGCCGTGCCGCTTATGAAGTAAACCATTTAGAGCAAGCGATCATCAATTTAACGATGACCAACATTCGTACTGTGCTAGGCTCAATGGAATTGGACGAAATGCTTTCGCAGCGTGATAATATCAACGGACGTTTGTTATCCATTGTGGACGAAGCCACCAACCCTTGGGGCATTAAGGTAACGCGTATTGAGATCCGCGATGTGCGTCCACCACACGAATTAATCGCCGCAATGAATGCACAAATGAAAGCAGAACGTAATAAACGAGCTGAAATTTTAGAAGCAGAAGGGATTCGTCAAGCGGAAATCTTGCGCGCAGAAGGGGAAAAACAATCCCGTATTCTCAAAGCGGAAGGGGAACGTGCGGAAGCCTTTTTACAAGCGGAAGCTCGTGAGCGTGCCGCCGAAGCTGAAGCCAAAGCCACCCAAATGGTGTCGGAAGCCATTGCAGGCGGAAACACCAAAGCCATTAATTACTTTATCGCACAAAAATATACTGAAGCGTTAAAAGAAATTGGCGGTGCAAATAATAGTAAAGTGGTGTTAATGCCACTTGAAGCAGGCAATTTAATTGGCTCAGTAGCAGGCATTGCCGAGCTATTAAAAGGTGAAAAGCAATAATCTGCCTATCAATATCAGGGGCATTGCCCCTTTAAATATAAACTAAGGGGATAAGTATGGAATGGCTCGTAACTTGGTCAGTGTGGCACTGGCTTATTTTAGGCTTTGGCTTATTAATTGCCGAAATTCTCATTCCGGGCGTATTTTTGCTCTGGTGGGGCTTGGCGGCCATTATTATCGCAGGCGTAATGGCATTATTTGTCACCTTATCCTTAACCTTTTTAGTAATTGGCTATGCCATTTTAGCCATTATTTTAAGTTTTTCTTGGTGGAAATACCAACACGGCAAAGATCTCCAAGATCAATCGCACACTTCATTAAACCAACGGGATCACGCAATGCTCGGTACAAAAGGCATCGTGCAAGAAATCAATGAAAACGGCATTGGGCGTGGTCATTTTGGCGACACCACTTGGCGAATTCAAGGCAAGCACCTGCAGGTTGGCGATGCCATTGAAGTGTATAACGTGGAAGGGATCACCTTGTTTGTTAAGAAAGTAGAATAGCACAATGAAACATTTAATTATTTTCGCCCACCCAAATGGGCAAGACAGCTTTAATCGCAGCATTTTAGACCGCACTTTGAACGCCAGCCGAGCGCTCAAAGTGGAAATCCAAGTGCGTGATTTGTATCAACTAAATTTTGATCCCGTCATTTCGTGGGCAGAATTACAAGGGGCAAATCAAGGCATTACTCCCGCAGAAATTCGCGAAGAACATCGGCTCATTCGTGAAGCAGATTTGATCACTCTCGTTTATCCCCTATGGTGGATGGGTTTTCCTGCAATTTTGAAAGGCTATTTAGATCGCGTCTTGAGCCACGGCTTTGCGTATAAAACAGAAGACGGACAATCTGTCGGCTTATTGCAAGGCAAAAAAATGCAACAATTTATCACCATTGGTAGTAATGTTGAGAAATATCAACAACTTGGCATTGATAAATCCTTGCGTGATTGCTTGGTGGACGGCTTATTTAATTTCTGTGGTATTACCGATATTCAGCATAAATTCTTTGGTGATATTCATATTATTGATGACAAGGCGCGCCAACAAATGCTTGAAGACGTGGCACAAATTACTTCGCAAAATTTGACCGTACTTTTATCCGCAAAAGAAATCTCAAACAGCAAGGAAAATCCATAATGAGCAACGAAAACAGCCTGAATCATTTTTCTCTTATTAGCCGCTTATTCGGCAATCTGTTTTACCGCTCACCGCAAGATGCTACCTTGCAAAATGTCTTTGCTTGGTTGCAACAAAAGCCACTCAATGGACTATGGCCTTTGGAAACGGATAAACAAAGCGAACAAGCCCTTGAAGCTTTACAAATGAAGATTGATTTAGCCTTATTAGATCAAGAATATCAGCGTTTATTTGCTGGCGAAAAAGCACTCGTGCCAATGAATCTTGAAGCCTATGATCTTAAGTCCGAAGATTTCACCGCTTTCCGTCAAGAACGTGGAATGCCCGAGTTAGAACAAAGTGCGGTGAATTTTCCGCTTGTTTTTCTCACCGCATCTTGGATTGAAGATAACCTTGATTCCGTTGAAGCGCAACAAACCTTATTTGCGGAATTTCTACTGCCTTGCGCCACAAAATTCTTAAACGCCGTGGAAACGCAAGCCAATCTCCCTTTCTACCGCTCACTCGCTATTCTCTCACGAGAAATCCTTTCCGCAATGGCTGATGAGTTGGAAGAAACCTCTCTTTAGGGATAAAAATTTCTGAAAATCCCACCGCACTTTAATGGGTAATGTCTATGAAAAAAGGGTGAAAACATTATTTCACCCTTTATTTTCTAATCATACAAACTCGGATCACTTTCATTTGGACGAGTTTTGAAACGCCGATGCAGCCACATATATTGTTCCACGCCTTGCAAGATTTCTTGTTCAACCACTTGATTCATTCGAGTGGCAATGTCAATTTCAGTATTGACATCAGAAAAATCTACAGGAGCGGATACTTTCACGGTGTAGCCTGAGCCGTCCGCGTTGCGTAATGGCGCAAAAGGAATCACTTTGCTGTTTGGGGAAGATTTCAATAAATAATAACTTCCCGTTGTAGTGGCGGCATCTTTCACCGCAAAGAAAGGCACAAAAACGGCGTTTTTTCGTCCATAATCGTGATCGGGCGCATACCAAATAATTTCACCACGGCGTAAGGCTTTGATCATATTGCGTAAATCTTTGCGATCAAGCATATCTTTGTTAGAGCGTAGCCGTCCCCAAGTTTGCAGCCAATCCATTAGCGGATTATCGTTCGGACGATAAACGCCAATGCCGGGGGTGTAAAGCCCCAATATTCTCGCCCCTAGCTCAAGGGTAAGAAAATGCACGCCAGTTAGAATCACGCCGTCTTTTTGGTAGGTTTTTAGGTATTCAATGCCTTCCACCTTCGACCATTTTTTAATCCGTTTATCTGACCAAAACCACGCCATTCCCGTTTCAATAATCGCCATTCCCGTGGCTTTCACATTGGCCTGTGCAATGTCATCAATTTGCTGTTCGCTATAATCAGGAAAACAAAGGGTAAGATTTCGCTTAGCGATTTTCATTCGCCGCTTGCCAACGCTTAACTTAGAAAAGAGCCAGCCTAATCCATTCCCTATCTTTAACAAAAGAGGATAAGGCAAGAAAAGAATGAGCCGCCAAATGGCTAAACCAATCCAAAATCCCCAATATTTTGGGGCGAGAAATGCACGTTGAAATCTTGGAAGTGATGAATTTGCCATAACTAAAAGAGAGCTGTTCGTTAAAATTGGTTTAATCAAAGCGGTAGTTTAGCGGAAATTTTAGTAAATAGCATTTATCCTATGGTAAAATCTGCAAAAATTTGTCATTTAATGGAAAAGAATGAGGTCAAAATGGCGCAATATTCTACTCAATTTCAACAAGCGAAAGTGCTTGTTCTTGGCGATGTGATGTTAGATCGCTACTGGTTTGGTGCAACTAATCGCATCTCCCCTGAAGCCCCTGTGCCAGTGGTGCGTGTGCAAGAAAATGAAGAGCGCGCAGGTGGTGCGGCAAACGTGGCAATGAATATTGCTTCGCTCAACGTGCCAGTGCAATTACTCGGCTTAACAGGGCAAGATGAGGCAGGCTCGGCACTTTCAACAATGCTGGAAAAACAAAACATTGATTGCAATTTCGTGCAATTAGCCAGCCACCCAACCATCACCAAATTACGCGTGCTTTCTCGTCATCAGCAATTATTACGCCTTGATTTTGAAGAAGATTTTCATAACGTAGAAAGCGATTTATTATTGGCGAAATTACAAAGTGCGGTGCAAAATTTCGGTGCTTTGATCCTTTCTGATTATGGCAAAGGCACACTTAATCAAGTGCAAGCAATGATCCAAATTGCACGCCAAGCTAACGTGCCAGTGCTAATTGATCCAAAAGGCACGGATTTTGAACGCTACTGCGGCGCAACCCTATTAACCCCAAATATGTCAGAATTTGAAGCAGTGGTGGGCAAATGCCATAGCGAAGATGAGATTGTGGAAAAAGGCTTAAAATTAATCCGTGATATTGAATTAAGCGCTTTATTGGTTACCCGCTCCGAAAAAGGAATGACCCTACTCCGCCCAAATCAACCGCCATTCCACTTGCCGACAGAAGCGAAAGAAGTCTTTGATGTAACCGGTGCTGGCGACACCGTTATCAGTGTCTTGGCAACGGCATTGGCAGATGGCCGCAGCTTTGAAGAATCCTGCTATTTAGCCAATGTTGCAGCAGGCATTGTGGTGGGTAAATTAGGGACTTCTACGGTGTCGAACGTAGAATTAGAAAACGCCATTCACGGACGCACAACCACTGGCTTTGGCGTGATGAACGAACAACAGCTTAAAGAAGCGGTGGCGCAAGCCAAACAACGCGGTGAAAAAATCGTAATGACCAACGGCGTGTTTGACATTATTCACCCCGGCCACGTTTCTTATTTGGATAACGCTCGCAAGCTCGGCGATCGTTTAATTGTCGCAGTAAACAGCGATGCTTCCGTGAAACGCTTAAAAGGCGAAAGCCGCCCAATCAACCCACTGGAAGCCAGAATGGCTGTACTTGCAGGGCTTGCCGCAGTAGATTGGGTAGTGGAATTTAGCGAAGATACTCCGCAACGTTTAATCAGCGAAGTGTTGCCTGATCTGTTAGTCAAAGGCGGAGATTACAAACCAGAAGAAATTGCAGGCGGAAAAGAAGTTATCGCAAACGGCGGCGCAGTCAAAGTACTAAATTTCGAAAACGGCTTTTCGAGCAGTAATGTGATTAATAAAATTCAGTCGTTGAAGTAATTCCATTTTACTGAACGAATATTGTAAAAAATCCACCATTTCGGTGGATTTTTATTAAGGTAAATCGTTAAAAGTGCGGTTTATTTTAAGACAGTTTTTAACGCGGCACCAATTTCTGCAAGGCTTTTTACGGTGGTTACGCCTGCTTGTTGGAGGGCTTGGATTTTTTCATCGGCAGTGCCTTTTCCGCCGCTGATAATCGCGCCTGCGTGTCCCATTCGTTTGCCTTTTGGCGCGGTGATGCCTGCAATGTACGCCACCACAGGTTTGGTTATGTTATGACGGATAAACTCTGCCGCTTCTTCTTCCGCGCTGCCGCCGATTTCACCAATCATCACGATGGCTTCAGTTTCGGGATCTTGTTGGAAGCGTTTGAGAATATCAATAAAACTTGAACCGGGGATTGGGTCGCCGCCAATGCCTACGCAGGTAGATTGCCCAAAGCCCTCATCGGTGGTTTGTTTAACCGCTTCATAGGTTAATGTACCTGAGCGAGAAACAATGCCGATACGTCCTTTTTTGTGAATATTGCCCGGCATTATGCCGATTTTACATTCTTCAGGAGTGATAATTCCGGGGCAGTTTGGCCCGATCATCACTACGTCCGTTTCATTCAGCTTTTGTTTCACTTGTAGCATATCCAAAGTCGGAATGCCCTCGGTGATACAGACGATTAAGGATAATCCTGCGTTAATCGCTTCAAAAATGGCATCTTTACAAAATGGTGCGGGAACGTAAATCACGGTGGCTGTGGCACCAGTTTGTTCAACGGCTTCGCGCACGGTGTTAAACACAGGCAAGCCTAAATGGGTTGTGCCGCCTTTCCCCGGGGAAACGCCACCCACTAATTTTGTGCCATAAGCAAGGGCTTGTTCGGAATGAAATGTGCCTTGTCCGCCAGTAAAACCTTGGCAAATCACTTTGGTGTCTTTGTTCACTAAAATTGACATTTTATTCTCCCTTTGCTGCTTTCACGACTTCGCTTGCCGCTTGTTGTAAACTTTGTGCTGAAATAATGTTGGTATCGCTTTCGGCCAACATTGCGCGGCCTAATTCCGCATTTGTCCCCTCTAAACGCACCACCACAGGCACATTTACGCCCACTTCTTTGCTGGCTGCGATAATGCCTTCGGCGATGAGATCACAACGTACAATGCCACCAAAAATATTGACTAAAATAGCTTTCACCGAAGGATCGGTTAAGATGATTTTAAAGGCTTCTGCCACACGTTCTTTGGTTGCGCCGCCGCCCACATCAAGGAAGTTAGCTGGCTGTCCGCCGTATAATTTAACAATATCCATTGTTCCCATTGCTAATCCCGCACCATTTACCATACAACCAATATCCCCATCTAAGGCGACATAATTGAGATTCCATTTCTCCGCCTCTGCCTCACGCGGATCTTCTTGGCTAAGATCGCGCATTGCGAGCAAATCTGGATGGCGATATAAGGCATTGCTATCCACTACTACTTTAGCATCAAGACAGTTGAGATCATCGTTATCTAGAATAACAAGGGGATTGACTTCTAATAATGCAAGATCTTTTTCGATGAATAAGCGGCTGAGCTGACAAAATAGATCGGTAAATTGCTTGATTTGTTTGCCCTCTAAACCGAGTTTAAAAGCCAATTCTCTGCCTTGGTACGGCATTCCGCCGACTAGTAAATCAATGCTAGTGCGGTGTAATAAGTGCGGTGTTTTTTCCGCCACTTCTTCAATATTCACGCCACCTTCTGTGGAAACCATAAAGACAATTTGTTGCGAGCTACGATCCACAATAGCGCTGAGATACAGCTCTTTTTTAACCGCCACGCAACCTGTTACATAAATTTGATTGATGGGCTGCCCTTTGGCATCGGTTTGAAAGGTAACTAGACGCTTGCCTAAAAATTTGTCAAAAAACGCCCGCACTTCTTGTTCTGAACTAACCACTTGCACGCCGCCTGCTTTGCCACGTCCGCCTGCGTGAACTTGACATTTCAGTACCCATTTTGAGCCACCTAATTTTTTAATGGCTTCTAATCCTTGTTCTAGGGTTTCGCACGCATAGCCCTCACCGACAGGCAAGCCATATTGGGCGAAAAGTTGTTTTGCTTGGTATTCGTGTAAATTCATAGATTTATCTTTCTCCCTTTTATCGCTATATGCTTCATCATATCCGCATATCAATGAATAAAAATAAGGCGATAAGATCCCTTATCGCCCTATGTTAAGACTACACTTCTAATAATAAACGCGTTGGATCTTCCAACATTTCTTTAATGGTGACTAAGAAGCCCACACTTTCACGTCCGTCAATTAAACGGTGATCGTAAGAAAGGGCAAGGTACATCATTGGGCGAATCACCACTTCACCATTCACCGCCACTGGGCGATCTTTAATGGCGTGCATACCTAAAATTGCACTTTGCGGTGGGTTGATGATTGGCGTGGACATCAGCGATCCAAACACACCACCGTTGGTAATCGTGAAGTTTCCGCCTGTGAGATCTTCCACCGTTAATTTACCATCACGACCTTTTTCTGCTAACACTTTGATTTGCTTTTCAATTTCCGCCATACTCAGCTTATCGCAATTGCGTAACACTGGTGTTATCAAACCACGTGGAGTAGAAACCGCAATGCTGATGTCGAAATAGTTGTGATACACAATGTCATCGCCGTCAATAGACGCATTCACTTCAGGATAGCGTTTTAGCGCTTCCACCACGGCTTTCACATAGAAAGACATAAAGCCTAAACGAGTATCGTGAGATTTCTCAAATTTCTCTGCGTATTTTTTACGCAACTGCATAATTGGCTGCATATCCACTTCGTTGAAGGTAGTGAGCATTGCGGTGCTGTTTTTCGCTTCTAATAAACGCTCTGCCACACGCTTACGCAAACGGGTCATTGGCACACGTTTTTCATCACGCCCTGATACATTTAATGCTGGTGCTTCAGGCGCTTGTGGCTGAGTTTGTGCTTGTGCGGCTTTTTGCGCCGCTTTTTGTGCCACAGTGCGTTCAATGTCTTCACGAGTGATTCGTCCGCCCACGCCTGTGCCTTGCACTTCTTCAGCTTTAAGATCGTTTTCTGCCAATAAACGGCGTGCCGCTGGGCTAACTACATCGGCGTTAGTCGGTTCTGATGTTAAGTTGGCTAAATGACGATCCGCTGGCGTGCTTTCCACTTTTTGTACGCTTTCTTTGGTGGCATTGCCTGCCGCCGCTAAGGCTGAAACTTTACCTAACACTTGGTTGCTAATCACCGTTGCGCCTTCGGCTTCAATGATGCTTTCTAGCACACCATCAGCAACCGCCGGCACTTCAAGCACGACTTTGTCGGTTTCAATTTCGACTAAAACTTCATCACGTTTTACTTCATCACCCACTTTTTTATGCCAAGTGGCAACCGTTGCATCTGCCACAGATTCAGGTAGCACGGGAGTTAAAATCTCAAAATCGCTCATTTTTCTGTTCCTTCTTTGGTTTGCGTTTTATTTGCATTCGGTTGTACAAAAGTGCGGTGATTTTTGACCGCACTTTTTGCTTACAAATTATTCTAAAGCCTCATTCACTAAGGCGCGTTGCTGTTCATTATGTAACGACATATAGCCTACCGCTGGCGATGCTGAAGCTGGTCTGCCCACATAACGCAGTTTGCCGTGTTCTGGCAATGAACTCACAAAGTTATGTTGGCTACAATACCACGCACCTTGGTTTTGTGGCTCTTCTTGACACCATACATAATCAGTAACCTGTTCATAAGGGGCAAGCGCCGCTTTCATTTCTTCGTGCGGATAAGGATAAAGTTGTTCCACGCGCACAATCGCCACATCGGTTTGGTTATTTTTACGGCGTTGTTCCAATAAATCGTAATACACTTTGCCCGAACACATTACCACACGTTTCACTTGTTTTGGATCGAGCTGGTCAATTTCGCCAATCACGTTTTGATAAGTGCCGTTCACCAACGCTTCTTTGCTGGATACCGCAAGTGGATGGCGCAGTAAGGATTTTGGGGTAATCACAATCAATGGGCGACGCACCTTGCGCAACATTTGGCGGCGTAATAAATGATAAATTTGTGCTGGTGTAGAAGGCACGCACACCTGCATATTTTGTTGCGCACAAAGCTGTAAATAACGCTCTAGACGGGCTGATGAATGTTCAGGCCCTTGTCCTTCATAACCGTGCGGTAATAGCATTACCAAACCACACATTCTTCCCCATTTTTGTTCACCTGAGCTGATAAATTGGTCGATCACCACTTGCGCTACGTTGGCGAAATCACCGAATTGTGCTTCCCAAACGGTGAGCGTTTTCGGGGTTGCTGTGGCATAGCCATATTCATAAGCAAGCACCGCTTCTTCTGAAAGTACCGAATCCCACACTTCAAAATGCCCTTGCTGATTGTGCAAATGGGTAAGTGGGGTGTAAACCGTACCATCTTTTTGACTATGTAAGACAGAATGACGATGGAAGAATGTGCCACGCCCTGCATCTTCACCCGATAAACGCACATTATAGCCCTCGTCTAATAACGTTGCGTATGCCATTGTTTCTGCCATTCCCCAATCAAATGGCTTCTCACCGATTGCCATTAGACGGCGATCGTCATAAATTTTTTTCACCCGTGAATGAAGGGGGTGATGTTCTGGATATTCACAAACTTTGAGAGCTAAATCGGTGAAACGTTGTTCATCAAAACTGCCTTCATAATCTGACCATTCTTGGCTGAGGAATTTCATCCAATCAGAGGCTTCTACATCACGTTCGCGCCATTCAGGTACAACACAATCACCATTATCTAAGGCATCACGATAATCATTCATTAACGCTAAACTGTAAGCCTCATCAATCACATTGTCAGCAATTAAGCGATCCGCATACACTTTGCGTGGAGTTGGATGGCGCTTAATGCGCTCATACATTAACGGCTGGGTAACCGAAGGTTCATCGGCTTCGTTATGTCCGTGACGACGATAAGAAACGAGATCGATAAAAATATCACGCTTGAATTTGGTTCTAAATTCCACCGCCATTTGTGCCGCATACGCCACGGCTTCAGGATCATCACCATTCACGTGAATAACTGGCGCTTCGATCATTTTCGCAATGTCGGTACTGTATTCAGTAGAACGGGTATCGTGTGGATTTGAGGTGGTAAAGCCAATTTGGTTGTTGATCACGATACGAATCGTCCCACCTACGCTATAACCACGGGTTGCCGACATATTCAATGTTTCTTGCACCACGCCCTGCCCTGCTACTGCGGAATCACCGTGTACCGTAATCGGCAACACTTGCGCGCGTTCTACATCGTTAATACGGGTTTGTCTAGCACGCACTGAACCCAGTACCACTGGGTTTACAATTTCTAAGTGAGATGGGTTAAACGCAAGCGCTAAATGCACTAAGCCATCATCGGTCATAAAATCAGAAGAAAAACCTTGGTGATATTTCACATCACCCGTTCCGTTACCCTGATGTTTTCCTGCAAATTCATCAAATAATTCCGCCGGTTTTTTGCCTAGCACGTTCACCAATAAATTCAAACGTCCACGGTGTGCCATTCCCATTACAATTTCTTTAATGCCGTTTTTGGCCCCTTGACGGATAATTTCTTTCATTAGCAAGATAAACGCATCACTGCCTTCAAGAGAAAAACGTTTTGCCCCTGGGAATTTTGCACCAAGATAGCGTTCTAAACCGTCTGCGGCGGTGAGTTCTTCAAGGAATTTAAGCTGTTCTTGTTTGCTAAATAAAGGTTGATTTAACCAATTTTCTAACTTTTTCTGTAGCCAAGTTCTTGCTTCCAGATCATTAACGTGCATAAACTCTAAGCCGATCGTACCACAATAAGTGTTTTTTAATGACGTGGTTAGTTCACGTAAGCTAATTTGTTCTTTGTTGTAAACATAGCCACCTATATCAAACACTTCATCAAGATCGGCATCACTAAAACCATAGAATTTATAATCTAAAGTTGGTGCATCCATACGCTGCCAAATTTTTAGTGGGTCAAGATCAGCGTGCAAATGTCCACGGTTACGGTGCGCATTCACCCATTGTAATACTTTAACTAATCTTGCACTCACTTTAGGATCAATGACACTTACCCCATCAGCACCATTATCACGTGCTAAACGTTTAAAATATTGACGAATTGGGGTGTGTGCTTGTTCAACTTCGGTGTGTTTTGGCAATGTATTAAAAATTTGTTGCCAGCTTTCATCGACAGAATGGGGATCTTGGAGATAGTTTTCATAAAGTTCTTCAATATAAGATTGGTTTGCTCCGTTTAAAGAGCTAGAGGCTAACCATTCACTGATTGGGCTCGTTTGTTTCATTAAAATCACCTGATTTGATTTATTAAACATACACAATAGAGTGAGAATTTTTTCTATTATACATAGGTTTATACAACAAAACCGCTATGTTTTCACTTTCTCTATTTTGCTGATTAGTTTAAAAACAAATTGCCAAAATAAGCAACTGTTCCCCTTAACAAAACATTAACATTTTTTTCATTTTTTGATCTTTATCTCATTTTTGAAAAAATAACATTTTTTTAACAGGATTTTTTTGCTAATTATAAAGACAGTCTAGAGAGAAAAGGTTATAGTGAAGTGAAAAACAATTCTAAAATCATTTATACACAACTATACACAACATTATTAGACAACTAACTTCATACTCAACCAGATAACTACAAGAGGAGTGTTTATGAGCGAATTAAGCGCAAAATTAACATTAAGTGATGGACGTGAACTGGAACTGCCCGTAAGACAAGGTACTTTAGGTTATGACGTTGTTGATGTGCAATCATTAGTCAAAAATAAACTCTTTACCTTCGATCCTGGATTTATGTCCACCGCATCTTGCGTGTCAGAAATCACCTATATTGATGGTGATGAAGGCGTTTTATTACACCGTGGCTACCCTATTGATCAATTAGCAAAAAATGGAACTTATCTTGAAGTAGCACATTTATTACTGTTCGGTGAGCGCCCTAACAAGCAAGAATATGAGAATTTTGTTCAGTTGGTACGTAAACATACACTCGTTCACGAACAAATCTCCCGTTTCTTCCACGGTTTCCGTCGCGACTCTCACCCAATGGCAATAATGTGTGGGGTAAGCGGTGCATTAGCGGCGTTCTATCACGATTCCTTGGACATTAACGACATCGAACACCGTGAGATCACCGCAATTCGTCTGCTTGCCAAAATGCCAACCCTCGCGGCGATGTGTTACAAATATTCCATTGGGCAACCGTTTATGTTCCCGCAAAATCACCTTTCTTATTCGGGTAACTTTTTATATATGATGTTTGCCACACCTTGTGAGCCTTATGTGGTGAACCCTGTATTAGAACGCGCAATGGATCGTATTTTTATCTTGCACGCAGATCACGAACAAAATGCGTCTACCTCAACAGTACGTACCGCTGCTTCATCAGGTGCAAACCCATTTGCTTGTATCGCTGCGGGGATCGCTTCCTTATGGGGGCCTTCACACGGTGGTGCAAATGAGGCTTGTATTAATATGCTTGAAGAAATCGGCACGATTGATCGTATTCCTGAATATATTGCGCGCGCGAAAGATAAAAACGATCCTTTCCGCTTAATGGGCTTTGGCCACCGCGTGTATAAAAATTATGACCCACGCGCGAAAGTAATGCGTCAAACCTGCCACGAAGTGCTGAAAGAACTCAATATTGATAATCCATTGTTTGACGTAGCAATGGAACTAGAACGCATTGCGTTAAGTGATCCTTACTTTATTGAGCATAAGCTCTATCCAAATGTGGATTTCTATTCAGGTATCATTCTCAAAGCCATTGGCATTCCAACTTCAATGTTCACTGTAATGTTTGCTTTAGCTCGAACTGTAGGGTGGATTGCCCATTGGAAAGAAATGTTTAAACCGGGCAATATGAAAATTGTGCGTCCACGCCAGCTTTACACAGGCCACACCCAACGCCCTTTTGAACCTTTAGATAAAGAATAAAAATCAGCAAAAATAAACCCGCACTTTCAAAGTGCGGGTCTTTTTTTAGTCATTTTAACGCATTTGATTTACAAACTATTTTGCGTCAGCACCATATTTAGCAGCTAACTCAGCTTGCATTTTTTGCAATTCAGCAGTTTGAACTTGCGCTTGTTGCGTTTTTGCCTGAACTTCTTCAATGATTTTTTGATCATTTGGATTGTTCATTAATGCTACTGCTGATTTCGTTAAATCAGAAGAAATACCTAATACTTCAATGGTTTTTTCTTGTAATTTTTTCACTTCAGGATCGCTAATTTTAATTGCTTTTAATGAATCAATTGATTTGCTATTACGCTCAACCAAACTATCCATTGCTTCTTTCACTTGAACCAAATCACGGCTAAGAAGTTTCTGCTGATATTCCGCCTGAAAAGCAGCTTGCGTGCTTTCATTCGTTTGTGTCCACTCAACCAATTTTGCGTAATCTGCTTTAGGATCTACTTTTTCATTACAAGCGGCTAAAGAAAAGGCAAATAATGCTGCCAAACCTAATTTTACTAATTTATTCATTCAATGTTCCTTTAAAGTTTATGAATTAATTTTCCTAGCTATTAATCAGCTTAAGAAGTTTGCATTCTATCCTTAGCACTTATAGATTGCAAAATATATCGTTAAAAGTTTTGTAAAGATTGCAACAGTTTTTGACCGTATTCCGCACGCCAACCTTGTAACAACAAAGGCAGCTGATTTGGATCTTGTTGTTTAATCCAGCACCATTTCATTAGCTCTTCTAAGCTACGTTTGGTGGCCAAAACATCAGCGGGTAGATTCGCTGGTGTTATCTCTTTTAAACAATGCTGTAACGCTTTTAAAGCTGGGCGATAGCGTTCATCATCAGCCAAGCGAGAAATTGTCGCTGGATAATCTTCTACACTGCTTCGCCTTGCTTTATCTAAAATTTGCAACATTTTTTTGCCGTGAATACGCACCTCAGCGGTAGTTAAACCTAGTTCCAACAACTGCGACGTATTTTTGGGATCATTTTTTGCTAATAACCATAAATGTTCCGCTTTTACCACAAAATTTAGCGCTAAATCTCGTTTTATCGCTTCGTCATAACGCCATTTTGCTAGAAGTTTTAAACGCATCAATTCCTGTGCATTTAATCGCCAACTATTGGCAATATCCAAATATGCCATATCCGCTGATTTGCTCTGCTGGCTGTTTTTCACTAAATTTTCGCATTCAAATTGCACCGCACCTTGCCAAGGGCTTTGTGCAAGCTGTTGATCTAATTGTTGATGTAGGGGCAATAAATACCACACATCAGCCGCCGCATAACGGCACTGGCTATCGCTTAATGGACGTGCCAGCCAATCCGTACGCGAAGCGCCTTTGTCTAATTTAAGTTGAAAAAAATGCTCTACCAAACCTGCAAACCCTGCTGATGCACCAAGCCCTAAAAAATGCGCCACCACTTGCGTATCCACAATGGGGGTTGGCACTTGTTGAAAATAATGGTGAAAAATTTCCAAATCTTCTTTGCAAGCGTGCAACACTTTGACAATCCTTGGGTTCGCCAATAATTGAATAAAAGGCGAAAAATCGCTAATTTTGCTTGGATCAATCAAGCTCACAGTTTGCCCGTCATAAAGCTGGATCAGCCCTAATTTCGGGTAAAAGGTGCGAATTCGGATAAATTCGGTATCCAAAGCAATATGACGACACTGCGCTGCTTTTTGACAAACATCGAATAAAGTCTGATCGGATTCCACCATTTCAAACAAAGGTGGAGAATGAATTTCTTTAATCACTAAACTCATCGTTTTATAACATTCTAAAATCTAAAAATAACAATAATTTGTACCGCACTTTTGTCTCAACCTTTTGTTCCTAGTTCTGATCTTTTAATTTTCGCCATTGGGTAAATTGCGCCAAATTTTCTGCTTGTAAGAAAGGATTAACCCGTTTTTCTAGCCCCAAGGTGGTGGGTAAGCTTGGTTGGCGCTGTTGGCGTAAAGCGGCAATTTTCGCCACATAATCTGTCAAAAATGTTGATTTTGGCAACACTTTCTCGGCAAATTTTAAATTGCTTAAGGTATATTCGTGCGCAGGGCAAACAATGGTGCTATCAGGCAAGGCTTTGAGCCGTTGGAGCGAATCAAACATTTGTGCGTAATCCCCTGTAAACACGCGTCCGCAACCGCCCGAAAATAAAGTATCACCACAAAATAAATGACCGTCCACCACAAAACTCACGTGATTTTCCGTGTGACCGCCCGAGGGCAGCACTTGGATTTGATAATGCGTGGTGTGAATTTCCCCTTCATTAATGATTTGCGTTGCGCCCAAGTCTGCGGTTTCTTGTGGGCCAAAAACTGGGACATTAGGATAATGCTGTTTAAATTCTGCCAAGCCGCCAACGTGATCTTGATGCTTATGAGTAAGCAGCACCGCTTCCACTTCAAGCTGATGTTGCTGTAAATAAGCAAGCAAAGGCGCGCTTTCTGCGATGTCGATCACAATTACAGGTAAATTTTCTCGTGCATACAGCCAAATATAGTTATCATCAAGGGCAGGAATGGGTACTAACATATTGATCCTTATTAAAAATGAAGTGGAATATTTTAAACAATGCGCCAATAGAAACACCGCTAAGCTGGCAACAGGTGCCACAAGGTGCGCGCTATTGTAGCCTAATTCAGCAATATTTAACAAAGCACTTTGCACAAATTTCGGGAGATTATTGTCTCAAATTGGGCGCGTTAAGTGGTGAAGTGGCGTATTATCCTTGCGATCAACAAATTATTGTGAGCGAAAAAATTCCGCAAAATTTGACCGCACTTTCACAATGCCCACACATCGATTTAGTGCAAGCTCAAGCCACGGGACTGCCTTTTATTGATGAATGTTTCTCTGCCTGCTTACTTGCGCACGGCTTGCATTTCACCGCTGATCCGCACCAAGTGTTACGCGAAATTACGCGCACGCTCAACCAAGAAGGGATCTTATTTCTTTCCTTATTTAATCCGCTCAGCCTGTTTTCCCTTAAACAACATTTGCCTTTTGGCACAAATAAATTGCCGTTTCACCCTTATTTTGCCACTAGGATTGTGGATTGGCTAAGCCTGCTCAATTTCGATCTGCTTGATCAGCAATGCTTATCTTTGCAAGGGAAACCCCATTATTTTGGCGAAATAATGATCATTGTGGCACAAAAGCGCACGTTTCCAATGACCTTAAATCCCCAAACATCGCCCTTTTCCCCTGTTCTCAACCCTGCCAATGCGTTTCACCAAGCCGCCAAAGCGGAAAGGCTCATCAAAAACAACTCATTGAAATAACAAGCTAGTTTTGCTTTTTAACAGGATTTTCCCTTGCTGAATAGGCGAAACTTGCCTATTATGCACGGCTCAATATGATTCGCCTCTTAGATAACGAATAATACGAAATGACGGAGAACACAAAATGACCGAACAAACCTTTATTCCCGGCAAAGATGCCGCTCTTGAAGATAGCATTGCAAAATTTCAGCAAAAATTGACCGCACTTGGTTTCGATATTGAAGAAGCCTCGTGGCTCAATCCCGTGCCGAATGTTTGGTCTGTGCATATTCGTGATAAAGATTGCCCGCAATGCTTCACTAACGGTAAAGGGGCGAGCAAAAAAGCGGCGCTGGCTTCTGCCTTAGGGGAATATTTTGAACGTCTTTCCACCAACTATTTCTTTGCCGATTATTACCTTGGGCAAGATCTCGCCAATGCGCCTTTTGTGCATTATCCCAATGAAAAATGGTTTGAAATTGAAGATGAAACCGAGCTGCCCGAAGGCATTTTAGATGAGCATTTATTGGCTTATTATGATCCCAATGGCGAATTAACGCCTGATTTATTGATCGATCTCCAATCGGGCAATGCAGAACGTGGCATTGTGGCAATGCCTTATGTACGTCAATCAGATAACCAAACGGTGTATATTCCACAAAGTATTATCGCTAATCTTTATGTTTCCAATGGAATGTCCGCAGGCAACAGCTTGTTTGAAGCGCGTGTGCAAGGGCTTTCTGAAGTGTTTGAGCGTTATGTTAAAAACAAAATCATTGCAGAGGCCATTAGCTTGCCGCTCATTCCGCAAGATGTCATTCAGCGCTACCCTGCGGTGCAAGAAGCCATTGCCACCCTTGAGCAAGAAAGCTTTCCAATTCTCGCTTATGATGCGTCCTTAGGGGGAAAATATCCTGTAATCTGTGTGGTGTTGCTCAATCCACAAAATGGCACTTGCTTTGCCTCTTTCGGCGCGCACCCTAATTTTGGCGTGGCATTGGAGCGCACGGTAACCGAATTATTACAAGGCCGCAGCCTGAAAGATCTTGATGTGTTCACACCGCCTTCTTTCAATAATGATGATGTGGCGGAACACGCCAATTTGGAAACACATTTCATTGATTCAAGCGGTTTAATTTCTTGGGATTTATTTAAACAAGAGAACGATTATCCTTTTGTGGACTGGGATTTCTCTGGCACAACAGAGCAAGAATATCAAAATCTGATGGCGATTTTCCAAGCGCTCAATCAGGAAGTCTATATTATGGATTATCAGCATCTCGGCGTTTACGCTTGCCGCATTATTGTGCCGGGAATGTCGGATATTTACCCTGCTGATGATTTAATCTACGCCAATAACAATATGGGAATGGATTGGCGCGAGATCTTGCTTGATCTGCCTCATTTCCATCACGATCAAGACACTTATCAAGAATTACTTGATGAGCTTGATGAACAAGGCATTGATGATGCTACCCGCGTGCGTGAGTTTATTGGCATCGTACCACCACCAAAATCGGGCTGGACAACCTTGCGTGTTGGTGAACTCAAAGCAATGCTCTATCTTGCTACACAAGATTTAGAAAATGCCTTAGATTGGGCGAACTGGACGCTGAATATGAATCAATCGGTATTCACACCAGAACGGGCGAATTATTACCGCTGTTTAGTCAATAGCCTAGAATTATTCCTTGATGAAAACCGCGATCCCGCTCAATATCGTGCCGTATTTGAGAAAATGTATGGCAAAAGTGCGGTGGAATTTGCTTGGAATGCCATTCAAGGTGGTAATCCGTTCTATGATTTATTGGCTGATGATGAGCATTTACAACAGTTCCACGCGCATCAAAAATTACTCAGCGCCTATCATAAATTGCAAAAAGCCAAAGCAGACTATTGGCAAAGTGCGGTTTAAGATAAAATAGAAAATAAGGCGTGCAACTGCCGCCTTATTTATCCAATGTATTTTTTTGTGATCTGTGCCAAAGAAATAAATTGAAATTAAGGTTATGATACAAAAGGTTCTTTTCTTACCATAAGGAGTTTTTTATGCAAAATTGGACACCCGAAATGTGGCAACCTGCCCTAATTGGTTTAGTAGTAGGTTTTGTCCTCGCTTATTTATTATTACGCTTTACTAAGGATTCAGTGAAAAAGCAAGTGAAAACGGAAGCTGAATTACAAAAAGTAAAATCCGAATTGGATCAACAAAAACAACATTTGGAAAAACATTTTTCTGAAAGTGCAGATTTATTGAAAACCCTCGCGCAGGATTATCAAAAATTGTATCAACATTTAGCGAATTCTTCTGCCGAATTGCTACCTCAATTAGAGAATAAACCTTTATTTGAAAATAAACTTATTGAGCAAAATAAAGCTGAAAATGAAGCACCAAACGCTTCAGAAGAAAAACCTGAAACCACTGAAAGCACCGAAACAACAGACGTAGCAGAACCCCAAGTTTCTGCCGAACCACTAAAAGCAGAAAAATAAACATTCTGCTCAATAGTTAAAATACAAAAAAAAGCTAATACTTTGGTATTAGCTTTTTTCTTAATTGATCTACGATGCCCTATTTCTCATCAACTAAATGCTTTTCATAAGCATACAACGTATTAAACATTAACATCGCAACGGTCATTGGGCCTACGCCACCTGGTACTGGGGTGATGTAACCAGCTCTTTCTTTTGCTTTGTCAAATTCCACATCACCAGCAAGTTTACCGTCCACACGGTTAATTCCGACATCAATCACCACTGTGCCCTCTTTAATCCATTCTCCAGGGATAAATTGCGGTTTTCCTACGGCAACCACTAGAATATCTGCTTGTTTCACGTGGTGTTCTAAATCTTTGGTGAAACGATGCGTTACCGTAACAGTACAGCCTGCAAGTAATAGCTCTAATGCCATTGGACGCCCTACGATGTTGGACGCTCCCACAATCACAGCGTGCTGACCATAAAAATCAATACCTGTGGTTTCTAACAGTTTAATGACTCCGTAAGGAGTGCAAGCTCGCAGTGTAGGAATACGCTGGCATAAACGCCCCACATTATATGGGTGGAAGCCATCTACATCTTTGTTTGGCGAAATGCGTTCAATAACAGAAGTGCTATTAATATGGGCTGGTAAAGGCAGCTGAACTAAAATACCATCAATTAGTGGATCTGCATTCAGCTCATCAATCAGAGCAAGCAATTCTTGTTCAGACGTACTTTCAGGCAAATCATAAGACTTAGAAAACATTCCTATTTCTTCGCAACTTTTGCGCTTGCTAGCAACATACACTTGAGAGGCTGGATCGGCGCCGACTAAAATCACTGCTAACCCCGGCGCGCGCTTGCCTTGTTGAGTATATTGTTGAATTTTTTCAGCAATTTCCGATTTGATTTCTTTAGAGAGAGCTGTGCCAGAGATGATTTGTGCTGTCATTGCATTTCCTTCTGTGAAAATAAGTGCTGTGAACATAAGAACTGAATTTCTAGGTATTTTCTCAAAAAAATGATGATAATGTAAGCCTAACTGGAATAAATTTGAGCAGTTAGCATAAAATCAGAAAAAACTTATTGACTGATCTAAAAAGAAAACTATAATGGCACACATCTTTCGGCGAGTAGCGCAGCTTGGTAGCGCAACTGGTTTGGGACCAGTGGGTCGTAGGTTCAAATCCTATCTCGCCGACCACTTCTCTTCATATATTATATATCCATTTGAAATGCGCCCTTAGCTCAGCTGGATAGAGCAACGGCCTTCTAAGCCGTAGGTCATTGGTTCGAATCCAATAGGGCGTGCCATTATAATGAATTCCTTTTTATCTAAAATCCTATTCTGAAATTAATATTTTCCTAAATAATTTAAATTCTCGATTTTTCATATTCTATTTACTTTTACTTACAATGAAAAAAGTCATGGATAAATACTAAGGGTATAATAATTCACCAATTTATTATCCTATTTTATTTATCAATTCCGAGCTATTTCTCCCTCTTGAATATTACCCCAAAAACAACCGCACTTTTTTCTTTTCAGTGATGGATTTGCGTGTTAATATCAATATAATTATTTATGCTAATTATTCTCATTTGTAAATTCTATTAATATGGTTAAACGCCGTTATTTGTTTATCTTATTATTGTTGCTTTCGGGTATTTCGCTGTTTTTGGGTGTGAGTACGGTTAATTTGCAAGGCTTGCTGGCCTTTGAATCCGCCCAGTGGCAGATCTTTTTAATCAGCCGTGTGCCGCGTTTGGTGAGTATTTTAATTGCGGGGGCATCATTGAGTATTTGTGGTTTGGTGATGCAGCAGTTGAGCCGCAATCGCTTTGTTTCTCCGACAACCGCAGGCACAATGGATAGCGCAAGGCTTGGCATTTTAATTGCAATGTTGCTGTTACCTTCTGCGTCAATGTTGCTCAAAACCAGTGTGGCGATTCTGGTTTCTTTTCTTGGTACGTTATTGTTTATGACGCTACTCTCTCGCCTCAAATTTAAAGATACCATTTTCGTGCCGTTGGTGGGCATTATGTTTGGCAATATTATTAGCTCAATCACCGCTTTTATCGCCTACCAACAAGATCTGTTACAAAATCTCTCTGGTTGGTTGCAAGGGGATTTTTCCTTAGTGATGACTGGGCGTTATGAAATGTTATATTTCAGCGTGCCAGCGCTTGTTCTTGCCTATGTGTTTGCCAATCGCTTTTCCATTGTGGGAATGGGGCAAGACTTTGCTGTTAATCTCGGTTTGAACTATCAGCAAGTGTTGTATTTAGGCTTGGCGATTGTAGCAACGGTGTCATCGATCATCATTGTTTCTGTGGGGGTGATTCCCTTTCTCGGGCTGATTATCCCTAATATTGTTACCCTTTATTTAGGCGATAATTTGAAAAAAGTGCTTTCTCACACCGCGCTACTAGGCGCAGTTTTTGTGCTTTTTTGTGATATTTTAGGGCGTTCGCTGATTTATCCTTACGAAATTTCCATTAACGCCATTGTAGGCGTGTTCGGCAGTGCCATTTTTCTTTATATGCTGTTAAAACAAAGGATTCAAAATGGCTAAGCGTTTCTATAATCCTAAAAAATCATTGATTTTACTCAGTATTTTTGCCTTGCTGAGCGTGGTGCTATATGTGTTTTATCATCTGCCTAGCCGTTGGGAATATGCCTTATACAACCGCGCCCTCGCCGTGCTTGCTATTGTAATGACTGGTATAGCAATTGCACTGGCGACAATGATCTTTCAAACCATTGTGAATAATCGCATTTTAACGCCAAGTATTTTGGGCTTGGATAGCCTTTATTTGCTCATTCAAATCCTGATTATTTTTCTCTTTGGTTCTAACACCTTAACCTCAATGAACCCCATTGTGTTATTTTTTGCTTGCACCAGTTTGATGATTTTATTCGCAATGGGGCTATATCATTTTCTGTTTAAAACGGAGCAGCAAAGCCTGTTTTTCCTACTTTTAGTGGGGATCATTTTTGGTACATTTTTCCAAAGCTTAACCTCCTTTATGGAGGTGCTGATCGATCCGAACGAATTTCAGATTGCGCAAGATATTGGCTTCGCCAGTTTTAACCGCATCAATATTGATATTTTATGGATCGCATTGGTTGGCTTGCTCGCCACCATTCTTTATACCCTGCGCTATGTGCATTATTTTGATGTGCTTGCCCTTGGGCGTGAACAAGCAATTAATTTAGGCGTAGATTATCTGGCGATCACTAAACGATTACTCATTGTCGTGGCAATTTTGACTTCAATTTCCACCGCACTTGTGGGGCCTTTAACCTTCTTAGGCTTATTGGTAATGAACGTGACCTTTGAATTTATTCGCACTTATCGCCACGCGGTGTTAATCCCCGCGGCAATGTTGATTGCGGTGATCACCCTTGTTTTCGGGCAATTATTGGTATCCCAAGTTTTCACCTTTAATACAACCCTAAGCATTATTGTGAATTTTGTCGGTGGGGTGTATTTCCTTTATCTGTTATTAAGAGCAAATAAAAAATGGCAATAGAAATTAAAAATATTAATAAAACCTATGGCACGAAAAAAGTGGTGGATAACCTTTCGGTAACCATTCCGCGCGGTAAAATCACCTCTTTTATTGGCCCAAATGGTGCAGGAAAAAGCACGGTTCTTGCCATTATCAGCCGTTTATTGCGCGCCGATAGCGGCACCGTGAGCCTAAATGGCGTACCGTTAGATCAACAAAAAAGCAGCGACATTGCCAAGCAGCTTTCTATTTTAAAACAATCCAACCACATTAATTTGCGTTTAACGGTGGAAGAATTAGTTGCTTTTGGACGTTTTCCTTATAGCCAAGGAAATTTAACCAAAAACGACCGCACTTTTATTGATAATGCCATTGAATATATGGATTTAGGCGAGTTTCGTCATCAATATATTAATCAGCTCAGCGGTGGGCAGCGTCAGCGCGCTTATATTGCAATGACCTTGGCGCAAGATACGGATTATATTTTGCTTGATGAACCGCTGAATAATTTGGATATGAAACATTCCGTACAAATTATGCAGGTGCTACACAAGCTCACCAAAGAATTAAATAAAACCGTGGTGATTGTAATCCACGATATTAATTTTGCGTCTTGCTATTCCGATTACATTATCGCAATGAAAGACGGAAAATTGGTGCATCAAGGGGACGTTGCGACAATGATGCAAGAACCGATTTTAGCCAGCATTTATGATATGCCAATCCCAATTCAACAAATTAATCAGCATAAAATTGCTGTGTATTTTCGACATCAATCAGCTTAATACAGGAGTATGCTATGAAAAAAACCTTATCAACCCTTGCCCTTAGCCTTTGTGCGTTACTCGGTGTTGCCAGCGCCAATGCGGCAGACATCACGGTAGAAAACGCTGCGGGCAAACAAGTTGTGCCACAAAACCCTAAGCGTGTGGTGGTGCTTGATTTTTCTGCGGTGGATACCATTCGTGCGTTAGGGGCGAAAGACAGCATTGTCGGCATTAGCAACGCAGGAAAAGTGCCTGACTATTTGAGTGAATTTAGCAAAGAAAATTACCCAAGCGTTGGTGTGCCTCCAGAACCGGCCTTTGAGAAAATCAATGATCTTCACCCTGATCTGATCATCGCCACCGGTCGCCAAGAAAAAGTGTTGGATCGCTTAAAAGAAATTGCCCCAGTGTTTTTCGTGAAAGTGGATTACGCTAATTTCTATCCAAGTTTCCAACAAAATATCCACGCCTTTGGACAAATTTTTGATAAACAGCAATTGGCCGATGAAAAACTGGCACAGCTAGACAAGCAAATGAAAGCCCTTGCCGAGAAAACCAAAGGCAAAACCGCCCTACTCGCTTTAGTCAATGAAAGCCGTATGAGTGCCTTTGGCGAAAACTCACGCTACGGCATTGTGTACAGCGGATTTGGCTTCACCCCAATTGATAAAAACATCAAATCTTCCACGCACGGAATGAGCATTGGTTTTGAATATGTGCTAGAGAAAAATCCAGATTATTTGTTGGTTGTCGATCGCACTGCGGCAATTACCGATAAAGCCAACAACGCAAAAACTGTGTTAGACAACGCCATTATCCAGCAAACCCAAGCCTATAAAAATAACCACATTGTTTACTTAAACGCTGCAAATTGGTACTTAACTTTTGGCGGTTTAGAAAGTATGGGTATTATGATTGATGAAGTAAAAAGTGCGGTGGAAAAATAAGAGATTTTTTCTTATAACAAACTGCACTATATAAATTTCCCCCTTAAAAGGGGGAAATATTTATCTCTCTACATCACCTCTCGTACTTCCACCTTACGATTTTCATAACGAGATTTTGTACAAGCATCCGCTGTGGCAATTACGGCTCTTGCTGCTTCCCCTGTGAGTAATTTCTCAAATTCTGGGCTTGGTTTCATACCGTGCATAATGTCATTTAAGTATTTCATTTCTTTACGCATTACGGAATTAAGCCATAGCGGGGTACGTTTGCCGGGGTGACCGTATTGAATCGCGCCATCCATTTCTGTTCCTGTATAAATTCTGGTGCGATCATCATCTTCTTCTTGGCTTTCGTGAATCAAAAAGTGGCTATCTTTGCCGTCCACGCGTAAGGTGCCGCCACAATGGAACATATCTAATTTAATTGCCCCTTTTTCCCCTTGAATCAGCACATAATGCTCTCCCCAGCGGAAGGCTGATCCCCACTCCAACACGGCAAATCGGCCATCATCAAATTCAAGGTTAAGAAATAACATATCATCCTCATCCCCAAATTGTTCTCCTTGATGTGTGACATTACCCGCTGTCATCGTCACCGTTTTCGGCATTCCGCCCATTAAAAATTGCACGCAATCTAATTCGTGAATATGGTGATATAAATGTCCACCTGACTTTTCTCTCATTTTTTTCCAAGAAACAGAGGGCTGAACATCTTCCCAGCCATTACGTGCGGTATGGCAATAAAGCACTTTACCAATCACGCCTTGATTAATCAGTTCTTTGGCGTGATGCACGCCATTAAAGAAATTCATAATATGCCCAGCCATAAAAACTACACCGTTCTCCTCACAGGCTCTGACCATTTCATCGCAGTCTTGATAACTGAGTGCAATAGGCTTTTCACAAAAAACGTGTTTTTTATATTTTGCCGCCAGTAGCACCGGTTCTTTATGTAAATAATTCGGTGTTGCCACAATCACACAATCCACATCTGGGCGAGATACAGCAGCTTCCAACGAATCGGCCGCATCACAACCTAATTCCTTAGCGATTGTTTGACCATTTTCTGGATCATAGACAACCACCACTTTTGCATCCTCATTTTCATTCATAATTCTGGCTAAATCAGCACCAAAATAGCCGACACCAATTACCGCATAATTTTTCATTTGATTTCTCCTAAAAGAATAGATAAGTTTATTTCACTGAGCCTTCAGAAAGCCCACCTGCAATTTTGTTTTGGATAAAAGTGAAGAACAGTACGGACGGCAACACAACCAAGACGGAAGCAGCCATCATATCTCCCCAATCTAAAATCTCTGCACCATTTAATGAACGCAACGCCACAGCCACTGTCATTTTGCTTGTGTCATTCACCAAAATCAGTGCATATAAGAACTCATTCCACGCATTAATAAAGGTATAAATTGCCGTTGCCACAATGCCGGGCGCTACTAGTGGCAGAACGATTTTAAAGAACACCGTAAATTTATTTGCCCCATCGATCCGCGCGGCTTCTTCAATTTCGATAGGCACCGTGCGGAAAAAGCCAACCAATAACCAAACGGCATAAGGCACACTAAATGAGAGATACACCACGATAAGCCCCGTCATTGTATTGGTTAGCCCCACTTTCGCCATGGCGATGGAATAAGGAATGGCTAAGAGAATTGGGGGGAAAATATAGGTGGTAACCAATAATTTCGACATTATTGCTCCCAATTTCGGGAAAAATCGAACAATACCATAAGCCGCCATTGCGGAAATAACGATAGCGATGGCCGTGGTAATCAGGGCGATAAATAAGCTATTTTTGATATTCACGATAAAATGGAGATCATTGATAACGTGTTCAAAGTAGTCCAAAGTAAATACCTTTGGCCAAAAACGGGTGGGTTCACTGGTTAATTCCCCTTTACCTTTAATAGAAGAAAGGATAATCCATACCAAAGGGAATACAGCAACCACTGTCGCAATTAATAGAAATAGATGTGCAACAATATCACCTAAAATCGATTTTTTCGTTTTCATTTTATTCCCCCTCTTTTTCCCAACGGCTAATCACTTTGAAATAGATAAAGCAAACAAGTAATAGGAAGATAAATAGCAGCACTGTTACCGCTGAAGAACGACCGAGCATTTTGGTTCCCCAGCCCATATTGTAGGCAAAGATAGGTAAAGTCATTGTTGAGTTTGCTGGGCCGCCCCCTGTGATGAGATAAATAATATCGAAATTGTTAAATACCCAAACCGTGCGTAAAACCACTAACAGTCCAATGACAACGCGAATATGCGGTAAGGTAATATGGCGAAACACTTGCCACGCATTTGCCCCATCAATTTTGGCTGCTTCATATTGTTCTTGTGGCACAGTTTGTAAGGCAGAAAGCACATTAACCATAATTAATGGCGCACCGAACCAAACATTAATAAACACAAGGCTTATAAACGCCCAAGTCCTATCAGAAAGGAAGTGCGGGGCAATCTCCATTAAGCCGAGTTTCACAATCATATTTGGCAAATAGCCATATACACCGTTTAAAATCCATTGCCACGAAAAAGCAATCACAATGGTTGGAAATGCCCACGGAATAATTAATAAGATTTTGTATAACCATTGCAAATGACGAATACGATGTAATGCCATTGCAAGGGCAAATCCCACTAAGACTTGTCCAACCAATGAACAAATTGTCCATAATATCGAATGAGAAAATGCCAACCAAAAACTCGGATCGTTAATGACCGCCACATAATTATCAAACCCGACAAATTTCCAGTTAGGCATAATCAAATTCTTATTGGTAAAGCTGTAAAAAATGCTTGATAAGAATGGATAGATGAATAATACCGATACCACTATCATCGCAGGCAGGACAAAAATCCACCTTGTATAGTTTTTTTGATACATAAAGCCCCCTTCCCCATTATTGAGAATCTGTATCTACTTTGAGGATAATGGGCGGTGATGACCGCCCTAGAATTTATTGAGCAACCGTTTCAAATAAAGTATTTAGCTGATCTTCGGCTTTTTTAGCGGCTACCATCGGATCTGTGCCGTTCACCACAATATCTTGGAACATTGCTTCAATAATGTGCTGATTGGTTAATAAACCACCTTGTACGGTTGGCCCATATTCATACCCTATAGCGGTGCCGGTTTGTACTGCATCGGAAATCACTTTTTCTGCGTGAGCAAATTTCTTCACCATTGGGTTATCTCTATAAGCCGGCTCATTCGCAATATCTTTAAGAGCCGGTAACATTCCTACTGGCACTGAAGCAAGGAATTTAATATAACGATCTTTATCATAAAGTGTTTTAATAAAGGCTTTACTAATTTCAGGATGCTTGGAGTGTTTCCAAACCACTAAAGGAATATTCGCTGTTTCCAAACCATAATCGGGATCATTCACCTTCATTTTTGGCACGGGGTAAGCATCAACAAAATCTAATAATTGTGGTGTATTCGCTTGAACACCGCCAATCTGGAAACCGGAATTAAAGTCAAACGCAGTTTTTCCTTGATAATACAAAGTTGCTTGTTGCAACACATTGTAGTTAATTGCATCTTTCGGTGAAGTTTCTTTATACATTTTCACCCAATATTTTATGCCATCTTGTGGAATTTCACTGGTAAGATCCACTTTGAGATCTTTAGTAAGCAAACTACTGCCACGGCTTTTTACGTATAAATTCAAAAAACGCGTTGCAATAAAATCATTGGTACCCATTGGTACAGATAGACCATATACCCCCTCTTTTGTTAATGCCTTAGCTGCTTGATACAATTCATCCCACGTTTTGGGCACAGGTAATCCGTTTTTCTCTAATAGATCTTTCCTAATCCACATCACTTGTGCATGAGAATATAAAGGAAGCGAGTAATTATACTTTCCAACAGTCCCTTCATTAATCGCGGCAGTTGAGAATCGCGCTCTGCCCAACTCATCAATCAAATCGTTAATTGGGGCTAATGCCTCCACATTGATCATCTCAACCACTTGATTCGGTAATGCGGTGCTCAAATCCGGCACATTGCCTGAAGCCAATCCGGTTGTCCACTTGGTATAAAAGTCATTCCACGAAAAGGTTTCAATTTTGATCCGCACTTTAGGATTTTTTTGCATAAAGTCATTCGCGGCCGCTTGAATCACTTCTAATCTTGGTCCTTGAGTAAAGGAGTGCCACATCGTAATATCACCAGCGAATTCTGATGATTCTGTACTCACGTTTGTATTGGCTATTTGTGATTTCTCATCTTTACAGCCATTAAGCACTAATGTGGCAAACACCACAGATGCTGCAACGGTTAATAATTTTTTCAGTTTCATAATTTCACCTCATTTTCAAAAGTAATGAGCAGTTACAACAAAGATTGCTCTGTGGTTGGATCAAAGAAATGCGCTCGCCTCATATCAAACGCAAGTGTGATTTGCTGTTCCATTTCAATTTTTTGCCGTGAATGCACAATGGCTTTAATTGGCTGCCCGCCTAATTGGGTATGCACGATATATTCAGCCCCCAACAATTCCGCCACATAAACAGGCGCAGTCACCCGTGCATTTTGGTATGATCCCAATACTAATGGCTCATTGGTAATATTTTCAGGACGAATACCTAAAATCACTTCCTGATGCGCTTTACCTAGATAAACTAAATGCTGCCAAATTTCCTCAGGTATCGCTAAGCGATACTGATCTGAGGTTAAAAATGCCTGATTCTCCAATCGCCCTCTTAAAAAGTTCATTGTCGGCGCACCGATAAATCCGGCAACAAACAAATTTTCCGGTTTATCATAAATCGCTTTGGGTGTACCAATTTGTTGCACCACGCCAGCATTCATTACCACAATGCGATCAGCCATTGTCATTGCTTCCGTTTGATCGTGAGTCACATAAATCGTGGTCGCATTCAGTTTTTTATGGATACGAATAATTTCTGCGCGCATATTACTGCGCAACTTAGCATCTAAATTTGAAAGGGGTTCGTCCATTAAAAAAACCTTCGGCGAGCGCACGATTGTTCTGCCCAAAGCAACACGTTGCCGCTGCCCGCCGGATAAGGCTTTTGGTTTACGAGCAAGTAATTCCTCTAAGCCTAAAATGGTTGCCGCCTCACGCACTTTTCGATCAATTTCCGCCTTATCAACGTTGCGCAATTTCAACGCAAATGCCATATTTTCGTAAACCGTCATATGCGGATAAAGTGCATAAGATTGAAATACCATTGCGATGTCGCGATCTTTCGGCTCAACATCATTCACACGACGATCGTCAATAAAGAAATCCCCTTCGGAAATATCTTCCAATCCCGCTATCATTCGCAATGTGGTAGATTTACCACAACCTGAAGGCCCAACTAATGCAATGAACTCTTTATCCGCCACTTCCAGATTAAAATCTTTCACCGCTTCAAAGCCATTGCGATAACGTTTATAAATATGTGATAAAGAAAGTGTTGCCATAACCTATCCTTTTTCGTTTTCAACTTAATATTTAACTGACAAAAAGTTAAAAATAAGCTATTATTTAAACAATATAGAGATAAGACATCATATCTCTAAAATTTAGAGATATGATGTCTTAAATTGTGTAAAAATTCTGCGATAAAGATCACAAAAATGAAAAAATCAGAAAAAAAAGCAAAAAATCTTGCTTTACAAGAAGAAATTAAACAGTTCATCTTACAAAAACGAATGCGGGCGGGTGATTTAATGCCAACTGAAAATGAACTGATGGAATATTTGAACGTAAGCCGTTCTAGTCTTCGAGAGGCAATTAAATCCTTAGAGGCCTTACATATTTTAGATATTCGGCACGGTGTAGGCACTTTTATCAGTAAATCCTCACTCATCCCAATGATTCAAAGTCTTGCCTTCCATACAGAGTTACAGTTGCAAGATAATGTGAAGTACTTATTAGACATTTTAGATATTCGCGAAATTTTACAATATGGCTTTGCCCCCCTTGCGCTCGCCAATATTCGAGATGAAGAAGTCGAAATGCTGCAAAAACTCAGTGTAGAATTACAACATCTTGCACGAAAAAACAAATTTTCGGTTGAATTAGAATATCAAATTCATCTACAAACCTATCAAGCCATTCAAAATCCTTTGCTTTCTCAATATCTTGATGCGTTTTGGCAAATTTTTCAGCAGCAAGAAAAGAATTTTCCCATTGCTACCACCACGCCCACAGAGATTGCATTACAGTATCGAGAATGGGTTGATGCCGTAGAAGCTCGCGATGTAAATCGTTTCCAACACGCTGTACTACTTTATTTCCGCACACTACGCCAACGCTTACAACAAAAGGAAAAAGAAAATGAACACCATTAATGTTGCCCTTGTTGGTTGTGGCTTCTTTGGTCAACAACTAGCCCCGGCTTTTAATAAATTCCCCGCAAAATTAGTCGGCGTAACCGATTTGCAGATAAATCTGGCACAGGACATCGCCGAACAACATAAAACACTAGCCTACGCGGATTTAAATACACTACTTACTCAACAAAAAGTCGATCTCGTACTCATCGCCACCTATAATGATAGTCATCGCCAACTTGCTGAAATCGCTATACGAAAAGGTTGTGCTGTCTTTATTGAAACGCCTTTCACCATTAATGCTCAAGATGCCCATCAGCTAGTCCAGTTAGCAAAAGAAAATAACGTTCCGCTTTTTGTTGGACACTGCTTGCGTGTCTTACCTGGTTTACAACAAGCCAAACAATTATTAGCGCAACACGCATTAGGGAAATTAACGGTCGTACGAGCAAACCGTCAGCGCTGGATTAACCCCATTTTTGAAAAAGACTGGTGGAAAAATAATATCCAACTCACTGGCGGAAAACTCTTTCACGAAATTCACGAACTGGATCTACTTACTTGGTTAGTTGGTGAGGTTGAATCCGTATTTGCCCAATCCACAAATCGGGCTCATCTAGAAACGCCAGATCATCACGACATCATTCAATTATTACTCCAATTTAAAAATGGCGTTTTCGGCTCTTTAGAAATGGGCACAGCATATCGCTTGCCTAAATGGGATATTGCGATTCACGGCGAATTAGGATCAATGATGATTAATTTCTTCACTTCTACTGTGACCCTAACTTTTGCCAATGGCAAACGTGATCATTTCAATATGTACAATGAATTCGAGGCGGATCTATCTTTACGCGAAAGCAGCAAAGGCATCCAAAAATATGGACAACCTAATGAACACTGCCCTTATTGGATGACAAGAGCCATTGAGCTAGAGGCTGAAAGTGTATTTCATCAACTCTTAAATCGACAACCAAGTGTTTTAGCTGAGCTTCCAGCCGATGCCATTTATATTGCCAGTGCTGCAAACCAATCTATGCAGAATAAATTCTTAGCTCAGGTAAAATATTTTGATAAATAGACAATATTTTTAGGGGTTGCCCTAGATAACGACTGAAAACTTCATTTAGGTTAATATACCCTTATGAGAAAAAGTCGTCTAGATCAGCATAAATAAATTTCTCGAACTTATTTGTTGCGGATATTACAGCAAGGACAATGGTAAAGTTAGTCAATGTAAACAAAACGATACCTGCTGCATGCTATTTTCATCGTGTACACCTGATAATTTATCAAAAGCTTTCACTTATAGATGTTTGAGGGCGAAATTGAAGCGGATGAAAGCTACTTCATAGGTACTTTTGATCGTGGTGAGAGATATTCGGAGACTTCTAAAGCGTAATGGCAAGCTTTATACTGTTTTGTTTTCTAATACTTGAGCAGTTACCTTGCTACCTATTATTTGGGAATAAGTAAAACCTGATAGTATTATTTACACCGATACTTATCATAGTTATTATGTACTTTGTATAAATGAATTTAATCATTTTCACATCAATCACAGCACATATTTGAGAATTTTTGACGCCAATCAAAACGTTATTTACACAAATTTAATGGGGTATTCCAAAAGCCTAATTTAAGCTTTATTCAAAAGAATGCGAATAGAGTTTTACTTACCGTGATATAAAGATTCAAATTTCCTATTTAAAAAATTGGTTAAAAAGTCTAGTTATCTAGGACTATTCCAAATTTTATAACTATACTAGATAATGATTAAACAAAAAATAACCACATTGTTTACTTAAACGCCGCAAATTGGTATTTAACTTTCGGTGGCTTGGAAAGTATGGGCATTATGATTGATGAAGTAAAAAGTGCGGTGGAAAAATAGGGGATTTTTTCCTACGCAATAAATTGAATAAAGCATTTAGGCGATTACCTAAATGCTTTTTATTATTAAACAATAAGTTACAAACAATTTTTCTCGCCACGTGAAAGGCTGATTAAGCCTGAACGAACAATTTCAATCAGCGAACTTTCTTCTTTTAATGCTTTCACAAAAGCATCAAGTTTGTCTTTCGTTCCCACTAATTGAATGGTGTAGGATTTGGTGGTAACGTCCACGATTTGTCCGCGGAAGATTTCCGCCAAGCGTTTTAACTCATCACGGGAACTGCCTTGCGCACGCACTTTCACCAACATCACTTCACGCTCAACGTGTTCACAATCGCTTAGGCTGATCACTTTAAACACATCTACCAATTTATGCAGTTGCTTTTCAATTTGCTCTAGCACTTGCTCATCGCCGTAAGCCTCAATGGTCATACGCGAAAGCGTGGGATCATCGGTGGGTGCAACAGTTAGGCTTTCAATATTAAAAGCACGCTGAGAAAATAAGCCCACCACGCGGGATAACGCCCCTGATTCATTTTCTAATAACACTGATAAAATTCTACGCATTAGGCTTTCTCCGGTTTGGTTAAAATCATTTCGTTCATTGCACCACCACGCACTTGCATTGGGTAAACGTGTTCCGTTTCATCAACTTTAATGTCTACAAAAACAAGTTTGTCTTTAATGGCAAAGGCTTGCGCCAATTTTTCTTCCAATTCTTCAGGACGATCAATTTGAATGCCAACGTGTCCGTAAGATTCCGCCAGCTTGACGAAATCTGGCAATGAGTTCATATAAGATTGCGAATGACGCCCCGAATAAATCAAATCTTGCCATTGTTTTACCATTCCTAAAAAGCGATTATTTAAGCTAATAATCACCACAGGAATGCCATATTGTTGCGCCGTGGACAGCTCTTGAATATTCATTTGAATACTGCCGTCTCCCGTTACGCACACCACCGTTGCCTCTGGGTGAGCCAATTTCACACCTAATGCTGCAGGCAATCCAAATCCCATTGTGCCAAGCCCGCCTGAGTTGATCCAATGGCGTGGCGTATCAAAAGGATAATGCAAGGCGGCGAACATTTGGTGCTGCCCTACATCTGATGCCACATAGGCTTTGCCCTTGGTTAGACGATAAACAGTTTCAATCACCTGCTGTGGTTTAATCACGCCACTATTGCGATCAAAATCCAAGCATTTCACCGCTTTCCATTCATCAATTTGTTTCCACCAATCGCTCAGATCCGCTTGAGATTTGGCTAAGTTATCTTCTTCCAATAAAGCTAACATTTCATTTAACACATTTTCTGCACTGCCCACAATCGGAATTGCCGCTGGTACATTTTTAGAAATGGACGTTGGGTCAATATCAATATGCACCACCTTGGCATTCGGGCAATATTTTTCCAAATTATTGGTAGTGCGATCATCAAAACGCACGCCAATGGCAAAGATTAAATCACTGTGGTGCATTGCGTTATTCGCTTCGTATGTGCCGTGCATTCCTAACATTCCTAAGAACTGTTTATCCGTACTTGGAAATGCACCTAGTCCCATTAAGGAAGAGGTAACAGGTAGATTTAATTGTTTCGCAAATTGGTGAATTTGTTCACTACAATTTGCCGTGATCGCCCCTCCACCAATGAAAAGCACGGGCTTTTTCGCCACCAATAAGGCTTTCAAGGCTTTTTTGATCTGCCCTTTATGCCCTTGCACTGTCGGGTTATAAGAACGCAAGCTGATTTCTTGCGGATAGGTATAAGTATATTTATTAGCCGGGTTTAGCACATCTTTCGGCAAATCAATCACCACCGGCCCCGGACGACCTGTGGAGGCAATATAAAACGCCTTTTTGATCACTTCAGGCAAATCTTCTGCCCGTTTAACTAAAAAGCTGTGTTTCACCACTGGGCGAGAGATCCCCACCATATCGCATTCTTGGAACGCATCACTGCCGATCAAGCCAGACATTACTTGTCCAGAAATCACCACTAAAGGTACAGAATCCATATACGCAGTGGCAATCCCTGTAATGGCATTGGTTGCCCCGGGACCTGATGTGACTAACACACAGCCCACTTCCCCTGTGGAACGTGCATAGCCGTCTGCCATATGCACGGCGGCTTGCTCGTGGCGCACCAAAATATGCTCAATGCCGCCTAATGTGTGGATAGCATCATAAATATCCAACACCGAGCCACCGGGGTAGCCAAATACAAATTTTACGCCCTGATCACGCAAGGATTGCACAACCATTTCCGCACCTGATAATTTTTTCATTGTTACCTCGCAAAAATTTGCGGAATTTGCACCGCACTTTTGTTTTTTAATTAACGATGATTATTTGTAACGGATTGAGAATGGCTTGTCTAGCAAGATTTGAATGAAAAGAGCGGTGATTTTTCAGAATAAATTTCTAAAAATTCTGAGAATTCGATATTTTATAAAATAAAATTCAGCTAAAAATAAAAAAATGCGACAATCTGCCGCATTTTATAAAATAGACGAAATAAAATTTTATTTCCAATTTTGTGATCTAGATCACATTCTAACGTCTTTTAAATAAGAAAATGAGCGCAACCAAGGTGATTGCTGTGGCAATAAAGCCAAACACGCCTGAGGCGGTATAACCGACCACAAGATAGCCTACAATGGTTGCAGCGGCTAAGGTTAAGGCATAAGGTAACTGGGTGGTAACGTGATCCATATGGTTACATTTCGCCCCAGTGGAAGACAAAATGGTGGTATCGGAAACTGGTGAACAGTGGTCGCCACACACCGCCCCTGCCATTACGGCCGAAAGACAAGGCAGCATTAATTCTGGCGCCGCATTGGCGGCAATGGCTGCGGCGATTGGCAACATAATGCCGAATGTTCCCCAGCTTGTTCCTGTTGAGAACGCCATTACTGCACCTAATACAAACAATAACGCAGGCAACACAGCCACAGGTAAATTGCCAGACACAAGGCTAGATAAATAAGTCCCTGTTTTCATATCGCCCACAACATTATTGATTGTCCAAGCGAAGAATAAAATCAAAATCGCACCAAGCATTGATTTCACGCCAACGATCCAAGATTTGGCGTATTCTGCAAAACTCACTTGACGATCAATCAAAATACAAAGGGTTGCCACAACAATTGAAGCACAGCCGCCCACCACTAAAGAAATCCCTACCGTAGTGTTTTCAAATGCGCCTAATACAGAGAAAGGTTTACCGTCTGCGGCAAGGGCTTCATTACCTGTGTGCAACATCATAAATACCGTTGCACCAATTAAGGTAACGATAGGTAAAATCAAGTTGCGAACGTGGCCTTTCACGCCGTTTTGCTCATCTTGATCTTCTTCCGTTCTTTCAAGAGCGAGTTTTTCGTGTCTTGCCATTGAGCCAATGTCAAAAGAGAAATACGCCACGAAGAACACCATTAAGATAGAGAAAATCGCGTAGAAGTTCATCGCACTCATTGCCATAAATGCCCCGATTGGGGTGTAATCTGTAATGGCGTAAGTGGCAAGCAAGCCTGAAATTAAAGTGATAATGTACGCGCCCCAACTTGAAACAGGCATAATCACACACATTGGCGCGGCGGTGGAATCCAAAATATAGGCTAGTTTCGCACGAGAAACTTTGAATTTATCCGTAACAGGACGGGCAATCGCCCCCACTGCAAGGCTATGGAAATAGTCATCAATAAAGGTAACAAAGACCAAAGAAGCCGCCATTAATTTCGCGCCACGGCGATTTTTAATGCGTTTTTGTGCCCATTCCGCAAAGGCACGATTGCTGCCAGATACCGTTAAAAGTGCGGTCAAAATTCCCAATAATAATAGGAATAAAATGATGTTGATGGTATCAAAATTCCAACCGTCATCACCATATACCAAAGATTGCACGGTATTCTTTAAGTAAATCGCCGTGTTGGCAATGTTGAAATCTGCCAACATTAATGAGCCAATTAAAATACCAATGCTTAAGGATAAAATCACTTTACGCGTGAAAATCGCCAATAATAAGGCTAACAGGGGCGGGACAACCGACCAAATTGATGTGGAATAATCTAAGAGTTCCATTATTGTTCTACCTAAAATAAGGGAGAACCACTGAAGTTTACTATTTTAAAGAAGGGTGAAAATTTAAAATAAAAAGGCAGGCAAAATTACCCAACCTAACCAGTAGCGCTCCATAGTTGTTAAAAAGACTATGACAGTAACGTTTCTTTCGAAAACGCTCCCAACCAATTAAAATGACTTTTAATTGATTTCGGCAACGATTCCTTTCCTTTTTCCTCATCGTTATCCACTCAGAAAAAATACTTATAATAGTTGCACCTCTACATACGTAGGACAGTGCAAAGATTACAAACAAGTCAGCAAAAAAGCAAGGGCTGAACGCAAAAATCCCGACATTTTATCTTTATATAAGAAAATTTCTTACGCAAAGGATTGCGTGTATTAAAAGCAAGCTAACTTATTAAAAATAATAAAAATATAACCGCACTTTCAGCAAGGAATTAGTTACAAAAATAAACATATTGCTTATTTAATTAATTTTTCTGTTTACCTTTAATAATATTTTAGTTATTATCTCCTTGGTAGTATTAATTTAATATCGTTATTTGAGGAGATGAAAATGAGCGATTTATTAAAATCATTAAAAAATATTCGTAGCCTGCGTGCTGCGGCAAAAGAGTTAAGTTTAGACGAACTTGAGTCTTCATTAGAGAAATTAAAAACTGTATTAGAAGAAAAACGTGAAGAATTAGCGCAAGCAGCTAAGCAAGAAGCAGAAAGACTAAAAGCCCTTGCTGAAGCCCATAATTTCCTAAAAGAAAGAGGTATTGCGCCAGAGGAATTAGTTTCTGAACAAACTAATGCGCCAAAAGCGCCACGTCAAAAACGTCCTGCTCGTCCAGCGAAATATCAATTCACTGATGACAATGGCAACGTAAAAACCTGGACTGGTCAAGGCAGAACCCCGCTTCCAATTCAACGTGCATTAAATGCAGGTAAATCATTATCTGATTTCGAAATTTAATTTCTTACGATAAAAAGTAAAGCATTCTGTGCTTTACTTTTTTTATTTCTCTTTTTTATAACATCATAACTATTACACAACATTATGCTAGAAAAGAAAATTTTACTGACAAATTGTCCCGATGATAAAGGCTTAATCGCCAAAATTACCAACATTTGTTATAAACATCAGCTTAACATTATTCATAATAATCAATTTGTTGATTTTGAAACAAAACATTTCTTTATGCGCACCGAATTAGAAGGGATTTTTAATGATGAAACCCTGCTTGCGGATCTCAATTTTAGCTTGCCAGTTGGCACCAATAACCAATTAATTAGCGTGAAGAAAAAACGCATCGTTATTTTAGTCACCAAAGAAGCCCATTGTTTGGGTGATATTTTAATGAAAAACTACTACGGTGGTTTAGATGTTGAAATTGCTGCCGTGATTGGAAATCACGATACCTTAAGAAATTTAGTGGAACGTTTTGACATTCCGTTTTATTGTATTAGCCACGAAGGATTAACCCGCGTTGAACACGATAAATTATTAGCAGATAAAATCGATCAATATGCGCCAGATTATATTGTGCTAGCGAAATATATGCGAGTGTTAAACCCTGAATTTGTTGCCCGTTATCCAAACCGTGTGATTAATATCCACCACTCTTTCTTGCCTGCCTTTATTGGCGCAAGACCTTATCATCAGGCCTATGAGCGTGGCGTGAAAATTATTGGTGCGACTGCGCATTTCATTAATAATGAATTAGATGAAGGACCAATTATTATGCAAAACGTAATTAATGTGGATCACACATACAGTGCAGATGCAATGATGCGTGCAGGCCGTGATGTGGAAAAAACCGTTCTCACCAAAGCCTTAGATCTCGCCCTGCAAGATCGGATTTTTGTTTATAAAAACAAAACTATCGTGCTATAAAGTGCGGTGGTTTTTGTGCGAATATTATCATTCAAATCATAAAAAAGAGCGGTCAAAATTTTCAGATTTTTGACCGCTCTTTTTATACTTTATTTATGATTTATGACAACACCGAAATGCGTTCGCGAATGTGTTTACCATTCAATGCTTCATCAATCATTGCAATGGCATAATCGGCATAGCTCACATAGCTTTCGCCTTTTTCATTGACCGTGAATACTTCACCAGCCAAGCGGTATGTGCCTGTTTTTGCCCCTTCAGGATCGAACACCGCTGCTGGGCTAAGATAAGTCCATTGAACATCATCACGCTTACGCAATTCTGCCAATGCCTGTGCCATTGCTTGAGCTAAAGGTTTATATTCCGCTGGGAAATCTGGCGTATCAGCAAGTTGTACGGCTAGGCTAGCATCAGTATAAAGGCTACCTGCTCCGCCTACAACAAGCAAACGCACCTTTGTTCCCGCCAAAATATCACATAAATGGGCAAGCGATGTGCTATGCTGTGGTAAAGTTTCTGGCGTCCACGCAGCAAAAGCATCAATCACCACATCAAAGCCTGCAAGATCCGCTTTGGTTAAATCAAACAAATCTTTTTTAAGCACTTGTTGTGCCGCGCTGTGATTTTCACCGCGTACCACTGCGGTAACCTCTAAACCACGCGCTACTGCTTCAGCTACGATCAAACGCCCTGCTTTTCCATTTGCACCAATTACTGCGACTTTCATTTTTTTCTCCTGTTTAATGATAAAAATTGTTGTATCTCGTTTTTGTTGAGCGTGATAATATCCCCCTAGCAAACAAAAAGAAAGTAAGCACCAAAAAGTGCAGTAGTTACCTTTGAGAAACTTATATTGAAAAATAAGGAAAAATTGTGAAAGAAAAAGAGAAAAAATTACCCGATTGTGAAGTAGAAATTACCTTAATGATGATGAGTGAACGCTGGCGTGTGTTGATTATTCGAGAATTATTATCTGGCACAAAGCGTTTTGGTGAATTGAAAAAAACCTTAACTGGTATTTCGCAAAAAGTGCTAACGGCGAATTTAAGAGCAATGGAAACACAAGGATTATTAACGCGAAAAGTCTATGCAGAAGTGCCACCAAGGGTGGAATATACACTAACTGAAGACGGCAAAAGCCTAAAAAGCGTACTGACGGCAATGGCGGCGTGGGGTGAGAATTATCGTCAAAAATATCAAGAGAAATAAAATCTGGAAAAAATCACCGCACTTATTAAAAACGCAAAAACGCTTAAAAGTGCGGTGATTTTTCGGTAGTTTTTTTATGACAAAATAAAAGCGAGCATTTAGCTCGCTTTCTTATTGTTTGTGAATTAATCTTGTCCAAGCTCACCAAGCAATTTTAACTCGCGGTTTTTCACTTGGTTTTTCAGAATTTCGGTAAATTCTGCTACGGTGAACGTACCTAAATCTGCGCCTTTACGGGTACGCACGGCGATTTTGCCTTCGGCAATTTCTTTATCGCCACAGACCAACATATAAGGCACACGTTTTAAGGTGTGTTCACGGATTTTAAAGCCGATTTTTTCGTTGCGTAAATCCGCTTTGGCACGCAAGCCTGCGTCAGAAAGGGCTTTCACCACATCTTTCACATAATCCGCTTGGCTGTCGGTAATGTTCATCACCACCGCTTGGGTTGGTGCAAGCCAAGGTGGGAAGAAACCTGCGTAATCTTCGGTGATAATACCGATAAAACGCTCTAATGAACCTAAAATTGCACGGTGGATCATCACTGGTGTTTTGCGATCATTGTCTTCTGCCACATAAGAGGCATTTAAGCGCCCCGGTAAGGCGAAATCAAGCTGGATTGTGCCGCATTGCCATTCACGATCAAGGCTATCACGCAGGGCAAATTCAATTTTCGGCCCATAGAATGCCCCTTCGCCCTCTTGGATTTCATAATCTAAGCCATTGTGTTTTAACGCATTGGCTAAGCCCTGCTCTGCTCTGTCCCACATTTCATCAGAACCGATGCGTTTTTCTGGACGAGTAGAAAGTTTCACTTGAATATTGTTGAAACCAAAGGTGCTGTAAATATCGTAAACCATACGGATACAGCTGGTTACTTCGCTTTCAATTTGATCTTCGGTACAGAAAATATGCGCATCATCTTGAGTAAAACCGCGTACACGCATTAAACCGTGTAACGAACCTGATGGCTCGTTACGGTGGCACGAACCAAATTCCGCCATACGAATTGGCAGATCACGATATGATTTCAAGCCTTGGTTGAAAATTTGCACGTGTCCCGGGCAATTCATTGGCTTGATGGCATATTCACGGTTTTCTGATGAAGTCGTAAACATTAAATCGCCGTAGTTTTGCCAGTGGCCTGTTTTTTCCCACAACACGCGGTCCATCATAAATGGGCCTTTCACTTCTTGGTAATCGTACTCTTTCAATTTAGTACGCACGAAGGTTTCCAGCTCACGGAAAATCGTCCAACCATCATTGTGCCAGAACACCATACCCGGTGCTTCTTCTTGCATATGATAAAGATCAAGGGCTTTACCAATTTTACGGTGATCGCGTTTTGCTGCTTCTTCTAGGCGTTGTAAATAGGCGACAAGTTGTTTTTTATCTGCCCAAGCCGTGCCGTAAATACGTTGTAACATTTTGTTTTTACTGTCGCCACGCCAGTATGCACCCGCCACTTTTTGTAATTTAAAATTATGGCAAAAACGCATATTTGGCACGTGTGGCCCACGGCACATATCAATATATTCTTGGTGATGATAAAGCGCTGGCGTTGCGGTTTTTTCGATATTCTCATCTAAAATCGCCATTTTGTACGGCTCGCCACGCTGTTCAAACGTATCTCTTGCTTCTTGCCAACTTACTCGTTTTTTCACCACGTCATAGTTGGTTTTTGCCAGCTCGTGCATTCTTTTTTCAATGGCATCAAGATCTTCTTGCGTTAAAGAGCGGTCTAAATCCACATCATAATAGAAACCGTTTTCAATGGTTGGCCCGATTGCCATTTTCACATCAGGGAAAAGCTGTTTAATCGCGTGTCCTAACAAATGCGCGCAAGAGTGGCGAATAATTTCTAATCCGTCTTCATCTTTTGCGGTGATGATTTCTAAATTGGCATCTTGATCAATCAGATCGCACGCATCACGGCGTTCACCGTTCACACGCCCAGCGATGGTCGCCTTGGCTAAACCTGCACCAATATCCTGCGCCACTTCAAGCACAGTAACGGGTTTATCAAATTGGCGCTGTGAGCCATCGGGTAAAGTAATAATTGGCATATTAAATCCTTATACAGTGGTTACCCATACGAGAGGTAACTTGTTGATTAAAATAAAAATAAAGTAAAAAAGCACCGCACTTTGTTATACCTACAATGTATTTTTCGCACCGTGCTTTATAGGTTATCGAATTGCTTTTGCAATGACTTTCGATGCAAGCCCGTGATCATACGCTATTTTGCGCTGAAAACCAACTTTCTGCCCCATTTTACTGGGCTTTTTGTGGGTTAAACCGCTTTATCGAAATATAATTCCACTTGGGATAATTTTGCCATTGTTTCCACATAGGCTTTTACTTTCGGCGGGAATACAAGCCCTTTCACGCAAGTGAGATTACGCAACATTGGGAAAAGCAAAATGTCTTCCATAGAAAGCTGATCATTCACACCATTTTCTGACAAAATCAAATACTCAAGTGCGGTGAAATCTTGCTGTAATTTTTCGATATATTGGGCGGAATTTGCCAGATTTTCGGCAAAATCACCAATACTTTCCGTTTTCTTTTTAACGAAATAATCCACCGCACTTTGGGTAGCAAATTCAGGTAAGCCTAATTTCACAAAACGCGGTAATAAAAGATGATTATAATAACGGCTCACTGCCTGCATCCACGCTTGTAGATCGCTACGCACATCATCATCTGGCAACAACAGATCACCATAATTTTGATCCACATAATGGACAATATCCAAACTTTCTGGCATTGCCGTGCCGTCTTCTTTAATCAAAATTGGTGCCATTTTTTTGCCGATGAGTGCGACTGGCGTGGCTTCGTCATCACTCAATAACACGTGCTCTTCCACTGGCAAATTTTTCAAGCCAAAAATCATTCTGGCACGCACGCAGAATGGACAATGATCATAAACGTATAATTTCATTTTTTGCTCCTTACTAAACAATTTAAGCGAATAGACGCTACCTTACCGCAAATTTTTCTCCCCGCAAATAAAAAACTTGAAGTTCATCACAGATTATTTTGCCCATTTCCTTTATGATCAAGGCGTGGCGCAAGTTGAATATGGGAGGACTTATGTGGAAATCAATTTCTCAAGTTTTAGCCGAACATCTTGGTGCATATTATTTTATCAAGCAAAAACGCAAAGTGCATACTGGCGAAATGCACGAAGCTTGGATTATTGATGATGGAATCCAGCCCGTTTTTGTGAAAATTAATGAAAAATCCTACCGCTCTATGTTTCGCGCTGAAGCCGATCAGCTGGAGTTGCTAGCCAAAACAGGGACGATTCAAGTACCGCAAGTTTACGGCGTAGGCTGTTCACAAAACCACAGTTTTTTACTGCTCGAAGCCCTTCCTTTCAGCGAACCGAACGAACAATCAATGGCACAATTTGGCACGCAATTAGCCAACTTGCACCAATGGGGCAATGCCGAACATTACGGACTCGATTTTGACACTTGGCTTGGGCCGGTTTATCAGCCAAATGGTTGGTCGGATAATTGGGCAAAATTTTTCAGCGAACAACGCATTGGCTGGCAATTACAGATCTGCAAAGAGAAAGGTTTAGCCTTTACTGATATTGATCAATTGGTCGCCGTTGTCGCCAAAGGGCTAGCCAAACATCAGCCAAAACCAGCCTTGTTGCACGGCAATCTTTGGATTGAAAACTGTGCTGTGGCAAATGGCCAACCTTTTACTTACGATCCTGCCTGTTACTGGGGCGATCACGAATGCGATCTGGCATTTAGTGAATTATTCCAACCGTTCCCTGAAAAATTCTATCAAAATTATCACCGCACTTTGCCGATTGATGAAGGCTATGTGCAACGCAAACCGCTTTATCAGCTTTATTATTTGTTAAATTTTAGTCATCGTTTTTCTGCTCATTATGTGGCGCTTACCAAAGCGATCATTGAAAAAATACTCAAGGGGAATCTATGAAATTTCAAGCAGTAATCTTCGATATGGACGGTGTTTTAATTGATTCCGAACCTTTTTGGAAACAAGCGGGCGTGGAAGTATTTGAGCAAATTGGTATTCCTGTTAGCTTGCAAGAAATGCAAGAACTCACGGGAATGCCTGCTCTTGGCATTGTCAAAACCGTTTATCAACGCTATCAACAAACGCCTGTTCCTGTTGAAGAAATGGTCAAGCGAATGAATGACTGCGCCATTTCAATGATTTTGGAAAATAAGCCGTTAATGCCAAATGTGCCAGAAACCCTTGAAAAACTCACCGCACTTGGCTGCAAACTGGCGGTTGCTTCCGCTTCGCCACGTTATTTATTGGAACAAATCACCGAACGCTGCGGCATTGCGTCTTATTTCCAATATCTCTCCTCTGCCACAGAATTGGATTACAACAAACCGCATCCGCAGGTTTATTTACACGCAGCCCATCAATTAGGTGTTGAGCCCCAAGCCTGTTTAGGCATTGAAGATTCCGTGCTAGGAATGACCGCAGTGAAAGCCGCTTCAATGCGCTGCGCTGTTATCCCTGCACCCGTTGAACGCACCGATCCGCGTTGGGCATTAGCGGATTATCAACTAGAACAGCTAGCTCAAATTCCTGAGATTTGTGCATAAAAAAGTGCGGTATTTTGATCTGCCCCCCAAAAGTTGGACTAAACAACCAACTGATTAAGGTGCAGATTTTTTATGACTAAATATACTCAACATTTCAAACAACAAGTGCTCGACTTTTATCATCAAAATGGAAAAAACCGTTCGCTTACTCGCCAGTATTTTCAGCTTCCTCAAAGAACGTTAGCACGTTGGATTGCGAAATTTAATCATAATGGAATCAATGGATTAGCTGTGTTAGGTAAAAAACGATATTATTCTGTTGAGTTTAAATTAAAGGTTATTCAAGCTATCAAAAAAGGCCAGTGCTCCGCTGAGGCCGCCTGCTTTCGCTTTGATATCCCCAGTTCAGGGATAATTAGTCAATGGTTGCAACGCTTTGAAAAACAAGGTATAGATGGGTTATTACTCAAACCTAAAGGTCGTCCAAGTATGAAACTCAACTCGCCTAAAATGCCACCAACGCCCAAAACAGAAGAAGAACGCTTGCGTTACCGAATTTTGGAATTAGAAGCGGAGAATGCAATGCTAAAAAAGTTGCAGGAACTCAACCAACAAAAAATGCAGAAAAAGCCGTCATCGTAAATGCCTTACGCTCGCGTTTCCCGTTGGAATTGTTACTCAGGCTAATCGGATTGGCACGCAGTTCGTTCTTTTATCATCTCAAGCCAAAGGCAGATAAAAATGTAGTGATTTCACAGAAAATAGAGGAAATTTATCGCAAAAATGACGAAAATTATGGTTATCGTCGAATTACCTTGGAATTAAGGAAATACTTGATTATCAACCACAAAAGGGTGCTAGCGATAATGCAACGTTTGGGGTTAAAAGGAAAAAGTAAGCAGAAAAAATATCGTTCTTACCAAGGCAAAGTGGGACACATTGCCGATAATCTGTTGCAACGGGATTTTACGGCAACGATGCCGAATGAGAAGTGGGTAACGGATATCACCGAGTTCAAATGTGCGGAAGGCAAAGTGTATTTATCGCCGATTAAAGACTTGTTTAATAACGAAATTATTGCTTATGATGTGGCGAGAAGTCCGAGTTTTGAGCAGATAACCAGAATGTTGACCCAGGCGGTGAACCGATTAGCGGGGGAAAAACCGATACTGCATTCCGACCAAGGGTGGCAGTATCAAATGATGGGTTATCGGGAGATATTGAAAAAACACGGTATTACGCAAAGTATGTCGAGAAAAGGCAATTGCCTTGATAATGGTGCGATGGAAAGCTTTTTCGGGCGATTGAAGACGGAATGTTACTTTGGCAAGCGGTTTGAAACCTTTGAACAGCTTGAAAAAGTGATTCACGAGTACATTCATTACTACAATAATGAGCGTATTCAAGTGAAGCTCAAAGGACTAAGCCCTGTGGAATACAGAACTCAGTCCTTGAATTAAATTAGAATATAGTCTAACTTTTTGGGGGCAGATCATTTTTCACCGCACTTTTTACCTAGCCTATTTCTTATTCCACTTGAATGGCATAATCAGACAATTTAGGAACCTGCTTAATCAAGCCTTGTTGTTGCATAAATTGTGCCATTTTCTCATAACGTGCGTTATCTAGGGCGCTTGGGCGTAAACTTAAACGTGGCAAGGTATCACGCCAAGCCAAGCGATTGAGTTCGTTGTCTAAATCTTGCGGTTTATAGCTTACAAACGCCTGCCAACTTTGTTGTGGGTGGTTTAAGATATAAACGCTGGCTTGTTCAAGTGCGGTCAAAAATGCACGAATTTTTTTCGCAGGAAGCTGATTTTTATTGGCCACGACAATCAATTCATCATACATTGGCACGCCCTGTTCTTCTGGATAAAACGCCTTGCCCGGTTTCTTTTCTATCGCCATCTGATTTAACTCAAAATTACGAAATGCGCCGATTACCGCATCGACTTGTCCGCTAAATAATGCGGGCGAAAGCGACCAATTCACGTTCACTAATTCCACATCATTTAAAGAAAGGTGGGCAGATTTCAGCATTGCACCAAGTAACGCATCTTCAAAACCGCTCACAGAATAGCCGATCTTTTTCCCTTTTAAATCGGCAATTTTTTCAATGCCACTGTCTTTTAGCACCACAAGACTATTTAACGGTGTTGAAATTAAGGTGCCAACGCGCACCAGCGGTAAACCTTCTGCCACTTGCATTTGCAGCTGTGGCTGATAATCCACCGCTAAATCTGCCTGCCCTGCTGCCACTAATTTAGGCGGCATTGAAGGATCAGCAGGTTCAATAATCTCAACCTGTAAGCCATTTTCCGCAAAAAAGCCTTTTTGCTGCGCCACAATAATGGCGGCGTGATCGGGATTGACAAACCAATCCAGTAATAAGGTTAATTTTTCTTTGGCTTGCACACTAATACTCATACCTAAAGCGAAAATTAAACTGCATAAATACCATTGTTTTTTCATTTTTTCTCCTAACGTAAATGACAGACCCAAGGAATAATGCGGTGAAGCAATTTATCTATCACGAAATACAGCAAGAGTGCGATAACCACCAAAATAAACAACGCCGCGAACATTAAGCTAATTTGAATTCGAGCATTGGCTTGCAACATTAAATAACCAAGCCCTTGTGATGATCCTACCCATTCCCCCACAATCGCCCCAATGGGTGCAACGGAAACCGCAATGCGTAAGCCCGAGGCTAACGCTGGCAAAGCGGCAGGTAAGCGAACCTTAAATAATAATTGCCCTGATGAAATTCCCATTGTTTGCGCCAACTCCACCCATTGCTTTGGTGTGTTACGCAAGCCGTCATAACAGGCGGCGGTAACTGGGAAATAAATAATCAAAATGGTCATCGCAATTTTTGATGCAATGCCATAACCAAACCAAAGTACCAATAATGGTGCAATAGCAAAAACGGGGATCGCCTGCGAGGCAATTAAAATGGGCAATAAAAAGGCTGAAAGGGTTTGTGAAGAAGCCAGCAATAAGGCAGAAAGTAAACCAAATAAAAAGCCTAACACCAACCCTAACAAAATTTCCCATAAGGTGATTTTGGCGTGCATAAATAATAAAGCCCATTGTGAAGACACTTCATTTAGCACGGCAACAGGTTCTGGCAGTAAATAATGTGGGATCGCAAAAATTGAAATCGCCCCTTGCCAGCACAAGGCGAAAAATAAGGTCATTATCAATGCTCGAAATAGGCTTTGCCACGCAAACATTAATCTTCCCCCATTAACTGCTTAAATAAATATTGCTGTAATTGCCATAATTTCTCTTGCGAAAAATCTCTCGGTGCTTTGCCTTGCGGGCAAATGTGCGGTGAAAGCTGAACGGGTTGTTGGTGCAAAATATAGATTTTATCGGCTAGCAATAAGGCTTCTTGCGGATCGTGGGTGATAAGCAACACGGTTTTATCTGCCAATAACTGATGTGAAAGCTGCTGTAATTGCAAGCGAGTTACGGCATCTAACGCGGAAAAGGGTTCGTCCATTAAAATAATCTCTGCATCTTGCATTAGCGTTCGGGCCAACGCCACGCGCTGCCGCTGTCCACCAGAAAGCTGATAGCAAGGCTTATGCAAATGTTGTTCCATTTTCACCGCCCTTAATAAAGTGCGGGCTTTTTCTTCCGTTTTTTTCGTTTTGCTATGAGTAAGATGCTGATAAAGCTGAACATTATCTAAAATAGACAGCCAAGGATACAAACTATCCTGCTGCGCAAGCCAAGCGATGTTGCCTGAACACTGAATACGTCCCTGTATAATCGCCTGATTTTCTAGCCCTGCAATGGCGCGCAATAAAGTTGATTTCCCCACGCCTGATGCGCCAAGCAACGCCACCCACTCCCCTTGTAATACGCTAAAATGAAAATGCTCAAACAAAGGTTGCTCAGCAAAACTGAGTTTAAGATCGGAAATTTCGATGGCTTTCATCGTTCATTCACCAATCAACGTGATGGAAAAAAGCCGTTAAAAATAAAAGAAGTGCGGTGAGAATTTAATAAGAAAAGAAGCGTTTGCATAATTAGTTTCCTACGTCAGTATTAGCTGTATCAGGTTCACGGGTATCATCTCAGCTTAAACAAGCACCCCGACTAATGCAAAACAGTGTAGCGAAACTGATAAATAAAATCAAAGTATTCTGAAAAAATAAAAATAATTAAATTAGGGGCTGTAGTAGATTAGCAACAATGCTATACTACAAAAATGAAGATAACATATTGTAAATTAAAGAAATCCATACAGAAAAAACTGCTTGAGTTTTTTGTTGCAGAAGTTACTGCAAGAACAGCAGCAAATTTGCTAGATATTCAACCGAATACAGCCGCTTTGTTCTACCATAAAATCAGGCTTGTGATTGGCTATCATTTATCCCTTGAAGTTAACGAGATTTTTGAGGGGGAAATTGAACTAGACGAAAGCTATTTTGGTGGTCATCGAAAGGGAAAACGAGGACGAAGAGCGGCTGGAAAAGTTGCTGTTTTTGGGTTACTAAAACTACAAGGAAAGGTATTTACTGTTGTGGTTAAAAACACCAAGAGTGAAACATTACTCCCTGTTATTAAAAGAAAAATCAAGCCTGATAGCTGGGTTTATACGGACACTTATCGCAGTTATGATGCGCTTGATGTGAGTGAATTTCACCACGAACGAATCAATCATTCCGAGCTATTTGCGGTGAAACAAAATCATATTAATGGCATTGAAAATTTTTGGAATCAGGCGAAGCGGATACTGCGAAAATATAATGGAATTAACCGAAAAAACTTTCCTTTATTCTTGAAGGAATGTGAATTTCGGTTTAACTTTGGGACACCAAAAGAGCAGTTAAAAATATTGCGAAAATGGTGTGAAATTTAGGGCTAATCTACTACAGCCCCTTAAATTAATGATGTTCTATAATTTAAGAATACTATTTCAAAAATAAGAAATTTATCTTCTCATATTTGGCAAATAAAAAACGGTGAAAATCTCACCGCTCTTTAACTCTTTTTTCTATCACTAAATGATGCCTATTTTTGCAATAAAGGCGTTAAGGCTTGCACACAGCGATCCACCACTTGTTCAAAAGTGCCGTCAATATCAATGTGGATCACATCTGGTTCGTCCGCTTGTGGGGGTTCTAAGGTATCGAATTGGCTTTTGAGCATTTCTGTTTTCATATAATGCCCTTTGCGGTTTTTCATTCGCTCTAGCACAAGATCAAAACTGCCTTCTAGGAAAAGAAATTTCACGCTTTCATTGCCATCACGGATTTGGTCACGATATTTTTTCTTAAGCGCAGAACACACGATAATTCCCACTTCACTTTTTTGTTCAAGACTAAATGCTGCATCACGAATGCGTTCAAGCCAAGGCGCTCGGTCTTCGTCATTAAGCGGTTGGCCATTACCCATTTTGATGATGTTGGCTCTTGGGTGTAGATCATCACCGTCTATGAGCTTTAAACCTAAACGGTGGCAAACTTCAGTGCCTACGGAGGTTTTGCCCGTGCTGGATACGCCCATTAGGATAAAACTTTTGCCTTTTGCTTTTTCCATTTTGTTTTCCTCATTTTTATTATGCTAACGCAATAATGAATTGGTTCTGTGCTAACCATAGCAAAAAATCGCCAGTTGGCGTTACTGGTAACATTCTATTTTGTGATCCGTTTCACAAATTTTTAACAAAGATCGCAATTTTTGTCGTTATTGTTTGAACTTAAGGGGGGATTTCCCTAATAATAGACGCATCTACTTTACCTTTCCAGATAATTTTTATGTTACGGGTAAATTAGCTATTCGTTCTTTTCCTTTCGGTTAAGAAAACGCTTTCATCTATAATTGAGGACGTTATATGTTAATTTTCATTATGATTGCTTCAGTGTTGCTGTTGCTCTTATTAATTATGAAATTCAGAGTTCACGCTTTTGTGGCATTAATTATTGTGAGTTTACTCACCGCACTTGCGACAGGCGTGCCTTTTAAAGATATTCTGCCAACTTTAACAAAAGGTTTTGGCGGTACGTTAGCTTCTGTCGCATTGCTTGTGGGCTTGGGCGCAATGATTGGGCGTTTACTTGAGATCACTGGTGGTGCAAAAGTGTTAGCCGATACGCTTATCAATAAATTTGGTGAGAAAAAAGCCCCATTCGCACTCGGTTTTGCATCTTTATTATTTGGTTTCCCAATCTTCTTTGATGCTGGTTTAGTGGTGATGTTGCCGATTATCTTTAGCGTAGCAAAACGCTTTGGTGGCTCGGTATTACGCTATGCTTTACCCGCAGCAGGGGCATTTGCCGTAATGCACGCCTTTGTTCCACCACACCCAGGCCCTGTGGCATCGGGTGATTTGCTTGGTGCAAATATGGGCTTATTGATCATTGTTGGTTTGGTGTGCGGTATTCCAACTTGGTACATTGCAAGCTATTTATTCAGCCAATATTTAGGCAAAAAAATTATGGTTGATTTACCAAAAGCATTCTTAAATGCCAATGCAATCAATGAAACTGCGGTGTTAAATCCACCTAGTTTTGGTAAAGTTTTAACTATTTTATTATTGCCATTAGTGTTGATCCTATTTGATACAGGATTAAATACGCTTTCTGTAACTGGTGTCGTTGATGGCTCACAATCTTGGGTTCAAGGCTTACGTTTGTTAGGCAAAACGCCTGTAGCATTACTTATTACCCTAATCGTTACTATTTTGTTATTGAAAGATCAGCGTAGCAACGAGCAAATCGAGAAAATCTGCGACAATGCTCTTGGCCCAATTTGTTCAATCGTGTTAGTAACAGGGGCTGGCGGTATGTTCGGTGGCGTATTACGTGCAAGTGGCATTGGCGATCAACTTTCTGCAATGTTTGCCGATACGGGTATGCCTGTGATTGTTGCGGCCTTCATTATTTCAATGACATTGCGTGTAGCACAAGGCTCAGCCACTGTGGCATTAACAACGACATCTGCACTCATTGCTCCAACGATTGCCGCAACGACAGGCTTAAGCCAACTTGATTTATGCTTTATCGTCATTGCCATTGCATCTGGCGCAACCGTGTTCTCCCATGTTAATGACAGTGGATTCTGGTTAGTAAGCCGTTTCTTAGAAATGGATACCAAAACCACATTAAAAACTTGGACTGTGCTAGAAACCCTTATCGGTTTCACCGGTTTCGGCTTTGCTTTAGTGGGAAGTATTTTGTTCTAATTTGATGAATACTGAATACACAAAAAATCCTCCCTCGGGAGGATTTTTTTATTGTGGTAAGAGTAATAATCAAAAGTGCGGTGGAAATTGGGGAAGTTATTTGTTCATAGTATATGGGGATGCTCGGTATTACAATATTCGCAAAATCCCTATCCAGCATTAGTTTCAATTCACGGCCATCTGGGAGATGGCCGCCTGCGACACTAAGCGCGATTCGTTTTTGACGTGTTTCAATTCACGGCCATCTGGGAGATGGCCGATAACTGGTTGGCATTTGATGGAGCAGAGCGGGGTTTCAATTCACGGCCATCTGGGAGATGGCCGTAGATTCTCCATTGATGTTGGTGGCTCATCACCAGTTTCAATTCACGGCCATCTGGGAGATGGCCGAATGTTTTCAACGCTTATCCAATCTATGATTGGCGTTTCAATTCACGGCCATCTGGGAGATGGCCGGGGATTAGGCGATAACGCCCCGCCCTGCGTGCTTGTTTCAATTCACGGCCATCTGGGAGATGGCCGGAAAATTTGCTTGGTGTGAAAAGTGGTAAATCGCTGTTTCAATTCACGGCCATCTGGGAGATGGCCGGACCGAACCTGTGGCAACGGACGCAAACCAAATATTTCAATTCACGGCCATCTGGGAGATGGCCGGGCATTTAATTTCTAACCCTTTTTTCAGTTCGGGTTTCAATTCACGGCCATCTGGGAGATGGCCGATCTTCAAAGCGGTTTGCATATAAACGCAATTTAGTTTCAATTCACGGCCATCTGGGAGATGGCCGTCGTCAAATTGGCTACGCATTGCTGGGCAAGCGGCGTTTCAATTCACGGCCATCTGGGAGATGGCCGTTATATGTTTGACCGCTGGATTCTTAATTCGGATAGTTTCAATTCACGGCCATCTGGGAGATGGCCGCGCGAAAATTCAAAACTCCCGTAGGAGACTATCTAAGTTTCAATTCACGGCCATCTGGGAGATGGCCGTAAATCTGATTATATGGAGCGTGGTAACCAGCTTGTTTCAATTCACGGCCATCTGGGAGATGGCCGAGCAAGTTCGTGCAGGAATGCGCAAAGTACGGTCGTTTCAATTCACGGCCATCTGGGAGATGGCCGAACATTTGGTATCAATAATAAGTTTTCGGCTCGGTTTCAATTCACGGCCATCTGGGAGATGGCCGCAGTAACCAATTCGCTGACCGCCAAACGCACGGTGTTTCAATTCACGGCCATCTGGGAGATGGCCGAAACCTAAAGACTTTGACAAGATGCCACCAATCGGTTTCAATTCACGGCCATCTGGGAGATGGCCGTTTATCAGCTTATTTTAACCAATGACGGCGTATGGTTTCAATTCACGGCCATCTGGGAGATGGCCGGGGATTATTTCCCCTTTTTCGCTATCTGTGCAGGGTTTCAATTCACGGCCATCTGGGAGATGGCCGGCCATTTGTTTAATCTCATTCGATATGCGGAGGCTGTTTCAATTCACGGCCATCTGGGAGATGGCCGCAATGGTCAATGTTTTTAGCTGCCGCACTTCGTGGGTTTCAATTCACGGCCATCTGGGAGATGGCCGGTGCGGCGTGGGCAAAATCTTTCCCTTGCTTTGCGTTTCAATTCACGGCCATCTGGGAGATGGCCGATTTCTCTGCTGTTTTTTGAATGGCATATTTAGTGTTTCAATTCACGGCCATCTGGGAGATGGCCGCCGTTCTCCGCTCTCGCTTGTTTCATCTGTATCATGTTTCAATTCACGGCCATCTGGGAGATGGCCGCAATCGCAACAAATTATTGCACTGGCAAGACAAGTTTCAATTCACGGCCATCTGGGAGATGGCCGGGTATTGCGTGGACCGACTCAGGCGCATCATCTGAAGTTTCAATTCACGGCCATCTGGGAGATGGCCGAATCCGAAAAACGAAATGCTTAATAAATGTTCAAGTTTCAATTCACGGCCATCTGGGAGATGGCCGATGCGCACCTTACCTGATTTCCCAGCGACGAAATGGTTTCAATTCACGGCCATCTGGGAGATGGCCGGCCCTCCCCACCCCATCACTAACGGGATTTCGGCGTTTCAATTCACGGCCATCTGGGAGATGGCCGTTGAAATATTTTTAGCTTTACTCATAAATTTTATTGTTTCAATTCACGGCCATCTGGGAGATGGCCGCTAATGCGATTAATCGCCGTAAACAAGGAGAAAGCGTTTCAATTCACGGCCATCTGGGAGATGGCCGGGGATTTATTTTGCAGTATCGCACCACAATGGACGTTTCAATTCACGGCCATCTGGGAGATGGCCGGACCACGCCTACCCTTTTGTTAATGGGGCGGACGTGGTTTCAATTCACGGCCATCTGGGAGATGGCCGAAAAATTTGAAGAGTGGGGTCAATACGATTGGCGGTTTCAATTCACGGCCATCTGGGAGATGGCCGCAGCCAAAAGTAGCATACAGAGTTTAATTGGAGAGTTTCAATTCACGGCCATCTGGGAGATGGCCGGAGATACAAAATGCCCCAACAAATCCCCACCGAAATGTTTCAATTCACGGCCATCTGGGAGATGGCCGAAGACCGCTTTGAAACGTTAAGCTTGCCGAGCGAAGTTTCAATTCACGGCCATCTGGGAGATGGCCGACACTGGTCAAAGCGTTGCACAAGCCCTGTGATGTTTCAATTCACGGCCATCTGGGAGATGGCCGTTTCGCACACCTTGCCCGATGCTGACGGTGTGATTGTTTCAATTCACGGCCATCTGGGAGATGGCCGGAAAAGAACCTTAATTAGTTTGGGATCTTATCCAGTTTCAATTCACGGCCATCTGGGAGATGGCCGTATCGCCAATGCGAATAGCTATTTAGAAAATGGTGTTTCAATTCACGGCCATCTGGGAGATGGCCGGCTTGCAACCATTAGTACTACACCAACAATGACAGTTTCAATTCACGGCCATCTGGGAGATGGCCGGGTCGCCGATGCCTTTTATCAGCAAAATCAGGCGGTTTCAATTCACGGCCATCTGGGAGATGGCCGAGCACAGGGAAAAAATATAACAAAAATAAGGTATTAACCTTGGTATTTCGCTAATCATTCTTTTCTGTGCGAGGATAGATTATAGCATAATTATTGCTAAATAAAATTCAGAATTAATTATTTGATTTTTAAAGAATAATGATACTTCGCTAAGCTAGCAGGGATTTGATGAGAACAATAGGTTAGCGATTATAGAATTATGGCATCTTGGAAAATATCAATTGATGGTTTTGCTCCGTGATGCTCTACTTTTCTGCGCCATTTACTTCCTAAATGGTAAAAGCGCAAACTATCAGTTTCAGGGTTATAAGTATCCAATAGTTTGGATTTTAATACTACCCATTGATCTGGAGCTATATCACATTCAAACACAGAATATTGAACGCGAACACCATAATCAAGACAATGTTTCGCAATACGACGCAAACGCGCTTGACCTTGTGGATCATCAAGAGAAATATCATAAGTAATCAGCATTAACATATTGTTATCCTAACGCATTAAAAATGGGGGATATTGCGCTAAATCACCGCGTAAATGCCGTGCTAGTAGCATTGCTTGTATATGGGGTAATAATCCTATTGCAACATTTTCCTGCAAAAATGGGTGGAGTATTTTTTCTTGCTTCTTCGCTTGCCAAGCTTGGAATAGGCTTTTTCGCATTTCAGGTTTCAAATTAACTGCACCACTACTTTCTTTTACAAAATCACTTGGTTTAATTTGCCCACGGTTAATTAGGCTTAATACGGTTCTATCCACCCACCAAGCACGAAATTCTTCCAATATATCTTGTGCTAAACTATCTCTGCCCGGACGATCAGCATGTAAAAAGCCAATTTGCGGATCTAGCCCCACACCTTGCAAAGCACCGCTAATTTCCTTACCTAAAATACTATATAAAAATGATAACAACGCATTCACTTCATCACGCGGTGGACGGCGTGAACGTCCGTGAAAAGCAAAACCGCTCTTATCCCGCAATAAATGATGAAAAACACTAAAGTAACGAGATGCAGCTTCGCCCTCAATGCCACGAATAGTCTCCAACCCGTCAGCTTGCTTAAGCTCCCTTAAACGTGCATTTAAACCATAAATAGCCTGTTGAATTTCTTGATTTTCACCATAATTTCGTAGCTGGCGTTGCAACACACGCTTAGATGATTGAATTTTAGCTGCGATAATATGACGAGCAATGGTGGTAGGTTTTTCCGCGGAATATCGATATTGCGCTCGGCGTAATAATACATTGCCACTTTGTCGGCCTTGTAAGCGCCCTAAATAGCGTCCATTTTCAGTGAAAAAGGCAAGATTTACATTATTTTCGCCACAAAATCCCATTAAAAATGGAGATACCAACACATTACCAAAACAGAATATATGTCCAATAGAATGAATAGGAAGCTGTGCCACTTTTTTACGCTCTTGTTCAATCACAAGCGTTTCTCTTTCTTTATGCAAATAACTGCCTTGTGTCGTGATATAAATGGTATTTTGTAGTTTTTTCATCGTAAAAATTCACCTAATTAAGATTAAAAAACTCATCATTTTTATACCGCACTTTGCTTTTATTCTTTCTCATCAAACAACCTTTTGATATAAGATTGCGATTTATCTTTTTCCAATAATGCAGGCTGGCAAAGCTCAATTAAGGAACAAGCCTTACAGTGTTTCCCATATTGTGGTGCAGGCGTTATGCCGCTTTCTAACAATGCTTGTACATTCGCAATGGTATCTAATGTTCTGTTTCTTAATTCAGCTGAAAACAGAACAGGTAAACGATGTCGCGTTTGTAAATACCATATCGCCCCTTCCGTAATAGACTGCCCTGTCATTTCTTCTAAACATAATGCTTGAGCGCAAAGTTGAATTTCATCAATAGGTTCAAGTTTAGGTTTGCCACGTTTATACTCTATAGGCTTTAATTGACCTGAGCTAAGATCTTGCTCTACGAGATCCAAAATTCCCGTTAATCCAAGCTGTTGCGCACAAACATGTACGGTTCGCTCAAAACGAATTCCCTTACGGCTTTCAGGCTCGCCTGAATCGACACGCTCGTGCAAGGTTCTTCCTTGTGCCGTAAGCAAGTTTTCTTCCCACGCTTGCTCGTTATGGATTAACGCACATTGGCGTGGGCAGAATGCATAATGCTGTAATGCCGAAAGGGAAACGATATACATTGGTTAAATTAATTCTTCAACCGTTACGCCTGTTAACCCATCAGTATTCACTGAGATACGGTAATCATCAAATGACTGTGCAGGCATTGCCATATCACCATTCACACGTTCTACGGTGACTCGCTCAAATAATTTATGCGCTGGCTGATTACCTAAGGCGTCTTGATGTTTAAATACTACCAGTTTGCGCGCTACCATTTCTCCACGTGCGGCAGAATGATCGTGTTCAAACATCAGCTGTAAAGCCTGCCATAACTTCTGTAAATCTTCCTCGCTAAAGCCCGTTTTCTCTGCTAATTTTGCTGAAATAAAGCCATGTACACGATAAAGTCCATAAGGAACAATGGCTTTACGTCCCATAGTACGCTCTTTTTCAAGGTCTTTCTCGTTGGTTACTGCCATACGCGTAATAGAAAGCTCCACTGGAACAATTGGATCGATTGATTGTGCAAAGGCAAATTGCACTGGACCACGAACTTGGCCACTATTGACTTCAGTCGTCATTACTGCGCCAAAACTACGAACATCAAAGAAATTTTTGCACATCCATGCGGTAATTTCGCGTGCTTTGGCTTCATCTTTCGGTAGTTTTTTCGCTTCAGGCTTGATGGATAAAGCTTCATAGGCACGTTTATTTTGTAAATTCAACACGCTTTTCTCTTTCACATAAATCTCGTAGCCTGGCTCATTTTCATAGCATAATTCAATAAAATTACGGATCTTACGTTTTAAACAAACATCTGTAACCAAGCCTTTGCTGGTTTCAGGATCCATGCGCGGTAAATTTCCTGCATCAGGATCACCATTTGGATTCCCGTTAGTAACATCAAAAAAATATACAAATTCATAACGATTCTGGATAGTCATTTTTTACTCCTTGATTGATTCGGTTTCATCAGCATTGACTTTTTTGCTGAAATAACGTTCTTTTTCTTGATAATAGCCTAATGCAAAGCGTCCTTGTTCCTCAATATTCAAATGACGCGGGAAAACGGTTGGTAATTTTGCTAAAATTGCGGCAAGCTCCTTACTTAAATTAATCGCCATCCCCACTTTGTCTTTCTTTAAGCGAGAAAAATGATGCTGAGCCCCTTTCAGAAGACGTGGGAAAACTGAATACGGCACAGTAGATGCCGAGGCATAATAACGATCGACAATATTTGCATTGAGATCACCCAACGCTTGGTATTGAACGCGTTCTAACAACGCAAACAATCGTCCAAGAAGATAAGCTGTATGATCCGTATTTTCATCTAATTCCATAGGAACTCCTTGTTTTATCAAATCTTTTCTAAATCGCCGCTGAAGTACGGCTTTAACCATTGCAATTCTTAATCCTGTTATTTGCCCATCCGCTCTAAATCGCATCAGTAATTGAGATAATAAATTCATCGGATAGAGACTATCAGTAAAAATAGCTCGAGCCAGCTCTCCTGCGAGTACAGGGGAAATATTTTCAGATTTACCTTTACCAGTGCGATCTAATGGCGTTGTTTGCAATAATAAACGCCAAATAGAAGGCGGAGTCTTCCAAGGGCGAGGCTTAAGTGCAAGATCCTGCCAATGCATCGCTAAATTATTGGCTAGCTCACCAAAACTGGTTTCCAACCAAAAACGAATAGAAATTCTTGAGGCATTTGGCGCTAAACCTAAAATGAAAAAACGGGTACTCGGCGCTATCCCGAGATTAATCTCTTGCAAAGGTCTGCCTTTACTCATTTTTTCTAGCATATCAAAAATAGGGCTATTCTCTTGCTCATCATCAGGCGGTGTCAAAAAACCTGCAAAAAATTGTTCCGCCAGCTCCGCTTGTTCAACATCTTCTGCTTCTGCCCAAAAAACGGTACTTGTATCGCCAATCATCAAATGATGATTTTTGTTGCGTAATAAATAATTTAACGCTGTGGTATAAGCAAACGCAGCTTGTTCTGAAACAGGCGCATTATCACCTTGATCCTTATTAAAAGAAGTAAAGGCATCTTTATTGAAAGAAATAATTGAGCCGCCCGAGCTTTGTCCGCCCTGAATACCTTTAATAGAAGGATGCAAGCGTGCAATAGGGGCTTTTTCCCCCGTAATTAAACAAATTCCTTCCGTCTTATCATTCGTGGATAATAGACCTGCCCATAAATTTTGCGCTTCAACACTTTGGTGAATATATTGATTTTCACCATCTAGCTTAAATACAAGGTTGGCATCTAATATTTCAATTGGGCAAAGAGAGTCCGTAAATTTTTCAGGCTCCCAAGTTGTTAAGAATTTCACCAAGGCTTGCAAGCCTTTATCTTGGGTATCCGCTAATGCCTCTAAATGAAACTGTTTGAACGCATCGAAAGTATGACGAGAAAGCAACGCTGGCTGCACTTTCGCACTGGCTTTATCCTGATTGGCTTCCACCCCGAGCACATAAGCCGTTTTATCCCATAAAAAGTTCGGTTTTATGCCAGATGTTCGTTTCACTGCTTGGGGAACATTGATTAACTTCGCTCTCGGCTTTTTGTCATCAGTAAAATTAGGAATGACATCAACCAACTCACCCTTTGAATTTAACACTAAGATATAGCCAATTTTTTCTTCACTGAATCCATAAGAAGGAACTTTAGGCTCACCGGTATCACGATCCTTTTGGGCAGATAAACGCTGATAATAACGAACAAGTGATAACAAAATCACGATACCACCTCCTCGGCCATAAAAGGCGGCACCGTAATAATGCCATCTTGCATTTTGGCTCTAAAAAAGTGCGGTGTATTTTTATTCTGAAAATCAATATCGTGCAACATCCAACCTAAATCACGCTGACGATCATTTTCATCTAACAAACATTCTGGTAACGCCTCATCTTCATTAATAAAGGCAAATTCAGCAGGAAACTCCCTCACTCCCATACAAGGTTGTTGGAAGCATTGTCCTTTCATCGCTCGTCGTTTAAACATCTCTAAATGCTTGGTTAAATTATCACCTTCACCTGCTTTATCCGTCATTACAATATGGGCTTCAATAACATAAGCGACATTTTTTAATACAGTAGCAGCACGTTGTTGACGATCTTCTTCTATGATAGTATAAAGTCCTTCAACACTGTTACGCTTCATTGCCCCACTTACTCTAGTGGCTGGCAGCTTACTCCCCAATTCATTTCTGCGAATAGATTCAAACTGGATAGGCTTCAGCACATAGATCTTATCTATTACCCAATTTATCGCGGGCTTCCAATGGATCGCTGATAATATCCCCCGCGCAGCTGAAGGGGTTATCACGTCATAAGAGACCCGTTCCACCTTCATTTCTGGGCGGGTGAAACAGGCATAGTCCCCCCAAATATGTAATCTCACTTTATTCTTCATTCACTACTCCATTTATTCTATGGTTATGCTATGGCGACTTACCAAGCACAATTTTCCGCAGCAATAAATTCTGGCGTATCCCAATTTAATCCAGAATGTTCGCTATATAAATCCCGATTAATCAAATAATAAAATTGTTCACCAAAACGTTCTCTATTGATTAAGTCAACCGCACCACGCTGATAAAGTGCGGTCAAAATTTTCTCAGAAATTTGGATCGTATAGGGTTGCAACTTGCGTAAAATCCCCCCAATTTGCTCGGCATTTTGCAGGCTATCGATAAGTTTTTCGGCCTCTTCATTAAAAGGAATAATCAAAGGCACAAGATGGCTTTGAATCATTTGAAATTTCTTCGCCATAGTTTCAAAAGGGAAATTTAGCCTTGCATTATGGCAATCTGCTAAAATGCCTGCTTTATCGAGTTCACTCCCCTTTGAAGCATAAACCTGCTTGAAATAATTTAAAATAGCATCTGGTGCCAGTAAATCGGATTGATGCGAGCGCACAACTGAGCGCATACAGGCCGAAAGTACGTTTAATTCCGCCGGCGGCTTCCACTGCTCTTCTGGCTTAAAAATAAAAACTAAACTTTCGCTCTGCGCCCGTTTACCCTCGCGATTACAACGTCCTGCGGCTTGAGCAACAGAATCTAAGCCTGCTTCCGCACGCATTACCAGCGGAAAATCGACATCCACACCAGCCTCTATTAAGGATGTGGAAATCACCCGACAAGGTTTGCCTTCTTTCAAGCAATGACGAATCTCATCAAGTATTTGCGTACGGTGTTTAGCACACATCAAGGTGGAAAGATGAAAACATCCCTCCAAGGATTTCGCTAAATGATACAAATGCTGCGCATGCTTGCGATTATTGACAATAATCAGAATTTGTGGATTTTCAGTTAAATAATTGAGTACAGACTCATCTTTTTGTTCACCAATATGCTGTACAGTGGTACGCGCCAATCGTTCAAATAATTGCTCAGGATTTGGTGCAATTTCGCGTAAATTCTCAAAGCCTTTATAGAAACCGTGTTGCTGATGAATCGCAGGTTGAGTCGCGGTACACATTACCACCGAACAGCGATAATTACGCGCAAGTTCATCAATGGCAGCCATAATCGGACGTAATAAATTGAGCGGTAACATTTGTGCTTCATCTAAAATAATCACACTTCCCGTAATATTATGTAACTTACGGCAACGAGATGAACGATTTGCAAATAAAGATTCAAAAAATTGCACCGCTGTGGTTACCACAACAGGCATATCCCAATTTTCAGAAGCTAAGCGCAATTTATCTTTGCTATTTTTATCCGCCAATTTTCCATCATCAAAGGTACTATGATGCTCTAACACCGCTTTCTCACCAAGCTCGCCAAATGCTTGGCGAAATTGTGCAGCATTTTGCTCAATAATACTCGTAAAAGGAATCACATAAATAATACGGCGAAGTTGGTGAATCTTAGCGTGCTCAAGAGCAAATGCCATTGAGGTAAAAGTCTTTCCACCACCAGTTGGCACGGTTAAAGTAAAAAGTCCAGGTGGTAGTGCGGCTTGCTGTACCGCATAATCAAAAATCTGACTACGCAGTTGATTCAGCGAAGAAGCTTTCTGATTAGCTGAAGATTGTCTAAATTTTGACTGAATAAATTGATTGAAACGATGCTGTAAGGTAATAAGATCAGGATAATTACCCCGCTCAACGGAAACATTTTGCCCTTTGGCATAAAAAGCTTCTGTTTCTAAAAAATCCGCATCGACCAAACAAGAATAAAGCATTCGGGTAAAAAAAGACAAAGAGAAAAATTGCTCTGTTTTTGATGGTGTGATAGCAGGAAAAGAAAGTTTATCGGCTAACGGAATTTCATCTTGCCAAGCTTTATCTAAAGCAGGAATGATATTTTCTAAGCGCTGAGCTAAGGTTGTTAGCTCCCCTTCTCGCGAACCATTCGCTAACCCAGCGTGATGCCCTGCAATACAAAATGCCATCAGCCAACCGAGTTGAGGGTATTTTTCTACGGCTAATTTTGCCCCTGCAGTTGAATGATCAACCCGCGGTCCACCACGCAAACGCGCTTGATATGGCTCACTATACTTACCAAAATCGTGTAGCAATCCCATATGATATGCAATCTCTTGAGCGCCAAAATATTGCGCAAAATCAGCTGCCATTTTCGCAACATTGATTAAATGATCACTTAACAACTGCCAATCTTTCTCTGTCGGATCTTCTGTTGAATGTGCGAAAAAAACCATACACGCTACCGCTTTAAATGCTCATCATTAGGCGGAAGTATATAAAAATCCCCTTATCTTTCAATCAGTAAAACAAAATTTTGTGATACATTTCACATTGTTTTTGGAAGTGCTTAAGAGAAACTTAGTAAATTTCTTCCTAAACTTACTATCGATAATTCAAAATAAAAAAATCTGCACGCATTTCTTTGTGCAGATTTTTTATTGTTTGATTATGAATACTAATTATTCTTCAATGCTACGCAATAATTCGTTGATGCCTACTTTACCTAAGGTCTTGGCATCAACTTTTTTCACGATAACGGCGCAGTATAGGCTGTATTTGCCGTCTTTTGATGGAAGGCTGCCCGATACAACCACTGAGCCTGCTGGTACACGGCCGTAGTGGATTTCGCCAGTTTCACGATCATAGATTTTGGTGGATTGGCCGATGAATACGCCCATTGAGATTACACAGCCATCTTCTACGATAACACCTTCAACCACTTCAGAACGTGCGCCGATAAAGCAGTTGTCGCCGATAATGGTTGGGTTAGCTTGTAATGGCTCTAATACACCACCGATACCAACACCGCCTGAAAGGTGAACATTTTTACCGATTTGCGCGCAAGAACCAACGGTTGCCCAAGTATCCACCATTGTGCCTTCGCCAACGTAAGCACCAATATTTACATAAGATGGCATTAATACGGCATTTTTCGCGATGTATGCACCTTTACGCACGGTCGCTGAAGGCACAACACGGAAACCTTCTTGTTGGAAACGTGCTTCGTCATAATCTGCAAATTTAAGGGCTACTTTGTCGTAATATTTGGTTTCTGCGCCGTCAATCACTTGGTTGTCATTAATACGGAAAGAAAGCAATACTGCTTTTTTCAACCATTGGTGAGTTACCCATTCACCATCAATTTTTTCTGCTACACGGTATTTGCCGCTGTCTAAACCTTCGATCACTTCTTCGATCGCTGCACGTGTTTGCGCATCTACTGTTTTAGGGGTAATTTCAGCACGACGTTCAAATGCCGCTTCAATGATATTTTGTAAATTTGACATATTTTGTTTCCTATTCAAATGAAATAAAAATTTAAAGGGTTATTTTTACCATATTTCCGCTCAAAACTCACCTGTTATCTGAAATTTCTTTCTATTTCAGGCGGATAAAAACCCATAAAAAAACTACCGCACTTCCAACACAATATCATCAAATAATTTTTTCACCGCGTTGTTATCGTGCAAACGCTCCGCTTGCTCCACCATTGGGCGGGTTAAGTGCGGTGAAAACATATTGATAAAATCGTACATATAATTGCGTAAAAAAATGCTATGTTTGAAAGCAATTTGCGTCATACTCGAACGGAAAATATGGCTGGCATCGATCGCCACTAGATCTTTATCTTCTGGCGTATGTGCCATTGAAGCCATAATCCCCACGCCTAAGCCTAAACGCACATAGGTTTTGATGACATCAGCATCGGTGGCGGTAAACACAATATTCGGCAATAGTCCTGCACTGTTGAAAGCATAATCCAAATCAGAAACGCCAGTAAAACCAAAGGTATAGGTAACAAGGGGATATTTACTCAGTTCTTCAATCGTCAGATTTTGACATTGCGCCAAGGGATGATCGTTTTTAACGATCACGGAACGATTCCATAAGTAACAAGGCAATAGCACCAAGTCATCAAATAAATATTGCGCTTCCGTAGTGATCGCCAAATCCACTTCGCCAGAAAGTAATGCGTCATAAATTTGCGTTGGCGAACCCTGATGAATATGCAAGCTCACATCGGGATATTTTTTGGAAAAACGCTCTACCACAGAAGGCAGCATATAACGCGCCTGCGTGTTAGTGGTGGCAATGCGTAACACGCCGTGATTAGGCTGCGTATATTCATCTGCCACAGCTTTAATACTTTGCGTTTTCACCAATAATTCGCGCGCAATCGCAACAATTTTTTTGCCCGCTGGGGTAAGGGCTTTGATATGTTTACCGTTGCGCTCAAAAATCTCTAAGCCTAATTCATCTTCCAACAACCGCACTTGTTTACTGATCCCAGGCTGCGAGGTAAACAAGGTATTTGCCGCTTCGGTTACATTCAAATTTTGATTTACGATTTCAACGATATAACGTAATTGCTGAATTTTCATCATCACTCCTTGATCAAAGTGCGGTGCTTTTTTATGAAATTTTTTAGGCTTTTTATCGAATTTTTAAGCTTTTTTGTAACGTTTATTCATATCCGCATAACGTTTCACCGCACGACGGATTTGCCCAGTTTTGGCGCGTCTGCGTTGTTTGGTGACGTCTAATTTGCTTTGGGTTTCTGGCTCAAGCCCCACCAATTCGCGCAGATAATTCACATTGGTGAGATCCATTTCTTCCCAACCACCGCGCGGTAAGGTTTTCATTAATTTGATATTGCCGTAACGAATGCGGATCAAACGGCTGACTTGAATGCCTTGCGATTCCCATAAGCGGCGAACTTCACGGTTACGCCCCTCCATTAGGGTAACGTCAAACCATTGGTTCATTCCTTGTCCGCCCATTGGCTTGATGGCTTTGAAATTGGCTGGCCCATCTTCTAACTGTACGCCTTTGCGTAAACGGGCGATCATTGCTTCGTCCACCTGACCAAAAACACGCACGGAATACTCACGTTCCACTTCACGGCTTGGGTGCATTAAGCGGTTTGCTAATTCGCCGTCTGTGGTAAACAGCAATAAGCC